>DATFRA010000064.1:0-6691 GCA_035263705.1 Allostellaceae bacterium
GGCAGGGTGTGGATAGAGGCGCCCTCGCCGAGGCTTTGCCGGAGCGCCGCCTTGAGGCTCGGCGGTCGGCCGTGCTTGCGCAGGAGATCGCGGAAGGCCTCGTCGGCGAGTTCCTGGAAATCCATCATGCGCTCGCGGCCGAGGAGGTCGAGCGCCGCCCAGGTGTCGTCGTCGATCTGGATGCGTTTACCGGGCATTGAGGGCTCCTGAGAGCCAAGCGGCGCGGCTCCCGAGGGAGTCTAGCGTACCGAATTCAGTTGACAATGTTCTTGTTTTGTTCTAATCACTCGAGCAAGCAAAACTCGGAGGCAGCTGTGGATGGCGGCTCGAATCAGGAGCAGGCTGAAAGGGGAAAGTCGCCTCTACAAGCCTTCATTCCCGTGATTGATACCGAAGGCGAGAGGCTCGCGTCCGATCGCATCTTCGTTCGGCGCACACCCATCGGATATCTTTGCGCGGGTTTCGGCGACGCTTCGCGTCTCCTACACTTCGTGTTCGAAGACGGCGGCGAGCGCGACCACTCTCGCCTTGGTACCGTCTGCCGCCGACTTGAGAAGTTGGTTGCGGCCGAAGGTCTTGCCAAAGTTCACCGCCTCGGTCTCGAAATTCCTCTGGGCGCGATCGACGATCCGCATCTTCGCCGACTAGCGATCGCCACGGCCCTCCTGAAGGCTGGCTTTGACCCGAACCAGGCCCGCGACGACCGCGGGCGGTGGACGGACGAGGCTGGGGGAGCTGCACCTGGCGCAGCGACCGCGACCACACCGCCAATGGGGACAATCTCGGTCGCGAGCACGGTGGCGGCTGTCGGTGAGGCGATTTCAAGCTCAGCCTGGAGACTGTGGTCAGGCGCGGCTCTCGATGCGCTCCCTGGCATTGCATCGAGGCTCACGGGACCTCTGGGTCTGCTCGGCGGTCTCATTCTGATGCCGAGCAACAGCGGTTTGATGTCGGACGGCACACTGCCCGGACGGCCAGACGTCGCATACCACGCATCTGAAGTCGAATTGACCCTCTATCGCACGAATGATCAGGGTGAGCGAACTCCACTCTTCGTATCACGTCCCGATGCCGAGGGATTTTACCGTGACGAGCAAGGCAACGTCGTCGGCCGGTATGTCAACGGCGCCTTCGTGCTCGATCCTTCAGGCGCCGCCGGCGTTTTATCGGCAAAAGCGGGTGATAAGGTCGAGGAAAAGGAAACACCCGAAGAGAGAGACGCGCGCATCGCGCGGTTGGTAGAGGAGGCGCGGGTGAAGGTCCGAACGGCTGATCCGGAAGAGCTATGCCCCGATCCCGCTGCCGACAGACGGGGCGGAGCGTCGGAGCGCGCACAGGAGTATCAGGAGCAAGTGACTCAGTTGCCCTATGGCGTCGCTTTCTATCTGAACGGCGTCAATTTCGACGGCTGCCGGTTCTGGGGCGACAAGAACATGCTCGAAGCCAAGGCGGAGGGGTTTGAGCAACACATTACGCCGGACGGTGGATGGAAGCCGTACTGGAAAGGGTGGAAAGGCGACACGGACCAAATGGCCGCGCAGGCTGCTGCTGCCGAAGCGTTCGGGAAGATTGTTGAGTGGCACGTTGCGCAGAAGCCTGTTGCCGACATTTTGCGCGCTTACGCGGAGGCTCATTTCAGAAACGTCAGAGTGATCTGGGAGCCGCCGCTGCCGTCTCCACAGCAAAAGGGCGAGGTTTTCGTCCAGCCGCCCGATGCACAATTCGTTGAGGAGATGCATCGATTGGCCTTTTCAACGGGCCCCATTTATTGGATCGGCATCGACCCCACGGGTAAGCCGATTTTCGTCCCCGCTCCGTACGCGCGCTAGCCGAGGGCCGAGCGGTGCGCGATCTCTTCAGCATCAAGGTCGGCTGGGGACTACGGGAAGAGACGGTGGAAGCTTGTGCGTCTCGCTCGGTGCGAATGCTCAACGATCTCTGGGATATCCATCGAGATTTTCGCACCTTGCGCTGGGACGGGGTAGGCCACGTGACGGTGCGGAACCTGCACGAGCTCTGCCAGCGAGGCGATCTCGTGCGGATCTTGAAGCGGCGACGCGTGCACAACACGAGCCGCACGCGCATAGTGTCGGACGGCTACGATATGAGCGCAAACAGCGGCGTCGGCAGCTCGCAGTCCCTGCATCTGCGCCTTCATGCCGGTGCTGGCTCGGAAGATGCGGACCGTATCTGGCTCCCCAACGAGATCGAACTCACGATAATCCCCGGCGAAGAGGTGGACGCCGTCGTCAGTATGCTCCTCGCGCTAAGGCCGACGCTCCTCGCGATGGTCGATGCGTGGGACGTCGACTGGGGCGGGCTCTACTCGACGAGCCGCATCGCACAAACAATCACCGGCGCTGAGCGATTTCGCTGGAGATTTTCGGGCGCGTGGGCTGTCTACCTCGCTGACCGGTTCGCGGAGCGAGTGACGCCCCCCCGACAAGCCGTTGTCGAGCGCCGGTGCACTCGCGGGGTCCTTATCTCCGCCGCCAAGGAGGTTTTCGACGCCAGCAATCCCGCCCAGGTCGAAGCTGCAAACGCCATCGATGCCAGCCTCGAGCCGCTCAAACCGTGGCCAGAGGAGTGATCGAGAGAAAAGGAGCAGATGTGCCATGAGCGAAAGTTTCATGCATCTGTTTCCGGCGGACCCACGTCAGCCAAAACCGGATTGGCCGCGCCTCCGTGCGGCGTTGCTCACGTGCGGCTTCCTACGCGATGCCAGGGTGCGCGATCTCGATTACGTCGTTGTGCACAATCTTTGGGAACGGATCGTGGAAGATCGAGGTCGGGCGCATCAAGGCGCGCCTGATTCTGTCAGAGGGTTCGATACCCTGCTCGACGAACTCAAGAGCATCGACATCGTCCCACGCTCCTTCGCGCTCGATTGCCGTGGCTTCGGGATCCCCGATTTCATCTCGGCCATGAAGGGGCATGGATACCTCTCGCAGGAATTCACGTTTCCGGAGCAGGAGGGATTCTCGCCGGGTCCGCTCTATTGGGAGCTCAGCAGCATGGAGGAGCCGAGCGACGCTGCGAACTGGGGCATGGAAATCTATTTCGAGGACTTCGGAGCGAACATATTCGTCGCCTCTGGAGAAGGGTTCTTTCATCCGCCAGGAATTCCCGGCACGGATCGCATCTGCCCGGATTGGCAGGAACTCTTGGACCGCTGGTATCGCGATCCGACGCAGCAATGGATCGATCCCGAGACCGGTAAGGGTTACGGCATTCTCGACCTGGATTGGGACCATACGCTAGCGGCCGGTCGGTGCTGGCTCGAGATTCACACGCCGGCCTATCTTGATGGTGAGCGCGCCGCTGGGTTGCTGACCGAGCTCTCGGGGCAGGCGTTCAACTACGCGCACCGTCGCATTTGAGGCGCCACGTGCCGGGCGGTGATCTCACCCCTTGATCTCGATCGAGTAGTTCTCGATCACGGTGTTGGCCAGCAGCTTCTCGCACATCGACTTGACCGCGGCCTCCGCGCGCGACCGGTCGGTCTCGGAGAGGTCGAGCTCGATCACCTTGCCCTGGCGCACGTCGTTGACGCCGGCGAAGCCGAGCGAGGCGAGCGCGTGGCCGATTGCCTTGCCCTGGGGATCGAGCACGCCCGATTTGAGCGTGATGTGGACGCGCGCTTTCATCTTGGTGAGTGCCCCCAATCTCGGTCCCACTGCCGTGCGTCCTTCGACGCGCGCCCCAACGGGGCGCTTGCTCAGGATGAGGCGCAGTTTATCTGCCACAACCACCCTGCCCCTCATCCTGAGCAAGCGAGCGTAGCGAGCGCGTCGAAGGACGCAACGATTACTGCAGCGTCTTCGGGCCCTTCATGTCGGCGGGGCCGCCCTCGGGCAGGATGCCGAGCCGGCGCGCCACCTCCCGATAGCCTTCCTCGACGCGGCCCAAGTCCTGGCGGAAGCGGTCCTTGTCGAGCTTCTCGTTCGTCTTCGCGTCCCAGAGCCGGCAGTTGTCAGGGCTGATCTCGTCGGCGAGCACGATCCGCATCTCGTCGTTCTCCCAGAGCCGGCCGAACTCCAGCTTGAAGTCGACGAGCTTGATGCCGATGCCCAGGAACAGCCCCGTGAGGAAATCGTTCACCCGCAGCGACATCTGCATCATGTCGTCGAGGTCCTGCGTGTTCGCCCAGCCGAAGGCGGTGATGTGCTCCTCGCTCACCATCGGCCGCTCGAGCGCGTCGTTCTTGTAGTAGTACTCGATGATCGAGCGCGGCAGCTGCGTGCCCTCGGCGATGCCGAAGCGCTTGGCGAAGGAGCCCGCGGCGATGTTGCGCACCACCATCTCGATCGGGATGATCTCGACCTCGCGCACGAGCTGCTCGCGCATGTTGAGGCGGCGCACGAAATGCGTGGGCACGCCGACATCCGCGAGCTTCACCATCAGGTACTCGCTGATCCGGTTGTTGAGCACGCCCTTGCCGGTGATCGTGCCCTTCTTCTGGTTGTTGTTGGCGGAGGCGTCGTCCTTGAAATATTGCACGAGCGTACCGGGCTCGGGGCCCTCGAACAGCACTTTAGCCCTGCCCTCGTAGATCTGTCGGCGGCGCGACATGGCCTTCAATACCTTAATCTTTTCAGTGGGATCGGACGATGGGCGGGCCCGGCGTGACCCGGTAGCGGCGCCGCGGACCTCCTGAGGGATATGCAACTGCTCATATAGCAAGCCCCGGCCGGCGAAACAATGACGCCCGCCGAACCCGGAAAAACAAAGCCTCGGCCCTAAGGCTTTATGTCTTTCCACCCCTCGATCTCGGGTGTCCAGCTGGCGAAGCGGAAGCGCCAGCGCGGCGGCGCGTGGCTGGGCTGCGCGAGGGCCACCATCGCGCTCGAGACGGTGCCGAAGCCGGTCTCGGTCTGAAAGCGCATGGCGCCGCTGGGCCCGTCTGAAGGCGCGGCCTCGCGGCTCTCGAGGAGCGCCTGCCAAGCCGAGAAATTCCCGCGGTCGGGTTCGGGGGGCGCCGCCTTGGCGAAGAGCGGCCGGTAGTGGCGGATGCGGCCGCTCTCGGGATCGTTGAGTTCGCCCGCCGTCAGCATCGAGAGGCCTTCGGCGACGGGCGTCACGGTGAGGCCGAGGGTTCCCGTGGGATCGGCGTGGCGGATCCAGAAGGCGTCGCGGTTGTCGGCGACGATCATGTTGAAGGGGCGATAGGCGCCGGGCGCCAGGTGCTTGAGCGCGCGCGCGGCCTCGACGGCGTCGGCATGGTCGAGCGCCTCCAGTACCAGCTCGCCGCGCGAGCGGAAGCCCTTGGCGCGGCCGAGGGTGCCGTGGCGGTTCAGCATAGCCGCCACCACGCCGGCGTCGTTGACCCCGAGCCACGATCCCCCCGCCTCGACGTCGAGCCCCGCCACCACCTCGGCCCGATCGGGCCAGTGCCGCGCCGGCGCCTTGGAGGGCCGCGTCGCCATTTCGTCACGGTTGGCGCCGAGGATGAGCGGCCAATCGTGACCGGGGCGGCGGAGCAGGACGACGGTGCACATGCAGGGCTGATCTCGCGGGTGGTGCGCGGCACGATATAATGCCGGAACCTGGGTCGTCGCCTGCAGAGCGCGCGGCCCTGCTCTGCAAGGGGGTATCAATGAGCGGCTTCGACGAGCGCGAGCGGAACTTCGAGAAGAAATTCGAGCGCGACCAGGAACTGGCCTTCAAGGCGAAGGCGCGCCGCAACAAGCTGCTGGCGCTCTGGGCGGCCGAGCGCATGGGCCTCTCCGGCGCCGCCGCCGAGACCTACGCACGCGCCATCGTCGAGGGCGAGGTGCGCCACCACAGCGACGACGACCTGATCGCCCACCTCGTGCGCGACGCCCAGGCGAAGGGCGTCAGCCTCGACGCCGCGCGCGTCCGCGCCGAGCTCGCCCGCTTCCACACCGAGGCGAAGAAGCAGCTGGGGATCACGAAGTAGGATTTGTTGAACCGCCAAGACGCCAAGGACGACGCCAAGTTCTTTCCTTTTTCGTCATGACCGGGCTTGTCCCGGTCATCCACGTGTTCCTTCACGAAGACGCGGATGCCCGGCACGCTGGCCGGGCATGACGGAGAGAGAAATGCAAGGCTTGGCGTCTTGGCGGTTCACCCTACCGCCAACACTCAGCTCTCCCCAAACACGCGCTTGAAAATCGTGTCCACGTGCTTCGTGTGGTAGCCCTCGTCGAAGAGCGCATCGAGAGCGGCCGGCTTCACGAACTTCGTCACCGCCGCGTCGGCCTTAAGCAGATCGAGGAACTTGCCGCGCCCGTCCCAGACGGGCATGGCGTTGCGCTGGACGGCGCGGTAGGCGTCATCGCGGCTCATGCCGGCTTGCGTCAAGGCGAGCAGCACGCGCTGGGAATGCACGAGGCCGCCGAGGCGGTCGAGATTCGCGCGCATCGCCTCGGGGTAGATCACGAGCTTCTCCACCAGGCCCGCGGCACGGGCGAGGGCGAAGTCGAGGGCGATGGTGGCGTCGGGGGCGAACACGCGCTCGACGGAGCTGTGAGAAATGTCGCGTTCGTGCCACGTGGTGACGTCCTCGAGCGCGGGCACCACCGCCGCGCGCACCACGCGGGCGAGGCCCGTGAGGTTCTCCGAGAGCACGGGATTGCGCTTGTGCGGCATGGCCGAGGAGCCCTTCTGGCCCGCGGAGAAGAATTCCTCGGCCTCGCGCACCTCGGTGCGCTGGAGGTGGCGGATCTCG
>DATFRA010000065.1:0-5978 GCA_035263705.1 Allostellaceae bacterium
GTCGGTTGCTGGCACTTCTCCGCCATGTGAACCATGTCGGAGTCGAGTCCGAGATACGCTCGATAGCCGACATTTGGCTCGGACGGATTTCTGAGTACCCGCCCCGGAGCTGCCGCCTGCGCTCGCTCGACGCTGGCCCAGAAGGCCGTCGAAGCGAGCAACGCGCTATCTATTTTCGCTTCGTCGGCGGATCGCAGGGCACCGTTCCGAGCTTGCCTGGCACCGAGACCTCGAGCGCCTCGAAATCATCCGAGGTGCGCAATTCGTTGTGCTTGAGCCCGCCCGGGATGAGCACGCTATCGCCGCGCTCGCAGCGCAGGAACTCGCCGCCCTCGAACTCCAGCTCGACCCAGCCGTTCAGGAGATAGACGAACTGGCTCTCGCAGGTGTGGTAATGCCAGCCGGTCGGCTGGGTCATGCCGGTGATCGCCTTCATGATCTGACCGCGCATCAGCCCGCCGCTCGGCTCCTTCAGGTCGAGGTCGCGATAGCTGAAGAAATCGCGCCGTCCCTTGGTCACGATCGGCTTCTTGGCGCTGGTGTGACCGAGCTTCGTGGTGGGCCGCTTGGTCATCGTGGCGAGATCATTGGCCATCGGAACCTCCGCTGCTATGGGCGCCGCTCGATGCGAGCCCGAACCTTAGACGGCGCCTGCCCGACGAGCAAGCCTAGACCTGCTGCACGCTGCCGCTGGCGTAGAGCCAGCGGGCGACCAGCGCCTCGGTGTCGCCGCCGAACGCCTCGCGCGAGCCTTCGGAGAGCACGGTGCCGGTGCGCATGACATAGACGTAGTCGGCGATCTCCAGCGCGCGCTTGATGTTCTGGTCGACCAGCAACACCGCCTTCCCCTGGGCGGCCAGGTCCTTGATCATCGCGTAGATCATGCCGGCGACGCGCGGCTCGATGCCGGCGGTGGGCTCGTCGATCAGGAAGAGCACGGGGTCGTGCATCAGGCTCCGCGCCATCTCGAGCTGGCGCTGCTGGCCGCCGCTCAAGGTGCCCGCGGCCTGCTTGCGTCGCTCCTGCAGCACCGGGAAGCGCTCGCAGGCCTGGCGCACGAGGTCGTCGACGCGGCCGCGCTCGCCCTTGTAGCGCCAGGCGCCGAGCCTCAGGTTCACCTCGACGCTCAAGTGCGGAAAGATGCTCGGGCGCTGCGGCAGGTAGACGACGCCGTGGCGGCCCATCTCGTGGGCGGCGATACCGTGCACCACCCTGCCGTCGAAGGCGATCTCGCCCGCGCGCGCGGGCAGGAAGCCGAACAGCACCTTGAGCAGCGTCGACTTGCCGGTGCCGTTCGGGCCGAGCACGCAGCGGACCTCGCCGCGCCGGGCCTCGACCGAGACGCCGCGGAGGATGTCGATCCCCGGCAGATAGCCCGCGACCAGGTCGCGGGCGGCGAGCCAGGGCGTCGTGGCGGCGTCGGCGGCTGCGACCATCTCAGAGCCCCGCATAGGCGGCGAGCACGGTCTGGTCCCTCCGCACCTCCGCCGGCGGTCCGTCGGCGATCTTGCTGCCGCGCGCCATCACCACCAGTCGCTTCGAGAGGCGCAGGATCGATTCCATGTCGTGGTCGACCACGACGAAGGTGCGACCCTCCCGGTGCAGCTCCTGGATGCGCAGGATGAGCTCGTCGCGCAAGCGCGGATGGACGCCCGCGAAGGGCTCGTCGAGGAACAGCACCGCGGGCTCCAACATCAGGCAGCGCCCGAGCTCCAGGAGCTTCTGCTGGCCACCCGACAGGTTCTTCGCGTCGAGCTGCTCGACATGGCCGAGGTTGAGGAAGGAAAGATAGCGGCGCGCCCGGCGCGTCACCTCCTCGCGCGTCGAGTGCGGCCGCGTCAGGCCCGGCACCAGCAGGTTCTCCAGCACGGTCATGCGGGCGAAGAGCTGGGTCAGCTGGAACGTCCGCGCCACACCCATGGCGGCGTAGACGTGCGGCGCCAGGCCGTGGACGTGGCGGCCGCGCACCACCACCTCGCCCGCGTCGGGCTCGAGATGGCCCGTCAGGGTGTGGATGAGGGTGGTCTTGCCGGAGCCGTTGGGCCCGATGAGGCCGATGAGGTCGCCCTCGCTCACGACGAAGTCGACGGCGTTGTTCGCGACGATGCCGCCGAACCGCTTCGTCAGGCCGCTGCCGCGCACGAGCTCCTTCGTCTCGCTCATGCCTCGGAGCCCTTCTCTTGGCCGATGCCGGGCGGCGCGCTGTCCCGCGCCTCGCCGAGCCGCACGAAGCGCAGCCAGAGCGGCGTCAGCAGCCCGTTCCGCGCGAAGCGCATGGTGAGCAGCAGGATCACGCCGAAGAGCGGCAGGCGCCACTGGCCGTAGTCGCGGAGCTCCTCCAGCAGGAACTCCACCACGATCGCGCCGCCGACCGCGGTCGGCAGCCGCTCCATGCCGCCGATCACGGTCATCACCACGAGCTTCGCCATCTCGTTGAGGTCGCCCATGCTGGGCGTGATGATGGGGATGTAGTGCGCGTAGAAGGTGCCGGCGAGGCCCGCGAAGCCGCTGGCGATCGCGAAGGCGAGGATGCGGAAGCGCGCGACGGCGACGCCCGACGCGGCGGCCGCCTGCTCGTCCTCGCGGATCGCGCGCAGGAACAGGCCCCAGCGCGAGCGCACGAGCACGCCCATGAGCAGGAGCGAGACCGCGAGCAGCGCCGCCGCCGCATAGAAATAAGGGAGCCGCGTCGCGGCCATCGGGAAGAGCGCGTCGGTGTGCAGTCCCGCCATGCCGGAGGTGACGCCGTCCTCGGTCGCGATCGCGATCCGCACGATCTCGGAGAATCCCAGCGTGAAGATCGCGAGATAGGGGCCGCTCATGCGCAGGCACACGAAGCCGACGAGCCCGCCCACCGCGCAGCACATGGCGACGCCCGCGAGCATGCCGAGCGGGACCGGAATGCCCGTCCACTTGATGAGCAGCGCCGAGGTGTAGGCGCCGATCGCCGCGAAGGCCATGTGGCTGAGCGAGAACAGCCCGACGGAGCCCGCCAGCAGCGACCAGCTCGCGGCGAGGATGCCGTAGTACATCGCGATGATCGCCACGTGCATCCAATAGGCATTGAGCTGGTCGGCGAAGGCCAGCGCCACCAGCGCGGCCAAGGCGAGGATATAGACGTGGAGGTTCCGCACGGGCCGCCTATTCCATCCGGAGGTGGCGCCGGCCGAACAGGCCCTGGGGCCGGAACACCAGGAAGAGCATCAGCATCACCACCCCGAAGGCGTTCGAGTAGGCGAAGGCGCGCGTCGGGTCCGGGAAATAGGCGGTGAAGAGGTTCTCGGCCTCGCCCAGGAGCACGCCCGCGATGATGCTGCCGCTGACCGAACCCATGCCGCCGAGGATCACGATCACGTAGGCGTGGATGTTCGGGAGCACGCCCATGTCGGGCGCCAGCGAGAAGATCGGCGCCACCAGCGCGCCCGCCGCCGCGGCGAGCGCCGCGCCGATGCCGAAGGCGAAGGAATTGAACCGGCGCGGATTGATGCCGACGATCGAGGCCGAGTCCCGCGACTGGCTCACGGCGTCGAGCGCCTGGCCCCAGATGGTCCCCTGCATGAAATAGACGAGGCCCGCGATCAGCGCGATGCCGAGGCCCGCCGCGACCAGCCGGTCATTGGTCAGGATCAGGTTGTCGATCTTGAGCACGCCCGGGATGAAGGAGGGCGGCTTCAGCGGGAACGGGCCGAAGACGATGACGGCGCTGTTCCTGAGGAAGTAGGCGAGGCCGAAGGTGACGATGAGGCCGTACTCGTCCTTGCGCTCGGTGCGGTCGCTGTAGAGCGGCGTCAGCAGCAGGCGCTCGAGCACGATCGCGAGCACGAAGAGCGCCGCCATCGCCACGACCATCGCCGCGAGCGGCGGCAATCCCAGATACTCGATCACGTAATAGGCGCAGTAGCCGCCCAGCATGTAGAGGTCGCCGTGGGCGAAATTGACGATCTTCAGGATCGAGAAGATCAGCGTCACGCCGACGGCGATCATCGCGTAGATCACGCCGATGACCGCCCCGTTCGCGACCTGGACGAAGAAATAATTCCAGCTCATCGCCCCGCCTAGAGCGTTTCCCGTCTGGATGCGAACCCGATCCCGCTGCTCGTCATGGCCGGACTTGTTCCGGCCATCCACGTTTTCTTTTCATCGGCCGCGGAAGAACACGTGGATGCCCGGCACGGAGGCCGGGCATGACGAGTGCAGGGAACCGATTCGAACTTGAGGGGACACGCCCCAATGTTCCAGCTCCTCTCCGCCCCTGAGGGGCGGAGAGGGTGAAGGTGGATTTGTGCGCCGACGACGCGCGGCTCACTTCGGCTTGTTGTAGGTGTACTGCACGTTCGCGATGTCGCGCGGCCAGATGATCGGCGCGTCCTCGGCGTCCTGGGCTTCCTTGTCGTATTGCACGAGCGCCACCGGCGCGGTCATGAACTGGTGATAGGCCCAGTCGGGATCGTGGCCGGTCGAGAAGGTGTACCGGCCGCGTCCCAGCACGATGTCGGTCTTCTCCATCGCGGCGATGATCGCCTTGCCGTCGGTCGAGTTGGCCCGCTTGATCGCGTCGGCGAGCACCAGCATGGCGTCGTAGTTCTCGATCGACTGCGGCGAGGCCGCGTGGTTGTACTTCTTCTGGAAGGCCGCCTTGAAGGCCTTGGTCACGTCGTTGTCGGCGGCCTTGGGCAGGCCCACGATCTCCGTGACAGAACCGACGCCGGCCTTGCCGACGTTCTTCCAGAAGGTCGGATCGACCGCCGGGCCGCCGGAGTTGGCGAATCCGGTCTGCGCCGTGGGCGCGAAGCCCAGCTGGTGGGACTGGCTCAACAGCGGATAGGCGCCGGCCTCGCTGTAGGCCGTGAAGAAGAAGTCGAACGGCGGCTGGTGCGACTTGAAGCGCTCGATCTGCGCCGTGAACTCCGTCGCGTTCGGATCGGCGCCGACCTGCTCGTACTTGACGCCGTGCTTGTCGAGGCCCGGCAGCAGCACGTCCATCGCGCTCTGCCCGCCATCCGTCTTCTCGGCGAGGACCGCCACGTTCTTGAACCCGGCGGCGGCCATCCAGTCCGCGTATTTGCCGGCGATCAGCGCCTGGTTGGGCGCCACGCGGAACACCTCGGGATAGCCCTTGCCGGTGATCTTGAGCGCCCAGACGTCGACGCCGATGATCGGGATCCCCGCCTTGTGCGCGACCTCCATCTCCGCCAGGAACACCGAGCTGTGGAACTCGCCGGTGATGGCGACGACTTTCTCCTGGGAGATCAGCCGCTCGGCCGCCGCCGTGCCTTCCTCGGGCTGGCCGCGGGTGTCCTGGAACACGAGCTGGACCTTCTTGCCGAGCAGGCCACCCTTGGCGTTGATCTCCTCCGCGGCGATCTCCGCCGCCTGCTTCATCAGCGCGCCCTCGGCGTAGCCGCCCGGCGGCGAGAGCGGGCCGACCCAGCCCACCTTGATGGTGTCCTGCGCCCGAGCCGGCGCGGCCGCGAATTGTGTCGGTACCATGACAAGCGCGCCGATCACGAGGGCGAGCTTGAGAGCGACATGCCTGCGTCCTTCGCTTCGCATCGTCTACCTCCTCCGGTCTTGTGGTTTTGGTCGAGCGCTTGCACCCGCGCGCTCGCGATCCGAGACGCGCGGAGCATAGCACTCCGCCCGGACCGCACAACGCACAGAATCGCGACGCACCGACGCTGGTTTGCAACATCGCGGGCGGAGAGGGATTTCACCATCGCCGTCATTTTTCTTTTCGTAACCCCCGGGCTTGGCCCGGGGGTCCACGTTTTGCTTCTTTGCCCAAAGAACACGTGGATGGCCGGGCCAAGCCCACGGCTGTCCGGTTCGCATTTCGGCGCGACGCCGGAGAGTCTCTGCGCGCTCTCGCTCTCCCTATTGTCGTCATGGCCCGACTTGTTCGGGCCATCCACGTGTTCTTTTACTGAAGAAGAACACGTGGATGCCCGTGACAAGCACGGGCATGACGACTCTTTGGA
>DATFRA010000066.1:0-10662 GCA_035263705.1 Allostellaceae bacterium
CCATCATGAGCGCCGGAGGGCGGCGGTCTTTCGGCAGGCGCGCGCAGACCGCCTCGGAGGCCGTGCGCAGCACCGCGAAGGCGCGGTCGCCCGCCTGCTGCAGCTCGGGACTGGAGTCGGGCGGCACGCCGGCCTCGAACATGGCGGCGTAATAGGCGGGCTCTGCGCGCGCGAAAGCGAGATAGGCCTTGCCGAGATTCTCGAAGGCGGCGAGCGGATTGGGCGCGCCGTCGTTCCAGGCCTTCGCGAGCGCCGCCTCGAACCGCTCGAAGCCGCGGATAGCGACGTCGACCATGAGCTCGTCGCGATCGCGGAAATGCCGGTAGGGTGCCGCCTGGCTCACGCCGGCGGAGCGCGCGGCCTCGGCAAAGGTGAAGCCGAGCGGCCCTTTGGCCGCGATCAGCTCCAAGGCCGCGTTGATCAGCGCCTCTTTCAGATTGCCGTGGTGATAGCCCCGGCGCCCGTGCCCGCGATCCGACCAAGCCATGTAATAGGCTTTAACATGAGTCGGCGAAAAACACACTTCCTGGAAGAAGCGCGCGAATCTCCGAGACCATTTCGGCCGTCATGCCCGGGCTTGTCCCGGGCATCCACGTGTTCGCCTGCACGCTTTGAAAGAAAACGTGGATGGCCGGGACAAGCCCGGCCATGACGATGGTGGGGTTGGTGCGAAAGTAAGACGGTCTTACAGCATCGCCTGCACGGCGGAGCGGACGCGGTCGAAGACGCTGTCCCAGTCGCGCGGCTTGGGCTGGCGGAAGAGGCGCAGCGTCGGGTACCAGGGCGTGTCGTCTCGGCCGCGGAGCCAGCGCCAGTCCGGCGTATAGGGGATCAGCACGAAGGCGGGAATCCCGAGCGCTCCCGCGAGGTGCACGACGGCGGTGTCGACGGCGACGATCAGGTCGAGCTGGGGCAGTAGCGCCGCGGTCTCCGCGAAATCCGTCACCCGCGAGCCGAGGTCGGTGATCAGCGGCTGCGCGCACAGCGTCTGGATGTCGGCGGTGCGCAGGCCCTTCTGCAGGCTATAGACCGCGACACCCGGGAGATCCGCGAGACAGAGGAACCGGTCAAGCGAGGTCGAGCGGTTCTTGTCGTTGTTATGGCTAGGCTTGCCCGCCCAGACGATGCCGACCGCGAGCTTGGTGCCGGGCGGCCGATGCACGGTGGGCGCGGTGGTGCCGGCCGGCGCCTGCAGGTAGGGGATCCGCGCGGGGATGTTGTCGAAGTTCGTGCGGAAGTAGCGCGGCAGGTTGAGGAGCGGCACGTGGTAATCGCAGGTCGGCGTCGGGCGGCCGCTCGGGATCACCTCGGCGATGCCCGGCAAGGAGTTCATGAGCCGCGCGACCTCCGCCTGGCATTCGAACACCAAGCGCCCAACCTTCGGCGCCACCATCGGGAGGTAACGGCAGAATTGGAGGGTATCGCCGAGCCCCTGCTCGTGGTGCACGAGGAGCGAGAGGGTTCTGCTCTCCTGGCCCTCCCAAAGCGGGAACGCGAGGCGCCGGGGCGGATTGTGCTTGAGCCGCCAGCGGATTTCGTACTCGGGCCAGCCGCGGTCGAAATCGCCCATGACCAGGCGCGTTAGCGAGCGGTCCCAGAGCACGTCGACGTTGCCACCCTTGGCCGCAAGCGACTTGTCGAAGCATTCCACCGCCCGCGGATAGTCACCCATGCTGTGCAGCAAGAGGCCCAGGTTGTGCAGCGTCTCCGGCAGCGCCGGCTCAAGCTCGAGCGCGCGTGTGAACGCCGCCGCCGCCTCCTCGAAGCGCAGCATCTGCCAGAGCACGTTGCCGAGATTGGAGAGCACCGCGGAGTTGTCCGCGCGGAAGCTGAGCGCGCGCCGGAAGCAGGCGGCGGCCGCGGGCAGCTTCTCCTGCGCGCGCAGGATCACGCCGATGTTGTTGTAGGCGTCGGCGAAGGGCGCGTGAAGCTCGAGTGCCCGCATGTAGAGCTTCATCGCGTTGTCGTTGTCGCCGGCCTGATGCCGCTGGGCGGCGGCGAGGAAGGCCTGCCTCGCGTTCTCGGGGATCGCGGGATCTGGCGTCGCGATGGGGACGGGCGCCGGTATGGGGCCCGGCGCGGCCTCGGGCGGTGCGGGCGCCTCAGCCGGTACGGCGGCGTTGCCCGACATCGCTCCCGCCCGACCGGTCCTCGAGATAGTCCCGCATCAGGATATCCGCGATCTGCACCGCGTTGAGCGCGGCACCCTTGCGCAGATTGTCGGCGACCACCCACATACCCAATCCGTGCTTCACGGTGGGATCGCGCCGGATGCGGCTCACGAAGACGGGGTCCTCGCCGGCGCTCTCCTGCGGCGTCACATAACCCTCGTCGACGCGGTGATCGATCACGCTGACGCCGGGCGCCGCCTTCAGCGCGGCCCGCGCCTCCTCGACCGAGATCGGCCGCTCGAACTCGACATTGACTGCCT
This sequence comes from Allostellaceae bacterium, assembly GCA_035263705.1. Taxonomy (GTDB): domain Bacteria; phylum Pseudomonadota; class Alphaproteobacteria; order ATCC43930; family CGMCC-115725; genus DASZHJ01. Next base: position 2,432 of record DATFRA010000066.1, read on the forward strand.
CGGCATGGCCGATGAACACCGGCACGCGCACGCAGGTCGCATGGACCGCGATGTCGGGATCGAGGATCTTCCGAGTCTCGACCGCCATCTTCCATTCCTCCTTGGTCGAGCCGTCCTCCATGAAGACGTCGATGTGGGGAATGCAGTTGAAGGCAATCTGCTTGGTGAAGACCTCCTTGGTGATGGGGTCGTTCACGTAGATCCCGCGCGTCTGGTTGAAGAGCTCGTCCATCGCCTCGCGCCCGGCGCCCGAGACGGATTGGTACGTTGCAACCACCACGCGCTTGATCCGCGCGAGGTCGTGCAGCGGCTTCAGCGCCACCACCATCTGGATGGTGGAGCAGTTGGGATTGGCGATGATGCCGCGTTTCTCGTATTGCGCGATCGCGCCGGGATTGACCTCCGGCACCACCAGCGGCACGTCGGGATCCATGCGGAAGTGCGAGGTGTTATCGATCACCACGCAGCCCGCCTTGGCGGCGCGCGGTGCGTGGATCGCCGAAACCTTGGCGCCGGGCGAGAACAAGCCGATGTCGATGCCCTCGAAATCGAAGCGCTCGAGGTCCTCGACCTTGAGGACGTCGTCCTCGCCGTAAGATACCTCGCCGCCCGCCGAGCGCTCGGAGGCGACGGCGGTCACGTCCGCCGCGGGAACGCCGCGCTCGGCCAGGATGCTCAGCATCTCGCGGCCGACATTGCCGGTGGCGCCCACCACCGCTAGTTTAAAGCTCATAAGACGGTCTCCGGGGAAAGGCGTTTCGCCTTGATCCGGCATCACTTACGCCGCGGCGCCCGGAATGACAAGGGCGCCGACGAGCGCACCTGGGAGGCGACACCATGGCCGAAATCACCGAGACGCGCGGCGGGTTCGCGCATTTCTGGCCCTACTACCTGCGCGCCCATATGGACCCGCGAACGCGCGCCTTTCACTACGTCGGCACGACGACGGGCGTCGTGCTGCTGCTGATCGGCGTATTCAGCGGGCCGTGGTGGCTGATCCTGCTGGGCGTGGTCGCGGGTTATGGCATCGCGGTGCCCTCGCATTTCATGTTCGAGGGCAACCGGCCCGCCACGCTGGTCAATCCCCACTGGTCTCTGGTCGGCGATTTCTACATGCTGGGCCTGTTCCTGACCGGCCGGCTCCGGCCCGAGCTCGAGCGCGTGGCGGCGCTGAAAGATCTCGCGGGTCACGGCGTCCACCCGGGCTGAGCCTTGGGCCGGGATCGCGGCGAACGGGCGATCGACCTCGCCTCGCTCGCGCCGGCCTTCCGGCCGAGATCGGTCGCGGTCATCGGCGCGTCGCGCGATCCCGCCAAGATCGGCGGTCTCCCCATCGCGTTCATGAAGGCGAGCGGCTTCTCGGGCGCGCTCTATCCTGTCAACCCCGCCGGAGACGAGATTCAAGGTCTTCGCTCCTATCGCAGCGTGACGGAGATACCCGGCGCGGTCGACCTCGCGATCGTCGCGGTCCCTGCACCCGCGGTTCTGCCCGCCCTCGGCGACTGCCGCGCGAAAGGCGTGCGCGCCGCGGTCGTGTTCAGCGCGGGCTTCGCGGAGGTGGATGAGCGAGGCCGCGCGCTGCAGGCGGAGATGGCGAGTCTCGCGCGCGAGAGCGGCATGCGCATCCTCGGCCCCAATTGCATGGGCGTGGTCAATTTCGGCACCGGACTGGTGGCGAATTTCCATCCCGCCTTCAAGGACGGCATCGGCAAGGCCGGGCGCATCGGGCTGGTGGGCCAGAGCGGTGCCCTGAGCGGGCTCTGTTTCACGATGGCCGCCGACCGCGGCCTCGCCTACAGCGCGAGCGCCAGCACCGGCAACGAAGCCGACGTCGACGCCGCCGATTGCCTTGCCTGGCTCGCGGAGGATCCGGATACCACCGTGATCCAGCTCTACCTCGAGGGCTGCCGCGACGGCCGCAAGCTGATGGCGGCGCTCGATCTCGCGCGGGCGCGCAAGAAGCCGGTGATCTGCCTCAAGCCCGGCAGCACCGCAGAGGGCGCCGCGGCGGTCGCCTCCCACACGGCGGCACTCGCCGGCTGCGACGCCGTGTTCGACGCCGTGCTCCGACAGATGGGCGCCTACCGCGCCCACAGCCTGGAGGAGTTCTTCGATGTCGCCGCCGCATGCGCCGTCGGCGTGTTGCCTCGAAACGACCGCTTGGGCCTCGTCACGGTCTCCGGCGGGATCGGCGTGCTGATGGCGGACAGCGCGGTGCGTGCGGGTCTCGAGGTCTCGGCCTTGCCGGAGCACGCGCAGGGGAAAATCCGGGAGCTGGTCTCCTTCGCGGCCACCCGCAATCCCGTGGACATCACGGGACACGCGGTCAATGTCCCCACGCTCACGGACAAGGCACTCGCGATCGTGATCGAGGACGGCGGCTACGGCAGCGTGATTCTGTCGATCGGCGCCGGCGGCCGCAACCCCGTGCGGGCCCCGCAGCTCCTGGAGACCTGCGCGGCCCTGCGCCGGCGCTTCCCCGAGACGCTGCTTTGCTTGAGCTGCCTGCACACGGCGGACTTCCGCCAGAAGCTCGCGGCCATCGGCTGCCTCTGCCTGGAAGAGCCCGTGCACGCGGTGCGCGCGGTGGCGGCGCTCGCGGGCTTCCGCCGCGCCTTCATCGCGCCGGCGGCGGTCCCGGCGCCACCGGTCTTCGACCCATTGCCCTCGGGTCCGATGGACGAACCCACGGCGCTCGCGGCGCTCTCAGGCGCCGGCATTCCCGTGGTGCCGCACCGGCTCGTCCGCACCGCCGACGAGGCCGTCCGCGTCGCCGCCGAGCTCGGCTATCCCGTCGCGCTCAAGGTCGTGGCGCCGGAAATCCTGCACAAGACCGAGCTCGGCGGCGTGGCCCTGCGCCTCGCCTCGGCCGACGCCGTGCGGGCCAGCTTCGCCGAGATCACCGCGCGCGTTGCAGCGGCGCAGCCGGAGGCCACGCTGCGCGGCTGTCTCGTCGCGCCCATGATCGAGGGCGCCGTCGAGACCATCCTCGGGATCAAGAACGACCCGGCGTTCGGCCCGATGGTCGCGCTCGGCCTCGGCGGCACGCTGGTGGAGGCGCTCGGCGACGTGGCGTTGCGAGCGGCACCGATCGGCCTCGACGAGGCTCGCGCCATGATCAAGCAGCTCAAAGGGCGGCGGATTCTGGATGGCATTCGAGGCGCGCCGCCCGCCGATATCGGCGCGCTCGCCGACGCGATCGTGCGCCTCTCGCAATTTGCCGCGGCTCACGCCAACGAGATCGCGAGCCTCGACATCAATCCCTTCGCGGTGCTGCCGCGCGGTGGCGGGGCCATGGCGCTGGATGCGCTCATCGAGCGCCGCTTTTGATGGTCCCTCGCCGCCTGCGAAGCGGGGGAGAGGTTAGGTAAGGTAAGGTGGGTGTCGACGAGGGATGCCCCGTGCCGAGTAAACACACCTCATCCCAACGTCAGCCGCGCCGCGCGGCCTCGATCGCGGCGACGTCGATCTTCTTCATGCCCATCATCGCCTCGAACGCGCGCCTCGCTTCGTCGCCGCCGGTCGCCAAGGCATCGGTCAGCACGCGTGGCGTGATTTGCCAGGAAATGCCCCATTTGTCCTTGCACCAGCCGCAGGCGCTCTCCTGTCCCCCATTGCCGACGATGGCGTTCCAGTAGCGGTCGGTCTCATGCTGATCATCGGTGGCGATCTGGAACGAAAAGGCTTCGTTATGTTTGAACTGCGGACCGCCATTGAGCCCGATACAAGGGATGCCAGCGACGGTGAATTCGACCGTCAGTACGTCGCCCTTCTTGCCAGACGGGTAATCGCTTGGAGCACGGAAGATGGCGCCCACTGTGCTTTTGGGAAAGGTCTTGGCGTAGAAGCGGGCCGCAGCCTCGGCGTCCTTGTCGTACCAGAGGCAAATCGTGTTCTTTGCTATTGGGCGTCCGTTCGCTTTCATTGCACGTCCTTTCACTTTGGCACCGACTTCATGACCAACGCTCGGCAGGGGGTGTTGTTCCTCCCCCTTCGGCTCCTCGATCCGGACATAGCATTCGTGGATGGAATTCCAAAGGAATCTTGCTTGATCCGAGAAGCAGAGCGCCGTGCGTAGTGCGCCAAAAGTGTCAACCCCCCACTTCGCGCGGAGTGGGAAGCTCAGCGCGTCACGCGAGAGCTAGGCTGCCTTTTCCAGCGCTTTCAGCACCGCATCGCCCATCTGAGTGGTGGAGACCCGTGTCATGCCGGGCTGCAGGATGTCGCCGGTGCGGGCGCCGCTCTCGAGCGCCTGCCGGACCGCGCGCTCCACCAGCTCGGCCTCCTCCTTCATGTCAAAGGAATAGCGCAGCATCATCGCGAAGGAGAGCAGGGACGCGAGCGGGTTGGCGGCGTCCTTCCCGGCGATGTCGGGGGCGCTGCCGTGGACGGGCTCGTAGAGTGCCTTGCGCCGGCCGCTGCTGTCGGCGGCGCCCAGCGAGGCCGAGGGCAGCATGCCCAGCGAGCCCGTCAGCATCGCCGCGCAATCCGAGAGGATATCGCCGAAGAGATTGTCGGTGACGATCACGTCGAACTGCTTGGGGTTGCGCACGAGCTGCATGGCGCAGTTGTCGGCATACATGTGGCCGAGCTCGACGTCCTTGTACTCGGCGGCGTGCAGCTTCGTCACCTCGTCGCGCCAGAGCACGCCGGTGTGCATGACGTTGGCCTTCTCGACCGAGGTCACCTTGTTGCGGCGCTTGCGCGCGAGCTCGAAGGCGACGCGCGCCACGCGGACGATCTCGGCCGTGGTGTAGACCTGGGTATCGACGCCGCGGCGCGAGCCGTCGGGCAAGGTCGTGACGCCGCGCGGCTCGCCGAAATAGACGCCCCCCGTGAGTTCGCGCACGATCACGATGTCGAGGCCTTTCACGATCTCGGGCTTGAGGGTGGAGGCGCCGATCAGCGGATCGAACACCATCGCGGGCCTGAGGTTCGCGAACAGGTCCATCTCCTTGCGAAGCCGCAGGAGGCCCCGCTCCGGCTTTTGCTGGAACGGCAGCGAGTCCCATTTCGGACCGCCGACCGCGCCGAAGAGAACCGCGTCGCTCTGCTGTGCGAGCCGCAGCGTGTCGTCCGTGAGCGGCACGCCATGGGCGTCGAGCGCGGCGCCGCCCACAAGACCCTCGGTCACGTCGAAGGTTGCTATGCGGCGGCGGTCGAACCACGCGATGACGCGGCTCACCTGGCGCATCACCTCGGGACCGATGCCGTCGCCCGGGAGCGACAGCACCTTCTTGTTGGCGGCCATGCTCGAAGTCCTCAGATGAAGGCGAGAGTGCGGGCGCTCAGGAATAGAGCCAGGGCTGGCTCAGGCGCTGGCGCTGTTCGTAACCGTCGATCGCCGGCGCTTTCTGCATGGTGAGGCCGACATCGTCGAGGCCATTCAGGAGGCAATGCTTGCGGAAGGCATCGATCTCGAATTGGATCTTCTCGCCGTCGGGCCGCTCGATGGTCTGCTGGGCGAGGTCGATGGTGAGCCGCGCATTGGCGCCCTTGCGCGCGTCGTCCATCAACTGGTCGACGATCTGCTGCGACAGCTTGATCGGCAGGATGCCGTTCTTGAAGCAGTTGTTGTAGAAGATGTCGGCGAAGCTCGAGGCGATGACGCAGCGGATGCCGAAGTCGAGCAGCGCCCAGGGCGCGTGCTCGCGCGAGGAGCCGCAGCCGAAATTCTCGCCGGCGACCAGGATCTTCGCGTTGCGATAGGCCGGCTGGTTCAACACGAAGTCCGACTTCTCCGAGCCGTCGGGGTTGTAGCGAAGCTCGTCGAACAGCACTTTGCCGAGACCGGTGCGCGCGATGGTCTTGAGGTGCTGCTTCGGGATCACCTTGTCGGTGTCGCAATTGATGATCGGCAGCGGCGCCGCGATCCCCGTGAGGGTCGTGAATTTTTGCATGTGCTTGCTCCTCAGCCCAACTTGCGTACGTCGGTGAGATGGCCCGTCACCGCCGCGGCCGCCGCCATGGCGGGGCTCACGAGGTGCGTGCGGCCGCCGCGGCCTTGCCGGCCCTCGAAATTGCGGTTCGAGGTCGAGGCGCAGTGCTCGCCGGGCTCGAGCTTGTCGGGGTTCATGGCGAGACACATGGAGCAGCCGGGCTCGCGCCACTCGAAGCCGGCCTCGAGGAAGATGCGGTCGAGACCCTCTTCCTCCGCCTGGTGCTTCACCAAGCCCGAGCCCGGCACCACCATGGCATTGACGCCGGGCGCCACCTTGCGCCCCTTGGCGATGGCGGCGGCGGCGCGCAGATCCTCGATCCGGCCATTGGTGCAGGAACCGATGAAGACCCGCTGAACCGGTATTTCCGCGAGCCTGGTCCCCGGCTTCAAGCCCATGTATTCGAGCGAGCGGGTCATCGCCGCGCGCTTGCCCTCGTCGACGGCGTCGGCGGGGTTCGGCACCAGGCCGGTGATCGGTAGCACGTCCTCGGGGCTGGTGCCCCAGGTGACGTGCGGCACGATCGAGGCCGCGTCGATCTCCACGACCTTGTCGTAGGACGCGCCGGGATCGCTCGGCAGCGTGCGCCAGAATTTCACCGCCTGCTCCCAAGCGGCGCCCTTGGGCACGTGCGGCCGGCCCTTGAGGTACTCGAAGGTCGTCTCGTCCGGCGCTACCAGGCCGGCGCGGGCCCCGCCCTCGATGGTCATGTTGCAGACGGTCATGCGGCCCTCCATGGAGAGGCCGCGGATGGTACTGCCGGCGTACTCGATCACGTGGCCCGTACCGCCGGCGGTGCCGATCTTGCCGATGATGGCGAGGATCAGGTCCTTGGGCGTGACGCCGGCGGGTAGCTTGCCCTCGACCCGCACCAGCATGTTCTTGGCGGGCTTCTGGATCAGCGTCTGGGTCGCGAGCACGTGCTCGACTTCAGAGGTTCCGATGCCGAAGGCGAGGCAGCCGAAGGCGCCGTGGGTCGCGGTGTGGCTGTCGCCGCACACCACGGTCATGCCGGGCTGGGTCAGGCCCTGCTCCGGGCCGATGATGTGCACGATGCCCTGGCGGATGTCGGTCATCCCGTAATAGGGGATGCCGAACTCCTTCACGTTCTTCTCGAGGGTCTCGACCTGGAGCCGCGATTCCGGTTCCTCGATGCCGCGCGAGCGATCCGTGGTCGGCACGTTGTGGTCGGCGACCGCGATGGTCGCGTCGGGTCGCCGCACCTTGCGCTTCGCGATGCGCAAGCCCTCGAAGGCCTGCGGGCTCGTCACCTCATGGACGAGGTGGCGGTCGATGTAGACGAGGCAGGTGCCGTCGGTCTGCCGGTCGACGACGTGGGCATCCCAGATCTTGTCAAAGAGCGTGCGCGGTTGAGCCATCGGTGAGCGGCGCTCCTATTTCGTGGACGTGTCCGCGGTCTCCGCAGTGCCAGTCACGGGCACCTCGGCTTCGCCGCCCTCGTAGCCGCGCTCGGCGATGCGCGCCGCCTTGCCGGTGCGGCCGCGGAGGTAATAGAGCTTGGCGCGGCGCACGGAGCCGTGGCGCATCACCTCGATCGCGCTGATGCGCGGCGAATAGAGCGGAAAGATGCGCTCCACGCCCTCGCCATAGGAGATCTTCCGCAGCGTGAAGCTCGAGTTGAGGCCGGCGTTCTTGCGGCCGATGCAGACGCCCTCGAAGGCCTGGATGCGCTCGCGCTCGCCCTCCACCACCTTGAGGCTCACCTTCACGGTGTCGCCAGGCGAGAAGTCGGGGATCACGCGGCCGGCGAGCAGCTTCTCGATCTGCTGCGCCTCGAGCGTCTTGAGCACGGTCATGGCATCACCTCTTTCATTCGTTCTTTCGCTTGGCCACGGCGCCTAGCGCCGCGAGCCGGCGTTCCCATAAATCCGGGCGACGCTCTCGCGTCGCCCTCTCCCGCTGCTCCTGCCGCCATTGGCGGATCTTGTCGTGGTGGCCGGAGAGCAGCACCTCCGGCACCGCGCGGCCTTGCCAATCCTGCGGCCGCGTGTAGTGCGGATATTCGAGGAGGCCGTCCTCGAAGCTCTCTTCCGCGAGCGTCGCGTCGTCTCCGACCACGCCCGGCAGCAAACGCACGCAGGCGTCGATGAGCGCGATCGCCGCCGGCTCGCCGCCCGAGAGCACGAAATCGCCGAGGCTCAGCTCCTCGATGCCCCGCGCCTCGACCACCCGCTGATCCACCCCCTCGTAGCGGCCGCAGATCAGGTTGACGCCCAATCCCGCCGCCATCGCCTTCACGCGCGCCTGATCGATGAGCCGGCCGCGCGGCGA
>DATFRA010000067.1:0-6880 GCA_035263705.1 Allostellaceae bacterium
TCTTGTCGATCGCCTTCGCGGATGGCAGTTGCTGGCCCTCCGCCACCGGCCAGTAGAGCAGCGGGAAGAACACGATCTCGTCGGTCTCGATGTCGACGTCCAAGGGCACGGCGGCCTCGACGGCGGTGCGCCGGTTGAGGACGTCGGAGAGGCCGGCGAGCCCGGCGCGCGTCTGGTCATCGACCTCGGGAATGCCCGAGCGCACGAAGGCAAGGTGAAACTCGCTCGTGGCGCGGATGGTCCAGTCGTCATCGCCGGCAGCGCGCGCGGGAAACGCGCCGAGCGCGATCAGGAGCAGCACGCCGGTCGCCGCGCCGCTGACACGCCAGCGGCCGATCCCGCCCAACAATCCCCGAAGCGCATAGGCGACCACGAGGTCGACGAGCGCGAGGCCGAGCGCCACGCCCAGGAGCCACGGCCGGAAATCCACTTCCTTGGCTCGCTCGTAGGCTTGCGTCGCGATACCGGGCGGCAGCTGCGTGATCGCCTCGAAGGCCGCCACCGCACCCGCGAGGTTGAGCGCGCGACGGGTGTCGGTCGTGCCGTAGAAGCCCGGCGGATGCCGGGCGTCGACGCGGGTGTCCTTGAAGGCGCCGGCGGCGATGAGCTGCGCGCTCGCGGGCGCCGCGCCGAGCCGGCCGAACCCGTCGAGGGTCTCGACCGGCGGCAACGGCGCGTCGGACGCGTTCGCGACACCCTGGCTCAGCCCGACCACCCGCCGGAGCATGTCCACGAACAGGCCGGAGATCGGCAGCGACGACCAGGCGGGATCGGCGGTCGTGTGCACCAAGACGAGCCAGCCCTTGCCCCGCTTCTCGGCGGTGACAAGCGGCGTGCCGTCGGTGAGTCGCGCCCAGGTCTTGCTGGAGAGGTCGAGCGAGGGCTCTGCCAGCACCTGGCGCGTCACGGTGACGTCGTCCGGGATGCTCAGCCCCGCGAACGGGCTGTCGGCGTCGAAGGGGGCCAGATGCGCCGGCTTCTCCCACGACAGCGCGCCGCCCAGCACGCGGCCGCCGCGCCGCAGGGTCACCGGCAGCAGCTCGTCGCCATTCTCGGCGAGGTTCTGGCCGGCAAAACGCATCACGAGGCCGCCCGCCCCCATCCACTTGACCAGCGCCGCGCGGTCGCTGGCGTCGAGCGTCGTGGCATCCGGCAGCAGGATCGCCGCGGTCTCGTGCTGCACCAGCTGACCCACGCTCGCGCGCCGCACCTCGCTGAACGGCTGCAGCGCCCGCTCGAGGTAGTAGGCGCCCGAGAGCAACGGCTGTGCCGCCTCGCCCGGCGGCGGCGCCGCGACGCCGACGGGCCGCCGGCGCCAACGCTCGTCCAGCAGCAGCGTGGCACCCGCGGAGGTCTCGCCCTCGATCAGCACGCTGGTCGCGCGGTTACGGAGCTCCACGGGCATCTTGAGCGACACCGTTGCAAGCGTGGTGCCAGGTGCCATGCCCTCCTCGGTGCGGGCGAGCAGACGCCCGTCGTCGGCGACCGCCCGGACGGTGAAGCGGTCCTCGCCCTCGGGGCTCGCGCGCCGCACCACCATGGTCAGATCCTTGGCCTCGCTGTCGCCGGGCGTCAGGAGCCGAGGTAGCTCGGCGGGCTGATCCAGTACGACACGGAGGTCGCCGAGCTTCGCGAGGGCGTCCGCGAAGGGCGTGGCGTCGCCGCCATCGATGCCGTCGCTGAGCCAGGCGATCGAGGCGCTCTCGAGCGCGAGTCCTCGCAGGCGATCGAGCGCGGCCTTGCGGTCGACCGGCCAAGGCTTGGGTCCCAGCTCATTCACGGCCGCGCGCGCGTCCTCGGCACGCAGGATCGAGAGGGCCGGCGCCGCCACGCCGCCCGGTGCCGGCGCGGTGCCGAACAGCACCACGCGCCGGCTCTCGCGCTGCGCCTGATCGACAAGCTGTGTCAGCAGGGTCTGCCGCTCGGGCCAGCGGTCGGCGGCGCCCCAGCCGTCGTCGACCGCGATCACCAGCGGACCCGCGCCGGCGAGCGTCGCGCTCGGGTTCAACAGGGGATGCGCGAGCGCCACGATCACCAGCGCCGCCAGCAGCATCCGCATGAGCACCAGCCAAGGTGGCGTCCTGGCAGGCGTCTCCTCGCGCGGCACCAGGTCGCGGAGCAGGCGGAGCGCCGGGAACACCACGCGCTTCGGCGCCGGCGGCGTCACGCGCAGCAGCCACCAGAGGATCGGCAGCACCGCGAAGCCCAGGAGAATCCAGGGTGCCGCGAAACCGAGGCTGCCGAGACTCATCATGGCGTCACATCTTCGCGGGGCGCGAGAGCGCCATATAGAGCGCCAGCAGCGCCGCCGTGGTGGCGCGGTCGGTCCGGTGGGGGGCGAAGGTCCAGCCCAGGGCCTGCGTCATCGCCATCAGGCCTTCGCGATGGCGCCGGAGTCGCGCCTCGTATTGCGCCCGGATGGTCTCGACGCGGCTCAGCAGCAGATCGGTCTCGTTCTCGAGCCCCTCGAACTTGACACGCCCTTCGAAGGGCAGCGTCTCCTCCACGGGGTCGAGCACCTGCAGCAAGTGACCCTTGACGCCCATGGCGGCGAACCGGCGCGCGAGCGCGTCGATCTCCTCGAGCGGCGAGAGCAGGTCGCTGATCATCACGAGCTGCCCGTAGCGCGGCAGCGGCTCGAAGGCGGGGAGGCTGGTGCCCGGCTGGTCCGTGCGCTCGATCACCAGCGCGAGCCGGTTGAGCACGCTCATCCCGGTGGCGGGCGCATATCCGGAGCCCAAGAGGGTCACGCGCTCGCTACCGCGGATCAGCAAGGCCGCCAGCGCGAGCGCCAGCAGGTCGCCGCGCGCCCGCTTGGTCGGCAAGCTCGCGGTCGACGCGTAATCCATGGAGGGCGAGCTGTCGCGCCAGATCCAGACGCTCTCGGATGCCTCCCACTCGGTCTCGCGGACATAGAGGCGATCCGAGCGTGCGCTCTCGCGCCAATCGATGCGCTGGGCGGGCTCGCCGGGCTCGTATTGCCGGAATTGCCAGAAGGTCTCGCCCTGGCCAACGCGCCGGCGGCCGTGCACGCCCTGCGACACCGTGATCGCCACGCGCTCCGCGTCCACCAAGAGCGGCGGCAGCTGGGCCGCGAGCTCCTCGGCGTGATGGCGCATCGCGCGTTGCGCGGGCGAAGGGGGCATTCGGGGTTCCGCGAACCTCAGTGCAGCGGCGCGATCAGCCGCTCGACCACCTGCGGCATGGTGATGCCGTCGGCGCGCGCGGCGAAGTTGAGCGCCATGCGATGGCGGAGCACCGGCGGCGCGAGCGCGATCACGTCGTCGATGGAGGGGCTGAGCCGGCCGTCGATCAACGCGCGTGCGCGCGTCGCGAGCATCGGCGCCTGGCTCGCGCGTGGACCCGGGCCCCAGGCGATGTGGCGCTTGACCTCGGCGCTCGCGGAGTCCGGCCGTCCCGACCGCACCAGGGAGAGAATGGCCTCGACCACGCTCTCGCCGACGGGGATACGGCGCACCAGGCGCTGGGCGGTCATCAGCTCGTCGGCGCTCATGGCGACCGCGGGCTTGTCCTCGCTCACGCCCGTCGTGGCCAGCAGCATCTGCCGCTCGGCGTCGAGATCGGGGTAATCGACGTCGATTTGCAGCAGGAAACGATCGAGCTGCGCCTCGGGAAGCGGGTAGGTGCCCTCCTGCTCGATCGGGTTCTGGGTCGCGAGCACATGGAAGGGGCGCGGCAGCGGGTGATACTGGCCGGCGACGGAGACGCGGCCCTCCTGCATCGCCTGGAGGAGCGCCGATTGGGTACGCGGACTCGCGCGGTTTATCTCGTCGGCCATCAGCACCTGGCAGAACACCGGGCCCGGAATGAACCGGAAGGAGCGCCGGCCGGCGTCGCTCTCCTCCAAGACCTCCGCGCCTAGGATATCCGCAGGCATCAGGTCTGGCGTGCACTGGATCCGCTTGTCAGCGAGGCCCAGCACGATGCCGAGAGTCTCCACGAGCTTGGTCTTCGCAAGACCGGGCACGCCGATCAGCAGCGCGTGGCCGCCGGCCAGCAGGGTGATCAGGGCTTGATCCACCACCTCGCGCTGGCCGAAAATCACGCGCCCGATTCGCTCCCGTACCAGCTGGAGACGCTGGCCCAGCGCCTCAATATCTGCGAGCAGGTCTTTTGTGGGGGCGGAAAGCGGCTCGGGAACGGTCACGGGTTCGACTCCTCAATCAAGACAAAGAAAGGGCGCGCAGGCGCGATGGCGGAGAAATCGATTCCGGAACCGCTGCAGCGGCTGGCGAGCGAGGCCGCCCGAGAAGATCGCAGGGCGGGCCGGCCGCCGCCGCGGGACCTCGGCGAGATCGGCATGCGCATCGCCGCCGATGGTAACTGGTTCTACCGGGGTTCTCCAATCACACGCGCGAGTCTGGCGCGACTCTTTGCATCGGTCCTGCGGCGCGAGGCGGACGGCGTCTTTTGGCTGGTGACGCCGGCCGAGCGCGCCCGCGTCAGCGTCGACGACGCGCCATTCCTGGCGGTGGAGCTCGATGTGGCCGGCACGGGAGAATCGCAAGTCCTGAGCTTCCGAACCAATATGGACGAAATTGTGACTGCCGACGAAGCGCATCCGCTCCGAGTCGTCACAGAGCCCGCCACTGCCGCGCCGAGCCCATATATATTGGTCCGCGACGGGCTGGAGGCAAAGCTGATCCGTCCGGTATTCTACCAATTAGTCGACCTCGGCCGGGAAGAGCGAGTCGGCGGCGCCACCCGATTCGGCGTGTGGAGCAAGAACGCATTCTTCCCGCTGGGAGATCTCGTCTGACCGTCCTCACCGCGGAGTTCGTGCGCGAGCGGCTCGCCGGAACAGCGGCTGGCCGCCGCGGCTTCGGCACGCCGCGCGATGGCTGGCTGCCGCCGGGCGTGCGCGGCGATTACACGATGCGGCCGGGCAGCGAGGGGCCACCGTCGAATCTGACGCCCGCAGCCGTTCTGGTGCCCCTGGTGACGCACGAGGCGGAGCTCGCGGTGCTGTTGACCCAGCGGACTTCGAACCTACAGGCGCATGCCGGGCAGGTGGCATTTCCCGGCGGCCGGATCGAGACCAGCGACCGCAATCCCGTGGACGCGGCCCTGCGCGAGACCGAGGAGGAAATCGGGCTGTCGGCGGATCACGTCTCCGTGATCGGTCGGCTCGACACCTATATCACGGGCACCGGCTACGAGATCACGCCCGTGGTCGGGCTGGTGCGCGCGCCTTATCCGGTGCGCCCCGATCCGGACGAGGTCGCGGATGTCTTCGAGGTGCCGCTCGCTTTCGTGCTCGACACCCGCAATCACGAGCGGCACAGCCGCGAGTTCAAAGGGCGCATCCGCAGCTTCTTCGTGCTGCCTTATCCCGGCCGCTACATCTGGGGTGCCACCGCGGGCATGCTGGTCAATCTCGCGGAAGTGTTGAGCACACGATGATCCGGGTCGTCCTGACCGTGATCGTGCCGTTGCTCTTGCCGACGGCGCTCTATCTGCTCTGGGCGATCGCCATGCGCCGCGTCGCGGCCACGGGCATGGTCGATGTCGTGCGCGGCCTGCCGTGGGTCTGGCTGGGCGCCGCCGGCCTCGCGCTGCTGGCGGGCGTGCTGGTGCTGGCGGCGCTCGGCTTCGGCCGCAGCGCCGACACCGCACACTACGTGCCGCCGCGCACGATCGACGGCAAGATCGTCCCGGGCCATGTCGAGCCCGCGCCGGCGTCGCGGCCCTGAGCCCGTGATCCGCATCATCCGCTCCGCGACCGGCGCGCGCATCGCGCCGCAGCCCTGGATGACCGAGACGCCCACGCGCCGCGTTCTCGCTGCGCTCGCGGCGGGCGGCGCTGTGGCGCGCTTCGTCGGTGGCTCCGTGCGCGACACGCTGCTGGGGCGGCCGGTCTCGGACATCGACATCGCAACATCCGCTGCGCCCGAAGTGGTAACGGCGCTCCTGCAAAAGGCCCGCGTCAAGGTGGTGCCGACAGGCGTCGCGCACGGCACGGTGACGGCGGTGGCGAAGCCGCGGCATTTCGAGATCACCACGCTCCGCCGCGACGTCGAGCCCCAGGGCCGCCGCGCCGTGGTCGCCTTCGTCGACGACTGGCGGGTCGACGCCGAGCGACGTGACTTCACCATGAACGCGCTGTTCCTCGATCCCGACGGCACCATCCACGATTACGTTGGTGGCCTCGCCGACGTCGCGGCGCGCCGGGTGCGCTTCGTCGGCGATCCCGCGACCCGCATTCGCGAGGACGTGCTGCGGCTGCTGCGCTTCTATCGCTTCCACGCCCAACTCGGACATCCGCCCGCCGACGGGGCCGCGCGTGCCGCCTGCCGGACGCTCGCCGCGCTGCTGCCGACGCTTTCGGCCGAGCGCGTCGCGGCGGAGCTGCTGAAGCTGCTGGCGGCGCGCGATCCTCTGCCCGCGCTCACGCTCATGAGGGAGGACGCGGTGTTGCCGGTGATCCTACCGGAAGCGACTCGGTTCGACCGCCTCGCGGGCATGGTTGCGATCGAGCCGGAGACCGACGCGATCCGGCGGCTGGCGGCGCTGACCGCGGTCGACGGCGAGGGCGCGCTGGCGCTGGCGCGCCGGCTCCGCCTGTCGAACGAGCAGCGCGACCGCTTACGGGCGCTCGCGGCGCCGGAATGGCCACTGAATCTCGCGGACCATACCCGCGCCCAACGTCGCGCGCTCTACCACCTGGGCCTCGGCCGCTATCGCGATCTGGTTCTGTTGAGGGCCGCAGAGGAAGGTTCTTCGGCGAAGCGCCGCGCGCGTACGCTGCTGGCCCGCGCCGACGAGACCGGCGATCTCGAATTCCCGCTCAAGGGCCGCGACGTGACCGCGCTCCGCATCCAGCCCGGCCCGCGCGTCGGCGCGCTGCTCAAGGAGCTCG
>DATFRA010000068.1:0-3000 GCA_035263705.1 Allostellaceae bacterium
ACGCTCGACATGCCGCGGGCGGAGACGCCGACCCACTGGATCAGCATCGGCCTCGACGAGGACCTCGACGACGCCGCGAAGCAGGCGCTCCGTCAGATGATCAAGCTCATCCGCGAGCTCGCGGGTCTCTCGCCCGAGGACGCCTACATGCTCTGCAGCCTCGGCGTCGATTTCCGGGTGACGCAGCTCGTCGACGGCAACAAGGGCATCCACGGCATGCTGCCCAAGAGCTTGATCGCCGATCGCGCCTAGCCACGCTATGCTGCGGCGTCTCGTGATCGAGAGGAGGCGGGAATGGCGCGGCGTCTCGCAACGATGGTGCTCGGTGTCGCGTTGGTCGCGATGACCGCCCTCTTCGCGGAGGTAGCCCGCGCCGACGCGATTGACGGCAACTGGTGCTCCGCCGAGGGCAAGCGCATGGAGATCCAGGGCCCCGCCATCACGACACCCGCGGGGACCCACTGGCACGGCAACTACAGCCGGCACTACTTCACCTATGAGGTCCCGGCCTCCGATCCCGGCGCCGGCCAGACGGTCTATATGGCGCTTCAGAACGAGAATACGGTGCACATCACCATGGCGACCGACGCCCAAGCCGCGCAGAAATCCGCGGTCGAGGTTTGGCACCGCTGCCCGCCCGCGGTGAGCCTTCGGCTGCTGCCGACCTCCGCTTCGTAAGACACCGACGCTGCGCCTGGGGACGTGCCGGTGATCCGAGAGGACTGGATCACCGCCGGCCGCGTCGCCGCCTATTCCAGGCTCGCGCTCGCGATATACGCGGCGCTCGCGGTGCTGTGGGTGCTGCTCAGCCGCGATTTCCTCGACCCCACCGGCAAGCCGCTCGGCGCGGATTTCATCAATTTCTACGCGGCATCGGACCTGGCGCTCCACGGCCGGCTGCCGGAGGCCTACGACATTGCCCGGATGGAAGCGGCCGAGCGCGTGATCGTGCCCGCGGCCGTCGGACAAGTGGTGCCGTGGCAATACCCGCCCACCTTCGCACTCCTGATCCTGCCGCTGGCGCTGCTGCCCTACTCGGTCGCGTTCGTGCTGTTCATGGCGGGGACGGCGGCCCTCTGCCTCTGGGTCGTCCACGCGATCCTGCCGGATCGGCGCGCCCTGCTTGCGGCCCTCGCCTTCACGGCGGTGCTGGTGAACGGGCTCGGCGGCCAGAATGGGTTTCTCTCCGCGGCGCTGCTGGGCGGCGGCCTCATCATGCTGGAGAGTCGGCCGATCGCGGCGGGCGTGCTCCTGGGCCTGCTCACCTACAAGCCGCACCTGGGGTTGCTGGTGCCGCTCGTCCTCGCCGCCGGCGGCTATTGGCGGACAATTGCCTTGGCGGCGATCATGGCGATCCTCTTCGCGCTCCTGGCATGGCTCGCCTTCGGCACCGAGAGCTGGCAAGCCTTCTGGCACTTGTTGCCGATGACCGGCGACTATCTTCGCTCCGGCGTCCTGCCCTGGGACAAGATGGCGAGCGTCTTCGCGGCGGCGAGGCTCCTGGGCGCGAGCGTCACGCTCGCCACCCTCATCCACGCGATCGTTGCCGTCGGGGTCGCGGCGCTCTGCCTTCTCGCGTGGCGGCGCGGCGTCAGGCTCGAGCTTCGCGTGGCGCTGGCGGTGTCGGGAACAACACTCGCCGTGCCCGCGCTCTATGACTACGACCTCGTCATGCTGGCGATCCCGATGGCGATCCTGGCGGCGGACGGTATCCGGTTCGGTTGGATGCCGGGGCTACGCACTCTGTTGGTCATCGTGTGGCTCACGCCGATGATCGGCTCGAGCCTCGCGCGCCACGCGCACCTGCCGCTGATGCCGCTGGTGCTGCTGGCGCTGTTCTGGGCGTGCTGGCGCCGCGCGCGATTGACAAGCGCCGCGCCGATCTCTAGAACGCCCGCATGACGCTGGCCCAACTCACCGCTTCCGATCGCCCCTCCGGTACCTCCACCGGCGGGCCCGGCGAGTTGCGCATGCGCTGACAGCAGCGGCATCCGCGAGATTTCGCAAGGCCCCGCCGGTCCCCCGGCGGGGCCTTTGCATTTTCCGGATGATTTGAGCGCTGCTGCAGGATGGAGCTCACGATGGTTCGCGTAGGGTCGGATACGGTCGAGGTCCGCGAGGCGCTGCCCGCGGACGCGCCGGCGCTCGTCGACGTCATCATGGTGATCAACGAGGAAACGGAGTTCCTCGGCACCTCCGAGGACCGCCCGTTGTGGGCGGAGCAACCGGAGCAAGGGCTCCGCGAGATGCGCGAGCGCGGCACCGGCGTCTATTTCATCGCGATCGAGGACGGTGCGATCGTGGGCTTCCTCGGCGCCTTTCCCGGCGATTTCGAGCGCTCGCGTGGCATCGTCTACGTCGCCCATGTCGGCCTGCGGACGGCGCACCGCGGCCGCGGCATTGGCCCGCGGCTCTTCGAGGCCATCGAGACCTGGGCTCGCGCGCGCAACGCGCGACGGCTCGAGCTGCGCGTCGATGTCGAGAACCCGCAGGCGCTCGCGCTCTATCGCGGACGGGGCTTCGAGATGGAGGGATGCATTCCCGACGCCTCGCGCATCGATGGCGCCTGGCACGATCATTATTGGATGAGCAAGCCGCTCACGGCCGCGCTCGAGCCTCGCTGGGCGCCGATCGACCTGCCCGTGGGCCACGCGCCGATCGGCCCGGTGACCATCCGCGCGATCGAGCCCGGCGACGCCGCGCTGGTCCGGACCTGGGAGCGCACGATTCTCGCCGACGGGCCGTTCTACGTGAAGCAGGTTCACGAGCAGGCGTCCGTCGCTCAGATCGGGAAGGAGATCGCCGAGAGCGCCCGGAATCCCCGGCATTTCCTGCGCGGCGCCTTCTCGGGCAAGGCCGGGCGCGATCGCTTGTTAGGCCATGCCGGCGCCTGGTTCGACCCGTGGTCGCGCTCGCGCCACGACGGCTTCGTCGCCGTGAGTGTGTTGCGCGAGGCCTCGGGCTGGGGCATCGGCCGCCGCCTCTGGGCGGAGATCGAAG
>DATFRA010000069.1:0-13691 GCA_035263705.1 Allostellaceae bacterium
CAGCAGCCGGGATGGTGGGAGCAGGAGGGCCGGCAGGACGAGCTGCGCGAGCGCTATTGGCGCCTGTCGCCGCCGGAGCGCTATCGCTACAACCAGCTGGAAGCGCAGATCCGCGATCTCTGGGTTCGCCAGCAACAGCTCCGTCAGGAGCAGCGCCGTATCCTGCGCTGGGGTTTTTAGTCCGGACTAGGACGGCGCTTCGCGAGGGATCGTCGCGGCCGCGCACGCCGCCGAGAGGGCGGCGAGCGCGGCCGCGGCCAGCATCAGCACACGAAAGCTGTCGGCGAACGCGGTCGATATGGCGGATCGCAGGGCCACGCGCGCATCGTCCGACAGCGTCGCGGGCAAGTCGGTGCCGGCAAGCGTCTGCTTGATGGCACCGAGCGCCTGTGACATTTCCGGAACCAAGCCGAGGGAACCGAGCGCGGCATCAAGCGCGTTTGCGAACACGGCAAACCCGACCGCGCCGAAGGCGGCAACCGCAAGCAGGGACGCGATGTCCGCGATGGCGTTGTTGACCCCGGAGGCGACGCCGATCTGCCGGTCGGGCACCGCGCTCATGACCGCGGCGGTGAGCGGTGCCACGCTCACGGTCATGCCAAATCCCATGATCAGCAGGGGCGGGAGGACAACGAGCCAATAGCGGCCACCGAGCCCGCTGATGGCGAAGAGCGCGAGGCCTGCCGCGGTGATCAGCGAGCCGACGATGAGCGGCAGCCGCGCGCCGAAGCGGTCGAGCAGACCGCCCGACCAGCGCGAGAGCGCGATCATGACCAGCGGGAACGGCAGCATCGCGGCACCCGCCTCGGCGGCCGTGTAGGACTGCACGCGGATGAGATCGAACGGTACCAGGAAGAACCCGCCGCTCAAGGCGCCGTAGAGCAACAGGGTCAACAGATTGATTCCGCTGAAGCGGCTCGAGCGGAAGAGCCCCAACGGCACCATCGGGACCGCGCTCCGCGTCTCGACCCAGAGGAACATCCCGAGCCCGACCACGCCCGCGGCGCCCGCGAGACCGACCGCCGGATCGCGCCAGCCGAGCTCGCTCGCCTCGATCAGCGCAAAGGCGAGTGCCGCGAGGCCGCTCGCGGCGAGCACGGCGCCGGCCCAGTCGAGGCGGGGCGAGGCCAAGGGGTCGCCACTTTCCGGCACATGCACCCACGCAAGCAGCACGCCGAGCACGGCGAAGGGCACATTGATGTAGAAGATCGCCCGCCAGCTGATCATGTCCGTGAGCCAACCGCCGACCACGGGGCCCAGCGCGCCCGCGATCGAGGTCGCCGCCGCCCAGGTGCCGATCGCCTTGCCCTTCTCGTGCTCGCCGAAGCTAGCGCCGATGATCGCGAGGCTGTTGGGAACCATGAAGGCGCCGCCGATCCCCTGCGCGATGCGCCCGGCGATCAGCGGGATTGCGCCGCGAGCCAGGCCGCAGGCGACCGACGCTAGCGTGAACAGCACGATGCCCGCGATGAAGACGCGCTTGCGTCCGAAGCGGTCGCCAGCCGCGCCGCCGATCAAAGTGAGCGCTGCGCTGGCCAGGACATAGGCGTTCAGGACCCATTGCATGGTGGGCAGGCTAGCCTCGAGGTCACTGCCGATCACCGGCAGCGCCACGCCCACCACCGCGCCGTCGATGAAGGCCATGCCGGATCCCACGATCGTCGCGGCCAGGACGAAGCGCTTGGTGCGCTCGGCGCAGGGTTCTGCGACGCGTGTCGACGCAATCAGCGCGCCGTCGCACGGCAATGCGCGGCTTCGGATCACGCCGGTCTCTCGGCAGCCTGGAACACGGGCATGGGTCGCTCAGGTCGATCGAGGTTCGACCGCAGGATAGTACTGCGGCGCTTCCCGCCGCTCGTGCATGCCGTAATCCCGAATGACGCGTACGCGCCGGTGGCGCGCGGCGCCGTGGGCGACCGCCCTGGGAATCCAGCTCTCCGAGGCTGCCGCGTCCCGCCATGACGCGAGCAACAGCAGCTTGCCGGGATTGTAGATGCTCTCGAAGAGTTCGTGATCGACGAGATGCGGCAGACCCGCCTTCGCCAGGCCCAGATCGGCCGCGAGGTCAGCGCTCGCGGGTCGGTCGTCCCTACCCGGCAGCTCGCTGATGGTGACGGCCCTCGTCGCTCCGACCTCGGTCTCGTCAAAGCGCTGTTCCCGCAGGGCGAGGCTCTGCGGCGGCTCCGTGTCAGCGACGACCTCGCCGACGCGGAGGCGATAGTCCTCGAAGATCTCGCGCCGTCCCTTCTCCTGTGCCTTGTGATGCGCAGCCAAGGTGCGCCAGCGGATCACCGCCTTCTCGTCGCGCCAAGTCGATAGCGACAAAATCACGCCCGGCCTGCGCATGCTGGCGAGCCGCTCGTTGTCGATGAACCCATCGATCTTCTCGATATGGGGTCTGAGGGATTTCGCGATCGCGAGGTATTCGTCGAATCGCTGCTCCCGTGGCCGCACCTCGAAGATCACCACGAACATTGTGGCCTCTGTGCTCCTGGACGAACCGGCAGCCGTCGACCTCGGCCTTGCGGAACCCGCCTTACGGCGGCGTCGCTGTGTCGTGCGCGCGACGCGGCTCGTGCACGATGACGCCAATGTCGGGCGGCGCCGGTTCGAGCCAGGTCGGGTTCGCAAGCATGGCAGCCGCGTCGCGGTAGCCCGCCTCCTTGTGCTCGCGAATGGAGTCGGCGGAGAACTCGTAGTCCTTGCTGGCGAGTTCGCCCGGCTCGCTGCGATGGACCAGCCGCACGATATGCATGGTGGTGACGCAGCCGAGGTCGCCGAGCTCGTTCAGGTGCGGATTCTTCTGCACCTCAGGCGGCAGGTGGTCCCAAAGCGCCATGATAGCGCGCCGGAGGTTGTGCATTTTCCGGTGCGCGTCGATGCTGCGGTCGGAGCGGCTTGCGTACATGATGTCCTTGCGCCGCGCGTCGACGTCCTCCATCACCTGCGGGAAGGGGCCGGCGGAGTCGAACAGGTCGATCATGAAGCAAAGTGTACTCCGGCGCGGCAGCTGGTCGATGATCACGTCGAGCGGCGTGTTCGACACGATGCCGCCATCCCAGTACCAAGCGCCCTCGACCTCGACCGGCGGGAACGCCGGCGGCAGCGCGCCGCTCGCCATGATGTGCTCGTAGCCGATCTTCCGCTTCCTGCTGTCGAAGTACACCTGCTGGCCGGACTCGATCTCCACCGCGCCCAGGCTCAAGCGGATGTCCCCGCTGTTGATCCGATCGAGATCGACCACGCGCTCGAGCGTGCCGCGGAGCTCGCGCGTGTCGTAGTAACTGATCGCGGGGCTGGTGCCGGGCTGGGCGAGCCAGGGGCTGACGGGATTCCAGGTGAAGAAACCCGGCTGACCCAGGGCCATGGTCTGCCAGGCGCTCCACGCATTGAAGACGCGCCGCGGCAGACCCTCCATCGGGGCGGCGATCGGCATCGAGCGGCAGATCGTGGCCCAGAACTCGTCGAGTTTGGCGAGCCGGTGCTCCGGCGGGTTGCCCGCCATGATCGCCGCGTTGATCGCGCCGATCGAGGTGCCCGCGAACCACTCGGGCGCGTAGCCGGCCTCGTCAAGCGCTCGGAATGCGCCGACCTGGTAGGCGCCGAGCGCGCCGCCGCCCTGAAGGACCAGCGCGACCTTGCCCGGCACTACGGCGGGGTCGATGCGCGGCATTGCCATCCCTGCACCACGAGCCTGTGGAACGGAGAGTGTCACAGACCCTCGCTCGCCTCAATCACCGCGCACGACCTCGTGAACTCACGGGATCATTCCGCAGCGTCTGAGCGCGGCGATCATCGATGCGTCCAGCAAGTGCCGATAAGCGCGGTCGCGATCCGCGGCGATCGCCGCCCATTCACCCAGGTTGCGCTCGCGCACCTCGGGATCGCGCTCCTCCAGGAGCCGCTTGTTGCGCTGGGTGATCGCGTTGGTTGCGTCGACCGCGGCGGGCTTGCGTTGCAGCTGATAGCCCGCGAGCTCGTCTTCTCCGCCCATGCCGTGCCAGACCCGGGCGATGCGCGCGGTCAGGCTGAGCGCATCGTGCAGGCCGCCGTTGAGCCCCATGCCGCCCAGGGGGTTATTGACGTGCGCGGAGTCGCCCGCGAGGAAGACGCGGCCCTTCCGATAGGTCGCCGCCACACGCTGGCTCACCCGATAGATCGCGCGCACCACGATCTCGTAGGGCTCGGTCCGCGGCAGCAGGTTCTGCAGGCTGCGCTGGATGCTGGCCTCCTGGACGGCGTCCTCGGGCTCGCGCTGCGCGTCGACCGGCATCACGATGCGCCACATGTCCGGGATCTGCAGCAGCAGATACCATTCTTCGGGATCCGCCGTGTAATTGACGGAGCAGATGTCAGGCATGCGGGCGCGGAAATCGAACCGCGTTCCCGCCACCAGAAAATGCTCTGGATAGGTGAAGCCAGCGAACTCGATTTCGAGCGCCCTGCGCACCGTGCTGCGGCCGCCGTCCGCGGCGATCACGAAATCGGCGCGCAATGTCCGCGCGCCATCGGGCGTATCGACGTGCACGACGACGTCGTCCTCCGTCTGCCGCACGTCGGTGACGGCGTGGCTGAACAACAAACGAGCATCCGAAATCGCGGCGAGCCTGCGGTGCACCCACGCTACCAGCTTGAATTGCTCGCACTGCAGGCGATAGGGGTGACGCGTATCGTTGCGGAGCAGCGAGAAATCGAACTCGGCGATGCGGCCACGCCGGCGGTCGCGGTACTGCATGGTCGGCGCTTTGAGGCCCATGACGACGAGCGCCTCGGTAGCGCCGCAGGCCTCGAGCAGATCGAGGGTCGGCGGATGGAACGTCGACGCGCGATAGTCGATGATGGGTGCGGGTTCGCGCTCGAGCACGGTTACGGGAATGCCGCTCTGTGCGAGCGTGAGCGCCGCCACCGATCCGACCGGCCCGCCACCGACGATCACCACGTGGTCGTGCTTTCGCTTCATCATCGGCATTCTGGCGTTGCGGTGGCACGGGCGCCAGCCAAGGCCTATGCTTCCCGCGGTGGGAGGGGAGCGGTGTCATGGCCGGTGTGATGGCTTACTTCCGGCGGGTGCCGTACGTGGTGGTCGAGATCTTCGAGGTTGCGCGCGGTGCCGTCCGCGGCTGGCTGGAGGACCGCGCGCCCAGCATGGGCGCCGCGATCGCCTACTACACCGTGTTCTCGATGGCGCCGATCCTGCTGCTGGTGATCGCAATCGCCGGCCTCGCCTTCGGCGACCAGGCGGCGCAGGGTGCGCTGGTCGGCAATCTCAGCGACGTCATCGGCACGGAGGGCGCGGCCGCGCTCCAGGCCTTGATCAAGCAGGCAGCCATCGGCGCTGCCGGCCCGATCGCGACAGTGGTGGGCCTCTCCACCATGGCGCTTGCCGCCACTGCGGTGCTCGCCGAGCTGCAATCCGCTCTCAAGGTGGTGTGGAAGGTCGAGGCCAAGCCCGGCCGCAAGATCTTCCTTGCGATCAAGTACCGGCTGCTCTGCCTCGCCATCATCCTGGGCTGCGGCGCGCTCCTTGGCGCGTCGCTCGCCACCAGCACGGCGATCACCATCCTCTCCGAGTATCTGACCGCCGTGCACGCGGCGCTGCCGTATATCCTGGGCATATTCAATGTGTGCGTCACGCTCGCGATGACCACGGTGCTGTTCGGCATGATTTTCAAGATCCTGCCGGATGCGCCGATCGAGTGGCGCGACGTGTGGGCCGGTGCCGCCTTCACCGCCGTACTCTTCACGGTCGGCAAGCACCTCTTGAGCCTCTACATCGGTGGCAAACACGTGACGTCGGTTTATGGAGCGGCGGGCACCCTCGTGATTGTCCTGCTCTGGGTTTACTACTCTGCCCAGATCCTGCTGTTCGGCGCCGAGATCACCAAGGCCCACGCGGAGCGCCGTAAGCTTCGCGCGGCGAACCGTATGGCGCCGACATCTCCCCAAGCCTTGGCACTGGATACGCCGCCGAACGCTCTCTGATCGCGGTCAGCTCTTCGGCTGCCGCTTCAACCACTCCTGGTAGCGCGCGAGCGCCGCTTCCTTCGGCGGATAGGTCCCGATCACCGGCGCGCCGCTGCGGACCTCCTCGATGACGAACTGCTCCAGGCGCTCCTGGTCGGCGGCGTCGCGCGCGACCTCCGGCGTGAGGTGACGCGGGATCACGATCACGCCCTCGCCGTCACCCACCAGCACGTCGCCCGGATAGACGGCGACGCCGCCGCAGCCGATCGGCAGGTTCATGTCGACGGCGTGGTGGCGCGCCAAGTTGAGCATGGGCGCGGGACCGCCGAAATAGACGGGGAAGCCGAGCCCCGCGATCTCCGGCGAATCGCGCAAACCACCGTCGGAGACGAAACCGGCGACGCGCCGCACCTTGAGCCGCGTCAGCAGGATGGAGCCGCCCGAGGCGGCGCGCGCGTCTCCGCGGCAGTCGCAGACCAGCACGTGCCCTGGCGGCACCGTCTCGATCGCCTTCCGCTGGGGATGCTCGGGGTCCGCGAACACGCCGACATGGTCGAGATCCTCGCGCGCGGGAATGAAGCGCACGGTGAAGGCCTCGCCCACCATGAGCTCCGGCCCCTGACTGAGCGGCTTGACGCCATTCATCACGGTCTGCCGGAGGCCGCGCTTGAAGAGCTGCGTCGAGAGCGTGGCGACGCTGCACTTGCGGAGCAGTTTCTTGATGTCGTCGGTGATGGGGCCCATGAAGCCTCCGTGCGTGAACGAATGATCAGCGGGCCGCGCGCTGCTCCTTGACCCGCGTTACGAGCTGCGTCGGGTCGACGAAGCGGAGCGCGATGAAGAGCCAGAACAGCGTCGTAACCATATACACGACCGCCATGGCGTCGACGGACTGCGTCGCGCGCACGCCGGCAGCGAAGACCGAATAGTAGAGCGCCACCACCAGCGTCTGGCTGTCGGGCCCCGCGGTCAGGAAGGTGAGCTCGAAGAGCGCCAGCGTGCGCACCAGCACCAGCAGCGCCGCCGCCAGCATGCCCGGCGCGAGCAGCGGCACAAGCACGTGGATGAAGGTGCTGAGCGTGCCCGCGCCGAACACGCGGGCGGCCGCCTCGAGCCGCGGATCGATCTGCTCGATGAAGGGCGTCAGTGTCAGCACCACGAACGGCACTGCCGGGACCAGGTTCGAGAGGATCACGCCCAGCATGGTGCCGCCGACCTGCAGCTTGTAAAGCACGGTCGCGAGCGGAATGCCGTAGGTGATCGGCGGCACCAGGAGTGGCAGCAGGAACAGCAGCAGGACCCAGCGCTTCGCCGCGAAATCGCGTCGCGCCAATGCATAGGCCGCCGGCACGCCCAGGACGACGGACACCGCGACCACCGCGAGGGTCACCTCCGTGGTGACGATGAGGAGATAGTCGAGCTGGAACTCGTCCCAGGCGCTGCCGTACCAGCGGGTGGTGAAGCCTTGCGGCAGCCAGGAGTTGAACCACCGCGTGCCGAACGAACTCACCACCACTGTCGCGACAATGGCGCCGACATTGATCAGGAAAAACCCCATCAGGCCCCAGACGAGGCTCGACCACAGCCGCTGCAGCCCACGATTGCCGGTGCTCACGCCTTTCCTCCGATCGCGGGTCCTCGATAGAAGAGTCCGCGTGCGCTCAACACCGCGGCCACGATGATGAGTTGCACGCCACCCATGATCATGGCGATGGCCGAGGCCATCGAATAATCGTAATCCTCGAAGGCTGCTTGATAGGCCGCGATCGAGATCACGCGCGTCGGTCCCGCCGGCGCGCCTAGCAACACGGCCGAGGGAAAGACCGAGAAGGCCTGGACGAAGGCGAGGCAGAAGGTGATGGCGAGCCCCGGCACCAGCAGTGGCAGATAGATGTGTCGGAACTGCGCCCCAGGCCGCGCGCCCAAGGTGGCCGCCGCCCGCGCGAGCGACGGATCGATGCCCGTGAGATAGGAGAGGATCAGCAGGAACGCGAACGGGAATCCCGTAATGACCAGCGAGAGCAGCACGCCCCAATAATTGTGCGTGAGCCGGACCGGCGCCGCGACCAGGTGCAGATCGAGCAACAATCGGTTGAACCAGCCTTGCGGCCCCAGGTAGGTCAGCAAGCCCTCGGCGACCAGCACGGTGCCGAGCGTCACTGGAACGACCAGGAGCGTCGTGAGTGCGCGCTGATACCAGGCCGGGTTCCGCATCACGAATGCGATCGGGATCGAGGCGCCGACATTGATGAGCGTCGCGGGCAACGCGATCCAGAGCGTGGTCGAGATGGTCTGCCAGAGCCGCTGATCGGTGAAGAAGCGCTGGTAGTTCGCGAGCATGTCGCCCTTGGCGGGCGTGAGCGAGAGCACCAGCCCATAGGCGAACGGATAAAGGAACAGCCCTACCACGACGAGCGCCGCGGGGATGAACAGGAGCGGCGCCACGTCGAAGCCCGCGGTGCGTCCGGCACTGGTGTTGTTCTCGGCAGTGCGCGCGGCCATGCCTAGGGGCTGGGCTCGCCGCGTGTCGAGTCTGGCGGGAAGACCAGCACGCGCTCGGGCAGGATCGAGAGCTGCACGGTCTCATCGCGGCTGACGCGTCGGTCGGTGCGAAGATAGAGCGTGCCCACGGGGGTCACGACATCGACCAGGTAGTCCCGACCGCAGTACTCGACCTGGTCGACCGTGCCGGAGAGGGTGTTGCCCGCGCTGGCACCCAGCACGACCTCCTCGGGCCGGACGGCAATCGTCGCGCGCCCACCGAAGATCGACCCCTGCGCGGTGCCCTCGAGCCGGACATTGCCGCCCAGCAGCGACGCCCGATTTCCGTTCATCCGCTCGACGCCGATATCCAGGATGTTGCGGTACCCCATGAAACGTGCGACCGCGAGATTGGCGGGACGCGCGTAGAGATCCTCGGGCGTGCCTATTTGCTGCACCCGCCCGTCCTGCAGCACGACGATCCGGTCGGCAAGCGAGAGCGCTTCGTCCTGATCGTGCGTCACGTAGATGGTGGCGCGATGGACGGCGCGGTGGATGCGCCGGATCTCGTGCCGCATCTCGAGCCGGAGCTTGGCGTCGAGGTTCGAGAGCGGCTCGTCCATCAGGATGAGCGGTGGATCGATCACGATCGCGCGCGCGAGCGCCACGCGCTGTTGCTGGCCGCCGGAGAGCTGGCCCGGCAGTTTCTCCGCATGCGCCCGGAGCTGCACCAGGTCGAGCGCCGCATCGACGCGCCGGCGCGTCTCGTCTCGCGCGACGCCTCGCATCATCAAACCGAAGGCGATATTCCGCCGCACGCTCATATGCGGGAAGAGCGCGTAGTTCTGGAACACCATGCCGAAGCCGCGCTCCTCCGGCCGCAGCGCGTCGATCCGGCGCTCGTCGAGCCAGATGCTGCCGCCCGAGAGCGCCAGCAAGCCGGCGACGCAATTGAGCGCCGTCGACTTGCCGCAACCGGAAGGGCCGAGCAGGGCCACGAACTCGCCGCGGCGAATCGTGAGCGTGAGCCCGTCGAGCGCCGTGGTGTCGTGGAAGCGGCGCGTGACCCGGTGGAGCCTCAGTTCCTCGAAGCCGTCGCGCGCCGCGCCGGCGTCCGCGGCTCTTTCAGGGGCCTCGTTCACGAGATCGGCGCTACTGCTTGATCTTGGCGCCGCCGATGTCCTCGTCCCATTTGCGGAAGGCGGCGATCAGATCCTTGCCGAAGAGCGGCGCTACGATCGGGTACTGCGTCATCAGCTTGTCATATTCGGGCCGGCCGAATTGCTTCAGTAGGTCCTGGCTCTCCTGGGACGCCAGTGTCACCGGCACGTCCTTCACCGCCGGGCCCGGATAGAAATAGCCGGCGTCATAGGCGACCGCCTGCTGCTCGGGCTTCAGCATGAAGGCGATCAGATCGAGCACCACCGCGAGCTTGTCGTTCGAGACGCCCTTGGGGATCGCCATGTACTGAGCGTCCGACACCCAGGTGAAGCCCTTGGCCCCCATGAGCAGCGCCACCTTCGCGGTTTCCGGTACCGTGCCGATCGCGCGCGGATTGATGTCCCAGCCCGCGGTCGAGGCGATGATGTCGCGCGAGCCTTCGCCGAGCTCCTTCATGGTGACGCCGGTCCCCGATGGGTAATACTCGACGCAGCCGTTGAGCTCCTTCAAGTAGGCCCATGTCTTGTCCCAGCCCTTGATGGGGTCGCGGGGATCGCTGTCGCCGAGGAGATAGGGCAATCCCTGCAGGAAGGTGCGGCCGGGCCCGGAGTTCGCGGGCCGTGCGTAGAGGAACCGGTTCGGATGTGCCTTGCACCAGGCAAGCAGCTCGTCGGTGCCCTTGGGCACGTCTTTGACGCGCTCGGGCGCGTATTCGAGCAGCGGCCCCGAGGGCGTATAGACGACGGTCACGGCAAAGCCCTCCGCGGGCTTGAACATCGTGAGCGCACCCGGCATGTAATTCTGCTCGAGGTTCGGGAATTTGTCGGCGTAATCCGGCAACACTTTGGTCCAGAGGCCTTGCTCGATCCCTGCCGAGACCGCGTCGGTGCCGCTCAGCACCACGTCGATGTCGACCCGCCCCGCGTCCTGCTGCGCCTTGAGTTTTCCCGGCAGCTCCGGCGCCGGCGCCTTGTTGAAGACGAAGCGCGAGACCAGGTTCGGATGCGATTTCTGATAGGCCTCGATGCCCTTCTGCGTGAGCGCGAGCGCGCCGCCGACGTCCATCACGTTGATGACCTGCGGCGAGCTCGGCAGCGGCGGCGAAGCGGCCTCAACCGAGGTCGGCAAAAATCCCGTCGCGACGAGCGCGGCGGCGGATACCAGGGCGGTGCGACGGTGCATCATGGAAGTCCTCCCGATTCAAGGTTTCTGGCTTGATGCCGCGCACCGGTCCCCGCGGGCGCACTTGAGTTCGCTAAGTTCCCAGCCGAGCCAAGCCCGGTCAAGGGCGGAGATCGGCCCACGTGCATCCCACTTTCCGAAGCGGGAGCCTCGCGCCAGAATGCGCCTTCCCCTCCTCTCTCGGGAGCGCGCGATGCGCACACCGTGGTTGCCCCTCTTGTGCCTCGCGGCTCTGACGCTCTTGCAGTCCGACGCCGGCGCCGCATCGGTGGAGGCGGGCTCGAGCGTGGTCAGGGAGGGGCCGATCGACCACGACCTCTATCTCGCGGGCCGCTCGGTGGAGGTCAAAGGCGCAATCGACGGCGATATTGTTGCGGCGGGCGGGCACGTGGTGGCCGGCGACGACGTCGCCGGCAGCGTGATCGCAGCCGGCGGGACCGTCGATGTCCATGGCACGGTCAAGCGCTCGGTGAGGGTCGCCGGCGGCGATGTCACCACATCTGCTCAGATCGGCCGCGACCTGATGGCCGCGGGTGGCACCGTGACCGTGGGCCGTGAGTCGCACGTGGCCGGCGGTGCCTGGATCGTCGGGGCGCACATCGCGGTGAACGGCGGCGTCGCCAGGGATCTCGATGCGATTGGAGCCGATATCGCGATTTCCGGGACCATCGACGGTGACGCGCACCTTCGCGGCCGCTGGATCACGATCGCGCCGAGCGCGGTCATTCATGGGCATCTTACCTACGAGTCCGATGCGGAGGCGGAGATCGCGTCCGGAGCGCGCATCGACGGCGGCGTCACGCGTGGCGAATGGACGGCGCCGCAGCGTGCCGAGGCCGCCATCCACATCGTCGGCCTGGCCGCGAAGACCCTGCTCGGCCTCGGCCTGCTTGCGGCTGGGCTTCTGTTCATCCTGGTCTTCCCCGGCTATTCGCTGAACGCCGCGCGGCTGATTTCGCTGCGGCCTCTCGCGAGCCTGGGCCTGGGTTTCGCCCTTCTGATCGCGACGCCGTTCGCCGTGCTCATCGCGATGGTGTCGATGCTCGGCGCGATCCTCGGCCTCGTGGTGCTGGCAGCCTATTTCATCTCGCTGCTGCTGGCGGTGCTCACAGCCGCCATCTTCCTGGGCGACGGACTGCTGCGCGTGCTCGGCCGAGGTCCACTGACGGGCTTCGGCCGGCGGCTCGCCGCCCTGATCCTGGGCGTGATCGCGCTAATGGTGTTGGGCGGGCTGCCCTTCGTCGGCTTCTTCGCGTTCTTGGCAGCCCTTGTCCTCGGCCTTGGCGCCTTCTATCTCGAGGCCGCCGAGCGTTACTGAGCCGCGGCGCGCTGCGAAGTCTTGAGGAGGCGCTCGATCACGCTGATCGCGATATCGATCTCCTCGCGGCTCACGTCAAGGTGCGTCACGGCCCGGATCCGCGTGGGCCCGAAAGCGCCGATCTCGACGCCCTGCTCCTTGGCCGCGCGAACGAGGTCGGGGGCGCTCCAGCCGGCTTCCGGCTTAACGTCGAAGAACACGAGGTTGGTCTCGACCCGCGTCGGGTCGATGGCGATACCGCGAAGATTCGCCAAGCCTTGCGCCAGGCGCTGAGCATTCTCATGGTCGACACTGAGTCGGTCGACGTGGTGCTCGAGGGCGTAGATGCCGGCGGCAGCGATGATGCCGGCCTGGCGCATGGCACCGCCCCACTGTTGCTTATAGCGCCAAGCCTCGCGGATGAAGTCGCGGCTGCCGGCGAGGGCCGCGCCCACGGGCGCACCCAGGCCCTTGGTGAAGTCGACCCAGACGGTGTCGAAGGGCGCGGCATAGGTCTTGGCGGAAACGCCGCTCTTGACCACCGCGTTGAAGAGGCGCGCGCCGTCCATGTGCAGCTTGAGGCCAAACTCGCGTGCGGTCCGGGCAACCTCCTGGATGGTCTTGAGTGGCCAGACCGTGCCGCCGCCGAGATTGGAGGTCTGCTCCACCTCGACCAGCCGCGAGCGCGGCGCGTAGCGGCTTTCCGCACGGACGGTCGCGCGGAGTTGCTCGGCCGTATAGATGCCGCGCGTGCCGCGGATCGGGTTCACCATCACCCCCGAGAGCGCCGCGGGTCCACCGGCCTCGGCGATCACGATGTGCGCGGTCTCGTCGCAGATCACCTCCTCGCCGGGCCGGCAGTGCACGTGGATCGCGATCTCGTTGCACATGGTGCCCGACGGCAGGAACACCGCGCTCTCCTTGCCCAAGAGCTCCGCCACCATGGCGCAAAGTTTGTTGACGGTCGGGTCCTGATCCTTCTGCTCGTCGCCGACCTCAGCCGCCATCATGAACCGCCGCATTTCCGCGGTGGGCTTGGTCTTGGTGTCGCTGAAGAGATCGATGAGCTTCGCGGCTATTTTATCCCTCAGGTTCGGAGTAGCGTGGTGCACGATACTAGCGCCCGGCTCTCAAGGCGTCATGCCCACGCGTGAGGTGTGTCAACCGCCCTTGACGCCGCCCGCGGCGAGGCCGCCGACGATCTCGCGCTGGATGAAAACCGTGAGGATCAGCACCGGGAGCGTCACCAGCAAGGCCGCAGCGGCGAGCGGGCCCCAAGAGATCTGCTCGAAGGTGAGCACGTTGTAGACCGCGACCGGCAAAGTCCGAGTCTCGCGGCCCGCCAGCACCACGCCGAAGATGAAATTGTTCCAGGAGAAGATGAAGGCGAGGATCGCCGCTACCACGACGCCCGGACGCGAGAGCGGCAGCGCGATGTGCCGGAACGCCTGCCAGAGTGTCGCGCCATCGATCAGCGCGGCCTCCTCGAGATCGGGATGCAGCGTCTCGAAGAAGCCGATCATCACCCAGACCACGATCGGCACCGTGATGACGAGATGGGTGATCACCATCGGCCATAGCGTGCCGGTGAGGCCCAGCATCTGGA
>DATFRA010000070.1:0-26102 GCA_035263705.1 Allostellaceae bacterium
TCCGGGCTTTTGCGATGGCACACGCGACCCGTGTGGTGATTGCGGATGACCATCCTTTGGTGCGCCGCGCGCTTGCGGAATCCCTTGATCGGATCCTGACGGGAGCGGAGATCGCCGAGGTCGGCTCGCTGCCCGAGGCCACGGCGGCGCTCGACCGCGGCGGCACAGACCTCCTGCTCCTCGACCTGCACATGCCCGGCATGAATGGCCTGGCGAGCCTCACCGGTCTCCGCAGCGCCTATCCCGCGGTCCCCATCCTCGTGGTTTCCGCCAACGAGGATCCCCTCGTCATGCGGGAGGTGATCGAATTCGGCGCTTCCGGCTTCCTGCCGAAGTCGACGCCGGTCGCCGAGATCGGCGCCGCCGTTGCCGCGATCCTCGCGGGCGGCATCTGGCTCCCCGAGGCGGCGAGCGCCGCCTATCTCGACGAGAGCGAAAGCCAGCTCGCCCAAGGGATCGCCGAGCTCACGCCCCAGCAGCGCCGCGTCCTCATGCTGCTCACCGAGGGCAAGCCCAACAAACAGATCGCTTTCGAGCTCGCGGTCACCGAAGCCACCGTCAAGGCGCACCTCTCCCAGATCTTCCGCAAGCTCGGCGTCAGGAGCCGCACCCAGGCCGTGATCTCCGCCCGCAGGCTCACGCGCGCCGATCCCACGTAGACCGCTTTGGATTGACACCGTGCGTCCTTCGACTCGCCTGCTGACGCAGGCGGCTCAGGATGAGGGCGTTGGGTACTGCCACAAAGAAAACCGCCTCATCCTGAGCCGCGATGCGGAGCATCGCGAGTCGAAGGACGCAC
Organism: Allostellaceae bacterium; assembly: GCA_035263705.1. Classification (GTDB taxonomy): domain Bacteria; phylum Pseudomonadota; class Alphaproteobacteria; order ATCC43930; family CGMCC-115725; genus DASZHJ01. The sequence continues at coordinate 800 of DATFRA010000070.1, forward strand.
GATCCTCATGCAAGCGAGCGACTCACCCGAGCGCCGCGAGCCTGCCGGTCTCGCGCCGCAGCACTTGCGACATAAGGGCGCGGAGCGCGGCAGGCCGGAGCGGTTTGTTGAGGATCGGATAGCCGCTCGCTTGGGCGGCCTCGCGCAGCGCCTCGGAGTAGTCCGCGGTGATCAGGATCGCGGGCACCCGGGCGGCGAGATCCCGCGAAAGCGCCTGGATCGCGCCGATGCCGGTCTCGCCGCCCTCGAGGTGATGGTCGGCGAGGATGATGTCGGGCGGGAGGGCCGCGCGCCGAAGCTCGCGCCGCGCCGCCGAGAGGTCGGTCGCGGTCAGGACCACGCAGGACCAGCCCTCGAGGAGCGGCCGCATCGCCGCGAGCACCGCGGCATCGTTGTCGATGCAGAGCACGGTTTTGCCGGAGAGCACGTTGGGCGCGCGGCGCTCGCCGAGCGGGAGCGAGCGCAACGGAACCGCCGCACCCAGCGGCAGACTCACCGAGAAGACCGAGCCGCGGCCGGGCCGCGAGCGGACCGCTACGGGATGATCCAGCATGCGCGCGATCCGGTCGACGATCGCGAGGCCGAGGCCAAGGCCCGCGGGCGTGTCGCCCTCGTGGGTCCCGAGCCGTCTGAACTCCTCGAAGATGATGCCGAGCTTGCCCTCGGGAATGCCGGGCCCGGTATCCCACACCTCGATCGCGAGGCGCCCGTTCCGCCGGCGGCACCCGATCAGCACGCCGCCCCGCCGCGTATAGCGGATGGCGTTCGAGACGAAATTCTGCAGCACCCGTCTCAGGAGGGCGGGATCGGTAACGACCACCGCCCGGGATGGCACCAGCCTGAGACCGAGCCCACGCTGCTCCGCCATCGGCTCGAAGGAGGCGGCAACGCTCTCGAGCACCTCGCCGACCACGACCGGGCGCGGCTGCGGGTGGAGCGCACCGGCGTCGAGCTTCGATATGTCGAGGAGCGCCTGCAGCAGCTCGTCGACGGCGCCGAGCGCCTGGTCGAGCTGATGAGCCAATGTGCCCGCCTTCGCGCCGCGGGGACGCTCGGCCAAGGCGCCCGCGAAAAGGCGCGCCGCGTGGAGCGGCTGCAGCAGGTCGTGGCTCGCCGCCGCCAGGAACCGCGTCTTGCCGACGTTGGCGGCCTCGGCCGCGGCCTTGGCCTCGCGGAGCCGCTCGTTGAGCCGCGTGAGCTCGTGGGTGCGCTCGCCGACCCGGCGCTCCAGCATCTCCTTTGCCTCGCGGATGCGGCTCTCGCTGTCCCTGAGCGCCTCGAGGGTCTGCGTGCGCTCGGTGATGTCCGTGCAGACCAGCACGAAGCCGCCCGACGGCATCGGGTTGGTTTGCAGCTCGAGCACCCGGCCGTCGCCGCGCCGGCGCTCGTAGGTGTGGGGCATGGCGGCAAGCGCGGGATCGCGCCGGGCCGCCTGCAGCACCGCGAGGTCGATGCCCGCCGCGGATTGGCGGCGTTCCGGGCTCTCGATGATGCTCGCGAGCGGCGTGCCGATCTGCGCGAGGTCCTCGGGGATGCCCAGGAGCTCGAGGAAGCGGCGGTTCCAGGCGGCGAGGCGCAGCTCGGGATCGAACATGCCGATGCCGTGGCTCACGTTCTCGAGGGTGGCGCGCAGGAGGTCGCGGTTGAGCAGGATCGCCTGGGAGGCCTCGTCAAGCATGGCGCGCGAGGCCCAGGTCGAGGCCCACCGGCGGCGCAGCACGGCCGCCACCACGATGCGGGCGGATGCGGCGCCGATCGCGCCGCTGAGCAGCCGCTCGGTGAAGGCCGCCAGCTCCTTCTCGCGTTGAGTGGCAAGCGGCGCGAAAGCGCGCTCCGCCCGCTCGTCCCCGAGGAAGCGCGCGACCAGGCTCTTGAGGTCGTCGAAGGCGGGTGCGTGGCCGATGCTCTCGGGATGCGCGGGATCGAGCGACATCTCGCCGACGACGAAGGCGCGGGCTTGCTGCCGGTCGTGCTCGTGCTGGCGCGCGAACAGTGACACGCCGACGAACAGCGCCACGTTGATGAGCAGGCTCCAGATCGCGCCGTTGGTGAGGGCGTCCGCATCGACCAGCACCGGCGGCAAAGCACCGCCGCCGAGACCGGACGGCAGCCAACCCGCCTCCGAGAGCGACGGCAGAAGCAGCGCATAGGCCCAGACCAGCGCGCCGCCCGCCATGCCCGCGAGCGCACCGAGCCGATGGGCGCCCCGCCAATAGAGGCCGATGAGCAGCGCGGGCCCGAACTGCGCCACCGCGCAAAATGAGATCAAGCCGATGGAGGCCAGCGGATACCGGTCGGCGATCAGCGTGTGATAGCCATAGGCCGCCAGCAGCACGATGAAGATGGCGCTGCGCCGGATCGCCAGCAGCAAGCCGCCCATGGCGCCGCCAGTCGCGGTCCGGAGCGCCGGCCGGCGCAGCAGCACGGGCATCACCAGCTCGTTGCAGATCATCGTGCTGAGCGCCACGCTCTCGACGATCACCATACTGGTCGATGCCGAGAGCCCGCCGATGAAGACCGCGAGCGAGAGCCAACTCTGCTGGCCCGCGATCGGCAGCATGAGCACGAAGAGGTCGGGCGGCGTGCCGTCGGGGAAACGCAGGATGCCCGCGAGAGCGATCGCCGGCACGAACAGATTGATCGCGACCAGATAGAGCGGAAACAGCCAAGCGGCCATGCGGAGGTTCGACGGACGGCCGCTCTCGACGACGGCGACGTGGAACTGCCGCGGCAGGCAGATGAAGGCGAAGGCCGCGAGCAGGGTGATAGAGATCCAGGCGGGCTGGAAGGCGATCGCCTCGATCCGCGCCGCCACGGCGGGATCGGCCATCGTCTGCTGGAAGAGCCGCATGGGCCCGTCGAAGAGGCCGTACACGACGAACAGGCCGACGGCGAGGAAGGCGCCGAGCTTGACCAGGGACTCGAAGGCGATGGCCAGGATCAATCCGTGGTGGCGCTCGCTCGCATGCACGTGGCGGACGCCGAACAGGATGGAGAACACCGCCATCATCAGCGCCACGTAGAGCGCGGTGTCGCGCCAGGCCGGCAGGTGGCCCGAGCCGAGGGGCGCCGAGACCAACGCATTAAAACTGAGCGTCACCGCCTGCAGCTGGAGGGCGAGGTAGGGCAGCACTCCGACCACGGCGATCACCGTCGCGAGCGCCGCCACAGACCGGCTCTTGCCGTAGCGCGCACCGATGAAGTCCGCGATCGAGGTGACGTTGTGCGCCCGCGCGATGCGCAGGATCTTCCGCATGATCACGTAGCCCGGCAGGATCAGCACGATCGGGCCGACATAGATCAGGATGAAGTCGATGCCGTGGGAGGCCGCGCGGCCGACGCTGCCATAGAAGGTCCAGGAGGTGCAGTAGATCGCCAGCGACAGCGCGTAGATGATGGACTCGCGTCCGACGCCCCGCCCCTGCTCGGCGCGGCGGTCGCCATAGAAGGCGATCGCGAACAGCAGCCCCAGATAGCCCAGCGCCACGATGGAGACGAACCACGGGGCGAGCTTGCATCCTCCCGACGGCCGGTGCTGGCCTCGCGGGTGACTTTAGATCACGTCCCGGCCGGATGGAATCCGTGCGTCCTTCGACGCGCTCCCTGCGGTCGCTTGCTCAGGATGAGGTTTTTCTTTGTGCGGCAACAGCTTCCTTCATCCTGAACAAGGGCCGATAGGCCCGCGTCGAAGGACGCACAGCGCCGCGGGTGCTTTCCGGGCAGATAGTTTAGTCCTAAAATATCCACGCATGGACATCGTCAGCATCGGCGGCGGGCCGGCGGGCCTCTATTTCAGCATCCTGATGAAACTCAGGGATCCCCGGCACCGCATCCGCGTGATCGAGCGGAACGGTGCCGACGATACCTTCGGCTGGGGCGTCGTGTTCTCAGACGAGACGCTCGGCAACCTCGCGACGGCCGATCCCGACACCTATCGCGAGATCACGGAGAGTTTCGCCCATTGGGACGCGATCGACATTCACGTCCAGGGCGAGGTGCTGACCTCCCGCGGCCACGGTTTCTCCGGCCTCTCGCGGCGCCGTCTGCTGAACATCCTCCAGGCGCGCGCGGGCGCGCTGGGCGTCGAGATCGAGTACCGCCGCGAGGTCGCGAGCGCCCGCGAGTTCCCTGGCGCCGATCTCATCCTGGCGGCCGACGGCGCCAACAGCGTGCTGCGCCAGGCCTACGCCGACGCCTTCCAGCCCGAGCTCGACTGGCGGCTCAACAAGTTCATCTGGCTTGGCACGACGCGGCGGTTCGACGCCTTCACCTTCTATTTCAAGGTGGACGCCCACGGGCTCTGGCGCGTCCACGCCTACCGCTTCGACGACAAGCACGCGACCTTCATCGTCGAGACCACCGCGGAGACCTGGGAGCGCGCCGGTCTCGACCGCGCCGACGAGGACCAGAGCGTGCGCTTCCTCGAGGCGCTCTTCGCGACCGAACTCCAGGGCCATCCGCTCCTCAAGAACAAGGCGGTCTGGCGCAACTTCCCGACCGTGCGCAACCGGCGCTGGTCGCGCGAGAACATCGTGCTGATCGGCGACGCCGCCCACACCGCGCATTTCTCCGTGGGCTCCGGCACCAAGCTCGCGATGGAGGATTCGATCGCGCTCGCGGGCGCGCTCGCGGCGCACGCCGACGTGCCGACCGCGCTCGCGGCCTACGAGGCCGAGCGGCGGCCCCAGGTCGAGAGCCTGCAGCGCGCGGCGCAGGCGAGTCTCGAATGGTTCGAGAGCGCCGAGCGCTACCACGGCCGTGTCGAGCCCATCGAGTTCGCGGCGAGCCTGCTCACGCGCTCGCTCCGCATCACCCACGACAATCTAAAAGTGCGCGACCCCGAGTTCGTCGCGCGGATCGACAGCTGGTTCGCACGCAAGGCGGCGAACCAGAGCGGCGTCAACGTACCGGCGGAGCCCGCGCCGCCGCCGATGTTTACGCCGTTCCGCCTGCGCGATCTCGTGCTCGAGAACCGCGTCGTGGTCTCGCCGATGTGCCAGTACTCGGCCGAGGACGGGCTGATCGACGACTGGCACCTCGTGCATCTCGGCAGCCGGGCCATCGGCGGCGCCGGTCTCGTCATGGCGGAGATGACCGACGTCTCGCGCGAGGGGCGGATCAGCCCCGGCTGCGCCGGTCTCTACAAGGCCGAGCACGCGCGCGCCTGGAAGCGCGTCACCGATTTCGTGCACCAAAACTCACGCGCCAAGATCGGCATGCAGCTCGCTCATGCCGGCCGCAAAGGGTCGACGCGGAAGCTCTGGGAAGGCATCGACGAGCCGCTGCCGGCCGGCAACTGGCCGCTCATCTCCGCGTCGCCCCTCCCCTATCTGCCCTACAGCCAGGTGCCAAAGCCGATGGACCGGCGCGACATGGACCAGGTCCGCGACGATTTCGCCCGCGCGGCGCGGCTCGCGGACCAGGCGGGCTTCGACATGATCGAGCTGCACTTCGCCCACGGTTATCTGCTGGCGACCTTCCTCTCGCCGCTCACCAACGCGCGCACCGACGAGTACGGCGGCAGCCTGGAGAACCGGCTCAAGTTCCCGCTCGAGGTGTTCGACGCCGTGCGCGCGGCGTGGCCGCGGGAAAAGCCGATGAGCGTGCGCATCTCCGGTACCGACTGGATGCCCGGCGGCTTCGACGGCGTCGACGCCGTGGGCGTGGCAAAGGCATTGAAGGCGCGAGGCTGCGACATCGTCGACGTCTCCGCCGGCCAGACGGTGCCGGACCAGAAGCCGCGCTACGGAAGGCTCTTCCAGACGCCCTACAGCGACCGTGTGCGGCGCGAGGCCGAGGTCCCCACCATGACCGTCGGCAACATCTCGACCTGGGCCGACGTCAACAGCATTCTGGTGGCCGGCCGCGCCGACCTCTGCGTCCTCGCGCGCGCCCACCTCTACGATCCCTATTGGACCCGCCACGCCGCCCAAGAGCAGGGCTACGCCCTCGCCTGGCCCGACCAGTACAGCTCGCTCGCGCAATACCAGCCGCGCATGCGCTGAGCGCAGTCGCGCGCCCTTGCCCCACGCCAGCATCTTGAATACCGTCGCTGCCGCGGTCGGCCGCGGGTCGGGCCGGTCGGGAAGGTCAGGCATGGCACAGCAGTCCGCGCCGCATGCTGAGCACGCGGTGCTTCCGATGTTCTACAAGCGGCCCTTCGCGCTTCGGGCGGGAGTGCACTCGGAGGTGTCGCTGAAGCGCGACACGAACTACCGCTTCGCCGCCAAGACCAACGCCATTCCGCTCACCCTGCAGGAGCTCTACCTCGCGCAGCGCGATTATCCGATCGTCTTCACCGACGAGGTGGTGTCCATGCCGATGGGCGTGGTGGGCCTCCGGGACCAGGCGAACCTCTATGTCGAGCCCGACGGCAGCTGGCGCCGCGGCGCTTACGTTCCCGCCTATGTCCGGCGCTATCCATTCCTGTTCTTGGAGCAGCCCGGCAGCACGGATCTCACGCTCTGCATCGACGAGGCCTCGGACTTCCTCGAGGCCACCACGGCGAACCCCTTCTTCCGAGACGGCAAGGCCACGGAGGTCACGCAGAAGGCGCTGGAGTTCTGCTCCGCCTATCAGCGCCAGCACGAGGCGACGCGCGAGTTCGGCCGCACGCTGGCGCAGGTGGAGCTGCTGGTGCCCCGGGACGCAACGGTGAAGCTGCCGAATGGCGAAAGCATCGTGGTCCGCGGCTTCAAGATGATCGACGAGCCGAGGTTCAATACGATCTCCGCGGAGACCTTCCAGGACTGGCGGTCCAAGGGCTGGATCTCCATGATCTACGCGCATTTCCTTTCGCTCGGCGCCTGGGACCGGCTGGTCCAGGTCCTGGTCGAGCGCGGCATCGGGGGGCGCTCGTGATGATCGGCGGCGCTCGGGTGGGTGCGATCGCGCTGGCGGCGGCGCTGACCGTGGCCGGCGGCGCGGCGTGGGCGCAGGCGCCCGCGGGCGGCACCACGCCGCCCGCGTCCGGCGGCAGCGAGGTCAAGCATTACGAGGTCGAAGGCTTCCGCTCGGCCAAGTTCGGCATGGACGAGGCGGCGGTGAAGCGCGCGATCGTCGCGGACTTCAATGTGAAGGAGTCCGCGATCGCCAAGGAGGTCAATGCGATCGATCGCACCACGGTGCTCACCGTCACGGTCAAGGACGTGCTGCCGGAGATCCCGGTGGCGCGCGTGCACTACATAATCGGCTACAGCCAGAAGAAGCTGTTCCAGATCGCGCTGACCTGGGGCGCGGGCACCAGCGAGACCGCGCCCAACAACACCAGCGTGCTCGGCGGCGCCCAGGAGCTGCTCAATTATTTCCTCGGCCAGTCCTTCAAGCCGGAGAGCCGCATCGTCAATGCAAAGACCCCCGACGGCAACGCGCTGCTGTTCGAGGGCACCGACGACAGGGGCCGCGTCGTGCAGCTCCAGTACGGCACCATCCCCGAGCCGCCGAAGAAAGGCGAGACGACGACCGACGAGACCAGGACCCCCGCGCGGGTTCCCTTCGGCCGCCTGGTCTACGTGGAGGACCGCAAGAACATGGACGTCTTCAAGATCAAGCCCGGCCAGTTCTGAAGTTTCTCTTCCGCACGTCGCCAGCCGCCACGCCAACCCCCGCGACGCGCGTCGGCGTTTCGCCCAAATGGCGAAAGGGGCGCCGCACGCGGCGCCCCTGCGGTCCCCTCGGAAGGTTCGGATTACCCCTTCGCGACGTTGATCTTGGCCTTGAGCTGGGCGATCAGGCCGGAGACGCCGCCGCCCTGGCGCTCGATGAGCGAGGCGAATTCCTGGCGGTGGGTCAGCGACATGCTGATGCCATCCACGATCACTTCGATGATCTTGGGCGCGCCGGAGCCATTCGAGACGCGCCAATCGACCTTGGCGGGCGTCGGGCTGTTCTTCTGCATCACGGTGGTGCCGACGATGATGCTGGTCGGGCTCTCCGGGCGCTCGCCCGTTACCTTGAACGAGGCGCCGCCGAACTCGCCGAAGCGCACCGAGTAGCTCTGCACGACGTAGTCGCGGAACACCGGCGCGAATTGCTGCTTCTCCTGATCGGTCGCGGTCGCCCAATAGCGGCCGAGCACGAAACGCCCGATGGTGGCGAAGTCGAAATCCTTGTCGAGGAGGGCGCCGAACTGCCGCTGGCGATCGGCCGGCGAGAGCTGTGGATTGTTCAGCATTTGCAGCATGTGGTCGCCGAAATCGGTCACGACCGCGCTCGCCTCGCCGGCCGCATGGGCCGGCATCACTGGCGCGGCCACGGCGAAGAGCGCGACACCGGAGATCAGGATCTGACGACGCGACACCATTGACTGGGCACTCCCTCTTGCTGCCTCTCGGCACTTGGGCCAGGGGCGGCTGTTTAGAGAAAACGATCGAAGCATGCAAGGTTTCCCCTTGACCTGTGACAAGGGATGCCCGCGATTGTGGCGCCAGCGTGACCGGACGTGCGGAGATTTGTGGAGACCCACCCCATCCCGGCGAGATTGGCTCCCGGCGCAACCCGTTGGTATAAGGGGCGGGTGCCCGCGTCCCCGTAGCTCAGCTGGATAGAGCAACAGTTTCCTAAACTGTGGGTCGGAGGTTCGAGTCCTCTCGGGGACGCCACCCTACGCCAAGGCTTCGGGTGGCGACCGCCCCTGGTCTCACAACCGTCATGCTCCGGCCCTAGCCTCGTGATCATGTCTCGACTGGAGGTGGCGCTCGACATAGTCCTGCGCGCAGCGGACGCCGCCGATCTTCCGGCGATCCGGCGGCTGCACGCGCTCTCTTTCGCCGTGTTGGCGAGCCAACAGCACAGCCCCGCGCAGATCGCGGCGCACGCGGCGCTCACGGAAGCGCCGGAGTACGAGAGCGACGTGCTGCGGAGCCATCTCACGCTGGCGCTGACATCGACGGGCGAGATCGTGGCCACCGCAGGCTGGATCGCCGTGCCGGGGGAGCCCGGCATGGCGCGCATCCGCAAGGTCTTCGTGCATCCGGCTTGGGCGCGCCGAGGGCTCGCGAGCCGCCTCGTCCGAGATGCGGAACAGCGCGCCCACGCCGCCGGCTACCCACGCCTGATCGTCCGCGCCAACCGCAACGCGGTGCCGCTCTACCGTTCGCTCGGCTACGAGCCGCTCAGCGAGGGCGTCATGGCCGCACCCGGCGCCATCGGCCTGCCCGTTGTGTTCATGGAGAAAGCCGCCGCCGGGTAGCTCTGTCTCAAGGCTTGCGGCTGGCGCAGGTCCCTTGAGAGAGCAGACAGTCGGAGAGGCCGGAGATGAGCGCGTGCAGGCGCTGCTGGCCCTCCTCGTCGCCCGCTTCGCCGGCGCGGGCGTACCAGGCGGCGGCTTGAACGGGATCGCCGCGCACGCCGCGCGCGCCGAGCTTGGCGAGGACCAGCGGATCGTAGGTCTTGCCGACGCCGATCTGCGCCTTCGCGCTGCCTTGAGCCGCGGCGCGCTCGTAGGCGGCGCGCGCGGCCGCGATATCGCCGGCCTTCAGGAGGTCATCGCCGCGCTTGATCAGCGCCGCCACGTCGGAGCCGGGCGACGGCGGCAAGGCGGCGGTCACTGCGGCAGTGGGTGGCGGCACGACGAGCGGAGCCGGTGGTGCTGGCGCTGCCGTCGAGGCGTCGGCCTTGACGGCGATCGCCGCCGGCGGGGCGGCTTCGTCGAAGAGATCGAACCCGACGAGAGACGGCCGGTGGGGCCGCACGGCCTCGGGGCTCGCTGCGAATTCCGGCGGCAGGGCAACGAAGGCCTGCCGCGCGGCGAGCGATGTCGAGGCCTTGGGCGCGGCGCCATGGGTGCTCGCGATCTCGCTCGCGGCGACGATGGGCCGCGCGGCGACGCCGAACTCCTGCGAGCTCCCGAAATAGATCAGGAGCACCGCGCCGATCAGCGCGCTCGCCGCGGCGGCGGTGCGCAAGGGGATCAAGCTGTCGGGTTGCTCGGGCTCGAGCGCCGCGCACCCGGTCGTGAGGAATTTCGGAATGGCGTCGGGCTCCGGCGTTGCGACGGGAGCGGTCACCGCCTCGGGCGCGAGTTCGAGGGCGGGAGCGGCTTCGGGTGCCGTCTCGACGGCCGGCGTGCTCGCCGCCGCCACGGGCTCCGCACGCTCTGGCACGATTGGCGCGACGTCAGGCGACATGATCTCGGCGCCCGGTGACACGTCGACGGAAGCTTCGTGGAGGTCCGCCACCGCAGGCGCGGGCTTCGGAGCCGCAGCCGCGAGGTCAATTTTGGTCTCAGGCTCCAGCGAAGCCTCGGCGGGCACGCTCGTCAGCGCGCGCAACAGCACTTCCGCGCGCCGCTTGCGCTCCTCCTTGGGCAGCCGCTTCAACTCCTCGACGGCACGCAGCGCGTCCGCCAAGGCTGACGCAGTCTTCGCAGATGACTCGTGCGGCGCCTCGGCAACGCCTCTCAGCGCGGCTTCCAGCTCGATCTCGTCCCAGGTGGCCGCGATCTCCAGATCGGCGATCTGCGGCATCGCCTCGAAGCCCACGGTATGCGTTCCCCGGTCCACCAGCCTGATAACCCTGGCGACTCTGGCGCCGAAACATTAACCATGTGTTGACGACAAAATAGGGGGCGGAATCAGCCGGTTGAGCCCCAGGTCGGCGGGTCAGCCCTGCTGCCGCACCAGCTGCTCCGGCGGCTGGCCCAGGTCCGCCACCAGCCGGTAGTGGCTGCGATCGCGCATGTCTTTGCGATGACAGCGATGCCATTGGTTGTCCTGGGCCCGGAGCGTGACCAAGTCGTCGTCGATGTCGGTGACGGTGCTCGGCGTCCAGCGATCCTCGCTCACGCTGTAGACTTCCCAGAGCTGGCCCAGCTGCACGCCGAGCAGGATCTCGACCAGCTGCGCGCGCGCGCCGCCGATGATCTCGTCGACGATCCGCTCCGCGGCGCCCGGTGTCTGATGCTTGTCGAGGAGCTGCTGCATCAGCTGCTCGCGCGTGTCCGCGAGCATCGCCTCGCAGGTCTCGGCGTCGGGCGCATTGCGGGCGTGCTCCGCGATCTGCTGCGACAGCTGATCGGCGGGCTTGGTCAGCACGCCGCTGAACTTCTTTCTCCTCAGCTTCGGTCTCCCAGCGTCATCGGTTCGGGCATCAGTCTCACAAGGTTCCCGTGCACGCCACTCTCACTGCAGAGGCGCCGGCGGAGGCTCGGGCGGCGGAACCGGAATCGGCCGCGCCGGCTCACGAATCGGCTGCGGCTCGTCTGGATCGTCGCGCTCCGGCGGCGGATTTCCCGGCGGCTTCGGCTTGCCGGGCTGCTGCGCCTGATGGTCTCCCCCTCCACGTCTGTCGGCGGCCATCTGGAAGACTCGCTTCCCATCATTAATGCAGGATTGCCGACCACCAGGATAGTGCACGATTCGGGGCCGCCTGCCCACACCCTCAGAAGGGCCAGCGGCAACGCAGGCACGGCATTTACGCAAGCGAAACGCACGGTTGGGTCGCCACACGCAATCTTTACCGCCATGAAGCCAACAATCTGCAGCCCTCTCGCTCGAAGGCATGAAACCTGGGCTCGAACGGTGCGACGCAAGCAATGCCCTCTCATCCTTCCTCATCACTCGCAAGAGTGAATTAGGAGGCCTTGGCGGCGAGTTCGAATGACCGGTAGCACAGCGCGCCGAATGGCTACAAACTGCGGCACCAGCGCAGCGCTCACCGCGACCGGGCGATCAGGAGTTGGAATTCAATGGCTATGCTTACCTGATGTAGCGCCATGATCCGGCGTGCCCGCCCCGATGAGGCGACTTGGGCGCTCGCGACAATGCGAGAGGCGTTTCAGCTCTACGTCCCGCGCATGGGCCGCGAGCCCGGTCCGATGCGCACCGATTACGCGCAGTCGATCGCGCAGGGCTTGCTCTATGTTCGAGAGCATGAGGGGCGGCCCGTGGGACTGATAGAGATAAGCCTTGAACCGGGCGCTCTCCGCGTTAAGCGCCTCGCTGTTGCTCTATCGGAACAAGGTCGAGGCCATGGGCGTGCCCTGCTGGACTATGCGGAGAGCGAGGCGCGCCGTCTCGAGCTGCCGCTGATTCGGCTCTACACCAATACCGTGATGACCGAGAATTTCCCCCTATATCGCGATCTCGGCTACCGCGAGACGCATCGCGACGGCGAGGGACATGTGCATTTCGAGAAATCGATCGCCCCAGCCAGGTCGAAGCATTAGCACGCCCTCGCGCTCAAACCCGGACGGTTACGGGTAATTCAGGACAGTATCAGGGAATCCAGTCAGCGCCTGCCTGACGGTTTGGATGTTATCCTCCGGACAACTGCACTGAGGGGAAACCATGCGCCTTGCTGGAAAAATCGCGATCGTGATCGGTGCCGGCCAGAGCCCCGGTGAGGGCATCGGCAACGGCCGCGCCACCGTGATCCGCTTCGTCCAGGAAGGCGCCAAGGTCCTGGCGGTGGACCGGAGCCTCCAGGCCGCCGAGGAGACCTCGGCGCTCGCGCGTCAGGCGGGCGGCGACTGCGTCGCCTTCGAGGCCGACGTCACCAGGGAGGCGACGCTTGCCGCGGCGGTCGCCGACGCGTGCAAGCGCTGGGGCCGGGTGGACATCCTGCACAACAACGTCGGCGTCAGCATCGCCGGCGGCGACGCGCCGCCGACGGAGATCACCGAGGCGGCCTTCGACCGCATCGCCGCCATCAACCTGCGCGGCACCATCATGGCCTGCAAGCACGTGCTGCCGATCATGCGCGAGCAGCGCGCCGGCGCCATCGTCAACATCTCCTCGGTCGCCGCCTGGGAGAACTATCCCTACGTCGCCTACAAGGCGACCAAGGCCGGGATGATCGCTTACACCCAGCAGATCGCGATCCAGAACGCGCCCTTCGGCGTGCGCGCCAACGTGATCCTGCCGGGGCTCATGGATACGCCGATGGCGGTGGACACGCGGGCGCGCGCCACCGGCAAGAGCCGCGCCGAGGTCGCCGCCGCCCGCGACGCCCGCGTGCCGCTCCGGAGCAAGATGGGTACCGCCTGGGACGTCGCCAACGCCGCGCTGTTCCTGGCGTCCGACGAGGCCAACTTCATCACGGGCGTGGCCCTACCCGTCGACGGCGGCGCGCTCGTCAACATCGGCTGACCGACCGGGGATGCCGTGACAGCCGGTGAGAACGGCTCCATCGAGCCGCACGTCAAGCTTGCTTCCGCGGCGATCGTCCCCGCGGCACTCGTGGTTGCGATCTACGCAGCCGCGATGCTGCGCGGCCTCTTCGCCGACGGGCCCACTACCTGCTCGGCATCCTTGCGGCCGCCCAATTCGGCTGGCAGATCATCGCGACCGGGTTCTGGTCCGAGTACGTACGCGACTTCCGTGCCGTGCTCGCGAGCCACCAGGGCCTCGTCGCCTGGGCGGATGCGCTCAATGACGCGCCGCCCCTCGAGCGGTGGGCGCTCCGGCGCATGTCCTGGAGCTGGACCAATCCGACCATGAGTTTCGTGCTGGCCCCGCACGGGCGCGTCGCCACCATCGTCGCCACGCGCGACGAGAGCCTCTACAGCCCGTTCGACCCGGCGAATCCCGACGATCTGCCCGACGGGCCGCGGTTCGACACCGCGCCATACCGGGCGGCCCTGCTCCGGCAGCGGCAGGGCGCCACGGCGCCGCCATGATGCGCGAGCGGATCAAGGAGCATTGCGGCGCGAGCGCCGAGATCCTGACGCTCCGGCGCGCGCCCAGGTTCGGCGCGACGCTGTTCGTGGCCGATTGCCTGCGGCGCGGCCGGCTCGTGCGCATGCTGGGCTCGATCGATAGTACCGGCCGGGTGATCGAGCAATCCGCCATGGACCTGCTCCGGCCGGAGAAGCTCGTGTTCTCCTACGAGCGCTTGATGCTGGCGGCCTTCGCGCTGGCGCGCGAGCCCGGCTCGGCGCTGCTGCTGGGCCTGGGCGGCGGCGCGATGCTCCGGCATCTCGCGGCCTATCTGCCGGACTGCGCGGTGACAGTGGTCGAGCGCGAGCCCGTGGTGCGCGCCCTCGCCCGCCGCTATTTCCACCTCAAGCGTCCGGTGGTGATGGCGGACGCCGGCGAGGTCGTGGCGGCGGCGCGCCGGGCCTTCGACGTGATCCTGGTCGACCTCTACGACGCCGGCGGCGCGGCCGAGACCAAGAAGCGGTTCTGGAAGGATTGCCTGAAGGCCCTCCGGCCGGGCGGCGCGCTCGGCATCAACTGGGCCGAGTTCGTAGGCGCGAGCCGCATGCAGGAGGAGGCGCGGGCGATCGCGAGCGCGATCGGCCGGTCGTTCTTTCTTGCCGAGCGCAACGCGCGCCCCAATGTGGTCCAGCTCGTGCCGACCGACCGGGGCTTCTCCATGCACCAGCTCTCCGCCCGCCTGAGACGGTTCGCGGACGCGCACAACCTGCCGCGCGAGGATCGCGACATCCTCCGCCGCAACGACGTCCTCGACCGCAATCCGCTGATCGCCAGCAATCTTTAGGGGTGCCGTATCACGGCGTCAGCTCGCCGTAGCCGCGTGCCATGGCGGCGGCGAAAGCCGGGAGCAGGAGGAACAGGACCGCTTCCGCCCAGAGGTAGCCGCGGATGCGACCGATGGCGTCCGCCTGGGGAGCAAACGCGGAATTGCTTTTGAGCGCGTTGCGCCAGCGAATGAACACCACCGTCGGAACGATCGAGAGCAGGCCGATGACGACGAAGGTCGCGATCTTCGCCCAGAAGAACAGATTGACCGCGTAAAAGGCCCAGCCCTTGGCCGCGACGTTGGCCCGGATGAAGCCGACGACGATGATCGCGCCGGCAAGGATGCCATACCAGAGATCGACGCGGGCGACGCCGAGGATTTCGTCGCGCTTCATGGTCGGGCTCACGATGCCCATCTCGAAGGCGAGTATGCCGGCAAGCGCGAACACCAACAGGTGATGCACGATCGCCAGCGCTAGGTCGATCGTCGAGTAATCCATCGAAAATATCCTCCCGTGGTGTCGTTCCGCCGCATGGCCGAGGTTCGTGGTCACCTGGAATCTGCGCCAATCACCTCCGCCTTGCCGCGCCCGAAGAGAAGCGGCATTTTCAGGACTTCATTCGAGAGGTCTCCCGTCATGCCCGACACCCGCGCTTCCGGCATCCCGAGCCACGGCGGCCCGGTCCAGCTCTTCTACGCCAAGAAGGGCGCGCCGCGGCGGCCGATGGTGACGCGCGCCGAAGGCATCTACATGTGGGACACCGAGGGCAAGCGCTACATCGACGCGTCCTCGGGCCCCGTGGTGAGCAACATCGGCCACGGCAACGAGCGCGTGGTGCGCGCCATGACCGAGCAGGCGCGGAAGGTGGCGTTCGCGAGCCGCGCGGTGTTCGAGAACGAGCCCAACGTCGAGCTCGCGGACCTCGTGACCTCGCTCGCGGGACCCGGACTCGAGCGGGCGTTCTTCGTCTCCGGCGGCTCGGAGGCGACCGAGGCCGCGATCAAGCTCGCGCGGCAATACGCGGTGGTGCGCGGCGAGACCGCGCGCTGGAAGGTGATCGCCCGCGAACCCGGTTACCACGGCGGGACCCTCGGTGCGCTCGCCGTCACCGGCGATCCCTCGGCGGACCAGATCTTCGGCGCCGTCATGAAATCGATGCCGAAAGTGCCAGCGCCCTTCAGCTATCGCCTGCCGGCGAACCACGACGCCGACAGCTATGCGCGGCAGTGCGCGGCGGCGCTCGATGACGCGATCGAGCGCGAGGGGCCGAAGACCGTACTCGCTTTCATCATGGAGCCCGTGGGCGGCCTCGCGACCGGCGCGCTGGTGGCGCCCGACCACTACCACCGTGCGGTGCGCGAGATCTGCACGCGGCATGGCGTGCTCCTGATCTATGACGAGGTGATGAGCGGCGCGGGCCGCACCGGCGCCTTCCTCGCGGCGGATCATTGGCCCGACGCGCGGCCCGACCTGGTGACGCTCGCCAAGGGCATCGCCGCCGGCTACACGCCGATGGGCGCGGTGCTGGCGCCCGCCAGCATGGTCGAGGAAGTGGCCGAGGCCGGCGGCTTCATGCACGGCCATACCTATGCCGCGAACCCGCTCTCCTGCGCGGTGGGGGTCGCGGTCGTCCAGGAGATGATCGAGCGCAAGATGATGGCGAACGCCACCGCCATGGGCGCGCGGCTCCGCGAGCGGCTCGAGGCGATCAAGGCGAAGAGCGCCATCCTCGGCGATATCCGCGGCAAGGGCCTGCTGATGGCGATCGAGATCGTCGTCGACAAGGAGGCGAAGACGACGACGCCCGCGGAGCTCCAGGCGGTCTACCGCATCATCGAGCTCGGCCTCGAGCGCGGCATCGCGCTCTACTCGCGCCGCACCGCCAACGGCCTCTACGGCGAGTGGCTGATGATCACCCCGCCGCTGATCGTGACCGCAGCAGAGGTCGACGAGATCGCCGAGCTCATCGAGGCGACGCTGGCCGCTTACGAGGCGGAGTTGCGGCGGAAGAAGGTGATCTAGGGCACACGCCAAGCTCGCGCATGACGGGCGGAGGGGGCGGGAATAAGGGGAGATAACAACTATGATGACGCCTAAACGCATCTCGTTCGCGCTCGTCGCCTTCCTCGCGCTCGCGCCCTGCGTATCCCACGCGCAAAGCTCGAAGCCGCTCGAGGTGATCGTGTTTCCCGGCGGCAGCAACTGGCCGATCTGGGCGGCGCAGGAGAAGCGGTTCTTCGAGAAGAACGGCGTCGCCGTGCACCTGACGCCGACGCCGAGTGCCAACTTCCAGCTCGGCAACACCATCGACGGCAAGTTCGACATCGCCATGACCGCGATCGACAACCCGATCGCCTATGACGAAGGCCAGGGCGAGGCGCAGACCGCCCAGAAGCCGGACCTGGTAGCGGTGATGGGGAGCGACAACGGTTTTCTGCACCTGGTGTCGGTGCCGGAGGTGGTGGACATCAAGGGCCTCCGCGGCAAGACCCTCTCGGTGGACGCGCGCACCACCGGCTACGCCTTCGTGCTGCTGAAGTTGATGGAGAAGGTCGGGATGAAGGACGGCCGCGATTACACGCTCGCCTCGGCGGGCGGCGGCCTGCAACGCTTCGAGGCGCTGATGAAGAAGGAGCAGAGCGCCACCCTGCTCTTCACGCCTTTCGAGCTGATCGCGAAGGCGAAGGGCTATCACGACCTCCGCTCGGCGATCGCGGTCTTCGGCCACTACCAGGGCCTGGTGGCGGCGGTGCAGCGGTCGTGGGCGAAGGCGCACGAGGCCGAGCTCGTCGGCTACATCCGCGGCTACGTCGCCGGCCTCGATTGGCTCTACAAGCCCGAGAACAAGGACGAGGCGATCGCGATCCTGCGCCACAACATCAACACGATGACGCCCGAGCTCGCGGAGCAGACCTATGGCGTGCTGCTGGCGCCCAAGAACGGTCTGCTGAAGCAGGGGAAGCTCGACATCGACGGCATCAAGACCGTGCTCGCGCTCCGCTCGCAATACGGCCTACCCAAGAAGAGCCTGACGAACCCCGCGAAGTACTACGACCTCAGTTATTACAAGAAGGCGATGGCGCAATAACCACGATCACTTCACCATCTCGTCCTTGTCCTGGAAATAGAGGTGGTGGCTCTTGACCACGAGGTCGCGGTCGTAGTCGCGGTCGCCGGGCTTCAGCATCCTGAGCAGGCGCACGTTGCGGTGCTGCGAGTCCGTGAAGGCCGCGAGCGTGCAGAGCTGCGGCGAATACCACAGGAACTGCACGAAGCTCTTGCCGCCCTCCATCGCGTCGAGGCGGCGGATCTTCCAGCTCTTGTAGGGGATGCCGTTGACCATGATGGGCTCGAGACCCAGCACCACGAAGGTGACCTGCGAATGCTCGCCGTTGGTGCGGTCGAGGCGCTCGATCTCCAGCTTCTTCTCGGGCCGAAGCGGCCAGAACAGGCGGAGCGCCTCGGGATCGGACTCGAGCTGCCAGCGGTCGTCGCCGTCGTCGAACAGGAACTGCCCCCGCCGCTCCACGAATTTGCCGGTCTCAAGGATCTTGTAGGTGAAATAGAGCGCGGGCGAATCCGGCGCCTTCGGCAGCACGAGATAGGCACGGTTGGTGTAGAGCAGCTTAGTGCCGGGATCGGGCTCGCAGTACTCGGCGGTATAGGGATTGGTGCTTTGCGCCCTCGCACCATGACCGGCGCCGAGCGCCGTCAGCGCCATTACCAGAGCGATCCCAGTCGCACGCCTCGCCATAGCCGCCCCCCGACAGGCTCTCCCTCTCATCACCAGACGCCAGAAACCGCGACAGGGTCAATACAACTATCCGGACGTCAGTGCTTCACCGCCCCGATCGGGAACGACCAGAACAGCATCAGGGACTCCGTCCCCGGATTCTTCTTGCCGATGCCGGCGTTCGAGATGTGGTCGAAGGCCAACCCCAGCCGCGAGTGATCGTCGAACCGCCAGGCGAACTCGCCGCCGGTCTTGAACTCGACGGTGGATCCGAGGTCCTTGCCGTTGCCCCGATAGAACGCGCCCACGGCCGCGTTGGGCGTCACGACGATATGGGGGCCGAGATAGAGATCGATCCGGACGCCGCCATAGCCCATCACCGTGCCTTTGCTGGTGAAGAGCACGCCCACCATCGGCTTGATGAAGTAGAGGCGGTCGGCGAAACGGAACTCGAGGCGGCCCTGCGCCGCCTTGAAATCGTGCAGGACGTCGTAAACGCCGGCACCCACCGCGATGTAATTGGGATCATTCGCCCGTGCCGCTCGCGGCGCGAGCGTCAGGCTCAGGCAGACACCGAGCATGACCGCCGCGAACGCGGCCCGTCCCCTGCTCGAGCCCATACATGCCCCCCACTACCCCAGACAGATCGGGCATCTTAGCGTCGGAGCCCGCTACGGCAAGCGCTTCAAGCGCTCCATGGTCGCGACCAGCCGGCTGCGGATACCCGGTTCCATGGCGGAATGCCCGGCGTCGGGCACCACGATGTACTCCGCCTCGGGCCAGGCGCGCGCAAGCTCGTCGGCGCTCGCGATCGGGCACACCATGTCGTAGCGGCCCTGGACGATGGTCGCCGGCACCTTGCGGATGGGACCGAGATGCGCCACCAGGTCGGTCTCGGGCGTGAAGAGATGGTGGCTGAAATAGTGCGCCTCGATGCGCGACATGCCCAGGGCCAGGCGATCCTCGCCGAAGGCCGCGATGGTGTCGGGGCTCGGCAGCAGCGTCGAGCAGGCGCCCTCGTAGATGCTCCAGGCGCGCGCCGCCGGCATGTGGACCGCGGGATCGGCGTGGGTGAGCCGGCGGTAGTAGTTCCCGAGCAGGTCGCCGCGCTCCGTCTCCGGCAGGAATCCCGCGAACGCGCGCCACGGCTCCGGAAAGACCGTGCGGATGCCGTAGAGGAACCAGTCGATCTCCGAGCGCCGGCAGAGGAAGATCCCGCGCAGCACCAGGGCGCGCACGCGGCTCGCGTGCGCCTCCGCATAGGCGAGCGCCAGGGTCGAGCCCCAGGATCCCCCGAACACGATCCAGCGCTCGATGCCGAGATGCCGGCGCAGGCGCTCGATGTCGGCGACGAGGTGCGCGGTGGAATTGTCCACCAGCGTGCCGAGCGGGGTCGAGCGCCCCGCGCCCCGCTGGTCGAAGATCACCACGCGGTAGTGCGCGGGATCGAAGAAGCGGCGATGGGTCGGCGTGGCGCCGGCGCCGGGCCCGCCATGCAGGAACACCACCGGCGGCCCCTCGGGATTGCCGACCTGCTCCCAGTACAGGGCATGCGGCGGATCGAGCGGCAGCATGCCCGAGGCATAAGGCTCGATGGGCGGGAAAAGATCCTGCCGACTCATGGGCTCCGTCCGTCAGGGACCGCCGCAGTCTAGAGAGCCGAGGGACGAAGGCAACCGCGGAGAGGCGTTTGATGGCGCGCGCCGCGCCGGTTAAGGTTACGCAATCGATCACGGGGGAGGACACCATGACCCGCCGCTTGAGTCGCCGCCGCTTCGGCACCGGCGTCGCCGCGCTGGGCGCGCTCGCAGCGACGGCGCCGTTTCCGATCGCGCGCGCTGAAGCAGCGGCGCTCAAGGTGGGCGTGCTGCTGCCGCGCTCGGGCTTCCTCGCGCTGATCGGCCAGCAGTGTCAGCGCGGCGCGGACCTGGCGGTGCCGATCCTCAAGGACATGGGCTACTCGGTCGAGCTCATGAACGCCGACACGGAGTCGAAGCCCGACGTCGCGCGGACCCAGGCGGAGAAGCTCATCCGCGACGGCGCGCACATCCTCACCGGCGCCTTCGAATCCGGCGCCACCGCGGCGATCGCCCAGGTCTGCGAGCAGAACGGCGTGCCCTTCGTGATCAACATCGGCGCCGACCCCGCCATCACCGAGCAGGGCTACAAGTTCACCTACCGCAACTTCCCCACCAGCCCGATGATCGGCATGAGCGGGCTCTCGCTCTTCAACGAGCTCTTCAAGGCGACGGGCACCAGCCCCAAGACCGCCGTGCTCATGCATGTCAACGACAGCTTCGGCATGTCGATGCTCAAGGGCATCAATGCCCTGATGCCGAAGCTCGACCTGCCGTTCCAGATCGTCGAGACCATCGCCTATGATCCGCAATCGCGCGACCTCCAGATCGAGGTGGCGAAGGCGAAGGCGGCCAAGGCGGACCTGCACATGGTGGTCACGCGGCTCAACGACGCGATTCTCATGGTGCGCGAGATGGTGAAGCAGCGCTACGAGCCCATGGGCATCATCTCGCCCGGTAGCCCCGGCATGTACGAGAAACAGTTCCTCACCACGCTTGGGAAGTACGCCGAGTACTGCATCTGCAACGTGCCCTGGTTCGACCCGAAGCAGCCCATGGTGAAACCGGTGCAGGATGCCTTCGAGAAGGCCTATCCCGATCAGTCGTTCGATCTCAACATCGGCTTCTGCTTCGAGGGTGTGCTGATCTGCGCCGACGCCCACAAGCGCGCGGGCTCGACGAAGCCCGAGGCGCTGGTCGATGCGCTCAAGGCGACCAACATCAAGGACCGGCTGATGGTCGGCGGCGCCATCAGGTTCAACGAGAAGGGCCAGAACGTCGACCTGCGCTCCGCCGCCGTGCAGAACCTCAAGGGCAAGCCCACGGTGGTGCTGCCGGCCGAGAACGCCGAGGCCAAGCCGGTCTTCCCGATGCCGGGTTGGGACCAGCGGGCTTGAGGCGACTGCGGTGCTGTCGTGCGTCCTTCGACGCGCTTCGCTTGCTCGGGATGAGGGACAGCGAGTCTTGCGCGAAGAAGAGCCCTCATCCTGAGCAAGCGAGCGTAGCGAGCGCGTCGAAAGACGCACCCCTTACCGATCCCTGATGCTCGTTCTCAACATCCTCGTCGCGGGGCTGCTCACCGGCGCGATCTATGGGCTGATGGCGCTCGGGCTATCGGTGATCTTCGGCGTGATCCGAGTGGTGAACTTCGCGCACGGCGAGATGATGGTGGCGGGCATGTACGTCGCCATCGAACTGAACGCGCGCTGGGGCGTCGATCCGCTCCTAGCCTTGCCGCTGGTGGCGGCAGCGCTGTTCGCGGTGGGCTACCTGCTGCAGCGCGGCCTCATCAACCGGCTGATCGACCGGCCGCAACATAGCCAGTTCCTGGTGCTGCTCGCGATCAGCATCCTCTTCACCAGCAGCACGCTGATGATCTTCGGGCCCGACGCGCGCAACGCGCAAGTCGGGTACGCCTTCGACAGCTACGAGCTCGGCGGTTTGCTCCTCGACAAGGTGCGGGTGCTCGCCGCCGGCGGCGCGGTGGTCGGCGTCGCCGCGCTCTGGGCCTTCTTCACGCGGACGCGCACCGGCAAGGCGATCCGCGCCTGCGCCGACAACCAGCTCGGCGCGCAAGTCGTCGGCCTCGACGTCAAGCGGCTCTACGCCGTCACCTTCGGATTGGGAGCGGCGTGTGTCGGCGCCGCCGGCTGCCTGCTGCTGCTCTTCGTGGACGTGCAGCCCTATCTCGCGAGCGACTACACGCTGCTCGCCTTCATCATCGTGATCCTGGGCGGACTCGGGAGCATGCCGGGGGCGCTGCTCGGCGGCGTGCTGGTCGGCGTCTCCGAGGCGCTCGCGGGATTTTTCATCGATCCCTCGCTCAAGAGCATGTTCAGCTTCGGCCTCCTGATCCTGGTCCTCCTGGTGCGGCCCCAGGGCCTGCTTGGCCGGCCCGCATGAGCGCGCCGCGCGCCCGGATCGCGCTCGCGCTCCTGGTCGCGGCCCTGCTGGCGCTGCCGCTGATCGCCAGCAATTACATCGTCTCCGTCATGGTGCTGGTGCTGTTCGCGGCTTACTTGGGCCAGGCCTGGAACATCATGATGGGCTACGTCGGGCTGCTCTCGATCGGCCACGCGCTCTATGTCGGCCTCGGCGCCTACACGGCCGCGGCGCTCTTCGTGCATTACGGTTTGCCGCCCTGGCTCGGCATGGTCGCGGGCATGGCGGTCGCGAGCCTCGCCGGCACGGTGATCGGCGCACTCAGCTTCCGCTTCGGCTTGACCGGCGTCTATTTCGCGCTGCTCACCATCGCCTTCGCCGAGTTCACGCGCATCCTGTTCGACCACTTCGGCTGGGTCGGCGCCTCCAGCGGTCTGTTCCTGCCGGTGAAGAACCTGACCCACGCGGATTTCCTCAACCTGCGCGGCCCGCCCGCGATGTTCTATTACCTGATGCTGGCGCTGGTGGCGGCGGCGCTTCTGCTCTCGCGCGCCCTGATCCGCGGCCGTATCGGGTTTTACTGGCAGGCGATCCGCGAGGACCAGGATGCCGCCGAGGCGCTCGGCATCAACAGTTTCCGCTACAAGCTCGCGGCGGTGGCGCTTTCCGCCGCGATGACCGCGATCGCCGGCGCGATCCAGGCGTTCTATTACAACAACCTTTACCCTAGCAGCGTGTTCGCCATCGGCAACTCCGTCGAGCTCATGGCGGCGCCGATCGTGGGCGGGCTCGGCACCCTCGGCGGCCCGCTGGTTGGGGCAATTCTGTTGACGGTGCTCGGCGAGACCCTGACCAGCTTGACCGCCGGCATCCACATCGACGGCCTCAAGCAGTGGAGCTACGGCGCGGTGCTGCTGGCGATCGTGGTGCTGCGGCCGGGCGGCATCTGGCCCTGGCTCTCGGAGCGGCTCGGGCTCGCGGCGCGGGAGCCGAAACCGTGACCGCGCCGTTGCTCGCGATCGACGGAGTCTCCAAGCGCTTCCGCGGGTTGCAGGCGGTGGACGGCGTCAGCTTCGAGGTGCCGGCGGGCACCATCGCGGCACTGATCGGCCCCAACGGCGCCGGCAAGACGACGATCTTCAATGTGATCGCCGGCGTGTTCCGGCCGGAGGCGGGCCGCATCCGCTTTGGCGGCCGCGACATCACGGGGCTGCGGCCCCACGCGGTCTGCGATGCCGGCATCGCCCGCACCTTCCAGCTGGTGAAGCCCTTCGGCGCGCTCACGGTCCTCGAGAACGTGATCGTCGGCGCCCTGAAGCGCGCGCCATCGCTCGGCGCCGCGCGGGAGACGGCGCAGGCATTGCTGGCGCGGCTCGGCCTCGCGGACAAATCCCATGCGCCGGCGGCGAGCCTGACGCTCCCCGAGCGCAAGCGGCTCGAGACCGCACGCGCGCTCGCGACCGCGCCCCGGCTCCTGCTGCTCGACGAGGTGATGGCGGGACTCCGGCCCGCGGAGATCGACGCCATGGTGGCCGTGTTCCGCGCGCTGGTGCGCGAGACTGGCGTCACCATCCTGCTCACCGAGCACGTGATGCGCGCGGTGATGGCGCTCTCGGATCGCGTCGTCGTGGTGCATCACGGTCAGAAGATCGCCGAAGGCGCGCCCGCGGACGTCGCCCGCGATCCCCGCGTGCTCGAGTGCTATCTGGGCCACCGGCGCGCGGCGGAGCCAGCCTGATGCTCGCGGTGAGCGCGCTCGATCTCTTCTACGGCGACGCCCAGGCGCTCGACGGCGTCTCGCTCGAGGTCAGCGCGCGCGAGATCGTCGCCATCGTGGGCGCGAACGGCGCCGGCAAGACCTCGCTGATCCGTGCGATCACGGGCATGCACAAGCCCGCGCGCGGCGCCATCGCCTTCGAGGGCAAGAGCATTCTCGGCGAGCCCTCGCACCGCATCTGCGATCTCGGCATCGGCCAGGTGCCGGAGGGCCGGCAGGTCTTCGCCGGCATGACCGTGCGCGAGAACCTCGAGATGGGTGCCGCGATCCCGCGCGCCCGCGCGCGCCTGCGTGACAACCTCGACCGCGTCTTCGCGCTTTTCCCACGGCTCGACGAGCGCCAGCGCCAGATCGCCGGCACGCTCTCGGGTGGCGAGCAGCAGATGCTCGCGATCGGGCGTTGCCTGATGGGCGAGCCGCGCCTCATCCTGTTCGACGAGCCGTCGCTGGGCCTCGCACCCGTGGTGGTCGACGAGATGTTCCGGGTGATCGAGCGCCTCAACCGCGACGCCGGGCTCACGGTCGTGCTGGTCGAGCAGAACGTGGCGCAGTCCCTCGCCCTCGCGCATCGCGGCTATGTGCTGGAGACCGGCCGGATCGTGCTCAGCGGCACCGGCGCCGAGCTGCTCGCGAACGACGGCGTGCGGCAGGCGTACGTGGGACTCTGAGCCAGCGCTCGCATAACGCAACGGTGGCGTTGCGTTTCACGGCGAGCCTTGTTAGGGTTTCGGCAGTGTCTAGCAAGGGGGACACCATGAAGTACCGAACGCTGGTCGTCGGCGGTCTGGCGGTCGCCCTCGCGGCGGCGCCCTCGTCGTCGGCCTGGGCCCAGTATGCCCGCCCTTACTACTACTATAGCAACCCGCTGCTCTGGCCGTTCCAGGCTGCGGCGGCGGTGGTGGTCGGCGCCGCCACTCTGGTGACGCTCCCCTTCCGCGCCATTGCAGCGGCGACCTCGCCCTACCCGGCCTACTACGGGCCGCCTCCCTATTCCTATCCGCCGCCGCCGGCCTACTATCCACCGGCCTCCGGCTACTACGCGCCGCGAACCGGCTACTACTACCCGCCGCAGCAGGGCTATTACGCGCCGCCGGGCGCCACCGTCACGCCGCGTTGACGGCGGCCGCGCCCAGCACGGGACGATGCGCCGCGCCGGCAAGCCTCGGCCCTCGGTCGGGCGCAGGGGTGGTCGTCCGCCCCGCTTGCTGGCAGAGCGCATCCGCGAGCAGATCCTCGAGATCGCGACACCGCTGTTCCTGACCCAGGGCTATGGCGCCACCAGCATCGAGGCGGTGGCGAAGCGCGCGCGCATGTCGAAGCGCACCGTCTACAGCCGCTTTCGCGACAAGGCGGAGCTGTTCGGCGCGGTGGTGCATCGCCTCGTCGAGCGCATGCGTCCACCCAACGTC
>DATFRA010000071.1:0-3666 GCA_035263705.1 Allostellaceae bacterium
CTTCCGCTCGATCGCCGCGCCGCCACTCGATCTCGTGCGCGCCGCCCGCGGAGCCCTCGGCGGAAAGCTGATCGTCGCGGGATCCGTGGACTCGCCTGCACGCGTGCGCGAGCTCGACGCCCTCGGTGTCGACGCGTTCACCATCGGAACCGCGCTCTTCGAGCGCCGTTTCCTGCCGGGCGAGCCGTCGCTGCGGGAGCAAGTCGCGGCGGCGCTGGCCGCCAGCGTCGCCTGACGGGCAGCCGCTCCGGCTCTTTGCAAGCGCCGGGCGGCCATGCCAATCTGCGTCGGCGAGCTCGCGAGAATGATTGGGGGAGAAATGACCGCGCTCAGAGAGGTGAGGCCGGCCGAGGACCTCGAGTGGAAGCTGCGCTGCGACCTGGCGGCGGCCTTTCGCGTGCACGCGCGGCTCGGCATGAACGAGCAGATCGGCAATCATCACAGCCTGATGCTGCCGGGCGAGGACAACCTCTTTCTGATCAATCCGCGCGGACTCCTGTTCCAGGAGATCACCGCCAGCAATCTCATTGTGTGCGATCTCGAGGGCCACGTCGTGCGCGGGCGCGGCGAGCTCCGCAAGGTCGCCTTCCATATCCACACCCGCATCCACCTGCGACATCCCCAGGCGAAGTGCGTGATGCATGTGCATCCGCAATACCTGACCGCGCTCTCGCTGATGGAGGGCGGCCGGCTCGAGCTCTCGCATCACAACGACCTCGTGCTCGACGACCGCATCGTCTACGACGATGCCGCGAGCGGGCCCGTCGCTGACAACGAGGAGGGCGATCGGATCGCCGAGCTCATGGGCGACAAGACCATCATGGTGATGGGCAATCATGGCGTTACCGTGGTCGGGCCGAGCGTCGAGGATGCCTTCGACGAGCTCTATGCCGCTGAGCGCACCTGCATGTACCAGCTGACCGCGCGCATGGCCGGCGGCACGCTGAGGCGCCAGCCCGACCGGCTGCGCCGGCACTATCACGGCGCCTGGGGCGACCGGTTCGACGCGCGGATGCATCTCGACGCCTGGCGCCGCATTCTCGACCGCGAGGAGCCGGACTACGCGACCTGAACCGCATTCGACTTCTTCCACTTCCCTGAGGCAGGCAGCACACTCATGACTGGCACGCGTATCTCATCGACCGTCGATTTCGAGAAGGCCGGGCGGCAGACCGGCTTCCTGCGGCTCCCGCACTCCGTTCACGAGTCCGCCTACGGCTGGATCCCGATCCCCGTGGTGTGCCTGAAGCACGGCAGCGGACCAACGATCCTGCTCAACTCCGGCAATCACGGCGATGAGTACGAGGGTCAGGTCACGCTGATGAAGCTGATTCGCGAGCTCAAGCCGGAGCAGGTGCAGGGCCGCATCATCTTCATCCCCGCCTCGAACTTCCCGGCGGCGATCGCGGGGCGCCGGACCTCGCCGATCGACGGCGGCAACCTCAACCGGTCATTCCCGGGCGATCCCAACGGCACGCCCACCAAGATGATCGCGCATTACATCGACAGCGTGATCCTGCCGCTGTGCAATTACGCCTTCGACCTGCATTCCGGGGGCAGCTCGCTCATGTATGTCCCGAGCGCGCTCGGCTCCATGGTGCCCGGCGATACCAAGCGCAATGCGGAGGTGCTGGAGCTCCTGAAGGTGTTCGGCGCGCCTATCGGCTACGTCGCGAACAATCCCCTGGGCATGGGCGCCGATCAGACCCTTTCGGCCTCCGCGCATCGCCGCGGCGTCACCACGATCGGCACCGAGGCCGGCGGCTCCGGTACGGTGACTCCCGCGGCGCTGAAGATCGCAGAGACCGGCGTGCGACGGCTGCTCAAGCACCTGGGCGTGGTGAACGACCTCCGGGTCGAGCCCTCGCCGGGCACGCGACTCATGGAGGTCGGCGGGCCCGACTATTTCGTCTACACCTCCGAGAGCGGGCTCTTCGAGCCGCTGGTGGAGCTCGGCGACACCGTCAAGAAGGATCAGCCGGCCGCCGCCATCCATTTCTCGCACACGCCTTGGCGCGATCCCGAGGTCGTGCGCTTCGAGCACGACGGCGTCGTGCTCTGCAAGCGCATCCCCGGCCGCACCGAGCGCGGCGATTGCCTCTTCCATCTGGGGACGGACTACCGCGGCTAGAAACGGTCGCAATAGGCGGCGAAAGCGGTCGGATCGCGGGCGGCGTCCGCGGGGCGGCAGCCCGTCATGAAGCGCTGCTGGTCCAGCGTCTCCGCCGGTATCGGCGGGTGCTCCTGACAACCGATTAACGAGAGAACGCCCAACGGCGCCAGCAATACCGTCCTCATGTCGGCATCGTGAAAGGCGCGGAGAGCGCCGCGGCGAGATCGAGGCGCCGCGGATCGAGCGCCGGCGCGGTCATGCCGTCTCGAACGTCGCTCCGACGCTCTTGGCGGCCTCGCCGATCTCTTTCCAGGTTGTGTCGTCGATCTCGATGCCCTCGGCGATGCGCTGCGCCCGCGCGATGCGCTCGGGCTCGCCGGGAACCAGCACCGGCAGCGCCGGGTCGGCCGCCTGAGTCGCTTTCATATAGGCGACGAGCGCGTCGATCTCGGTGCGGATAAAGCTGGCGCTCGCCATTCGCTCGGGATCGATCACCACCGTCAGCATGCCATTGAGGATGCCGCGATCGCGGGGATTGGCGGGTTGGATCGTGCCCGCACCGGCCACGGCGCCCGCCAGCAGCTCCGCGATCAACGCGAGGGCATAGCCCTTGTGCTCGCCGAAGGGCTGCACGGCGCCGCGGGGGTCCTCATAGAGCACGGCGGGATTCGTCGTGGGCAGACCATCCGCCGCGATCAGCGCCCCCCGCATCATGGGCTTGCGTTGGTTATACGCGACACGCACCTTGCCGATGGCGACGCGGCTGGTGGCCATGTCCAGCACGATCGGCGGCGTGTCCGTGGTGCCGGGAACGGCGACGCAGATCGGATTGGTGGAGAGCCGGCCCTCGCGGCCGCGGAAGGGCGTCACTCGCGGCGGGCCGGAATTCCCGTTGACGAAGTGGATCGAGACCAACCCCTGTGCCACCGCGATCTCGCCGTAGGTGCCGACCCGGCCGATGTGGTGTGTGTTGCGGAGCCCGTGTACGGCCACGCCGCGGCGGCGCGCCGTCTCGGTCGCCCAGAGCACGGCGTCGCGGGCGATCACCTGGCCGTAGCCGTTGCGGCCATCCCAGACCGAGAAATTTCCGCTCTCGCTCACGACTTCCGGCGCCCGGTTGGGGATCAGCGTGCCGGCTTTGAAATTCCGCATGTAGTGCGGGAGCATGCCGACGCCGTGGCTGTCGTGGCCCGCGAGGTTGGAGTCGACGAGGTGATCGGCGACGGTCGTCGCCTCGGGCGGACGACTGCCGGTTTTCTCGAGGAGGGCGCTGGTGAGGCGGCGCAGCCGCTGATGATCGATCCGCATAGGGTGGGAGAGTGGTCGCGGGCCTCTCCGGCCGTCAAGGGCGGAGTGGTCGATCGGCCCCGCGGGAGGGGCTTGGCAGGGCGCGTGCTTTGGGGAAAGCTACTCAGACGTCGAGCATAGACCGCTTCTTTGGAAACGGGCACCGCTTGATGCCCGCCAATCTCGAAAGGGAACCATGAGCGCACTCTCCAATCAGCGCGTCGCCTATTTCAACGGCAAGATCGTTCCGGAGCGCGAGGTCGTGA
>DATFRA010000072.1:0-5727 GCA_035263705.1 Allostellaceae bacterium
TCGGACGAGCACGCGGCTGTGCACGTCGCCGTCGGTCAGCACCGGCACCTCGAAATCGAGAGCGTCATAGGGCGGATAGCCCGGCAAGCGCCGCGCGTCGACGCCGCGGCCGGAGGCGCGGCCGACATGGCCCCCGGCGGCGAAACGACGCACCAGTGCCGGCCGCACCGTGCCCGTGGTGACCGCGCGGTCGAGCAGCGACGGCCGCTCGTCGTAGATCCGGTAGAGCTCCGGCCAGCGGTGCGCGATCGCCGCCACCAGCTCGCGGAGCCGCGCCGCGCCGGCCTCGTCGAGATCGCCCGCGACTCCGCCGGGGACCACGCGGTCCATCATCAGGCGATGGCCGAAGCACTGCCCGGCCGCGCGCAGCACGCGCTCGCGAAGCGTCGTGCATTGCGCTTGCATCAGAATGAACGAGGCATCGTTGCAGATCGCGCCGACGTCGCCGATGTGGTTGGCGATGCGCTCGAGCTCGGCCATCAGCGCACGCAGCCAAACCGCGCGCGGGGGCGCCTTGATGTCGAGCGCCGCCTCGACGGCCCGCGCGAAGGCGAGCGAGTGCGCCACCGTGGCGTCGCCCGAGCAGCGCGCGGCGAGGCGCGCGGCTTCCGCGGGCGGCTTCCCGGCGATCAGCGTTTCCGTGCCCTTGTGCACGTAGCCGAGCCGCTCCTCGAGCCGCACCACGGTTTCGCCGCTGCAGTGGAAGCGGAAATGGCCGGGCTCGATGATGCCGGCGTGGACGGGCCCGACGGGGATCTGATGCAGGCTCTCGCCGAGCACCGGCAGGAAATCATAGGCGCTGGCGGGCCGGTGGGTTGCGGCGCCATCGCCGAAGGGGCGGCGTTTCCACTGGCCGTGATCGAGCCACGGCCGCGCGTCCGAAAGGCCCTCGGCCGTGAGCCCGAACAGGTCCTGGGCCGCGCGCTCGAGCCGCTGGGCGCCCGGCCGCACGGCCGACAGCGACGGGAATCGGCCGTCGGGGCAGGCGAGGGAGGCGACCGCGATCTCGCCTGCGGCCTCGTCCATCAAGGCCACGTGAACCTCGGCGGTCTCGGCCCAGAGCCCCAGCAGCGTCCAGTCCGTGCTCGCGAGGCGCTCGGCGAGCGCCCGCCACCGCTGGCGATCGAGCCGGTAGCGCGCCCACGGCCGCTGCGCGGTCCGCTCGGCGTCGGCGAAGAAGCCGAGGAGGGTGTCGGCCATGGCCCGTTATCCCAGCAGCTTCGCCACGGTCTGGAACCACGTCACCAGCGGCCCGGGCAGATAGATCCCAGCGATTAGCACCATCGCGAGATGGACGAAGAGCGGCAACAGCGCCACGGTGCTCGCCTTCTCGCCGCCCTCGCCGGGGCCGAAAGCCAGCGCCTGAAGGCGGAGGATGAGAGCACCGAACCCGACAAGCAGGCCGCCGAGCACGAGCGCGGCGAGCAGCGGCTGCCGGCCGAAGGTGTTGGTGAGCACCAGGAACTCGCTCAGGAACACGCCGAAGGGGGGCAGGCCCGCGATCGCCACTACGCCGATCACCAGCGCCCAGCCGAGCACCGGCTGGCTCGAAGTAAGGCCGCGGATGTCCGCGATTTTCTGCGTGCCCTTGACCTGGGAGATATGCCCGACCGCGAAGAAAATCGCGGACTTGGTCAGGCTGTGCATGGTCATGTGCAGGAGCCCCGCGAAATTCGCGAGCGCGCCGCCCATGCCGAAGGCGAAAGTGATGATCCCCATGTGCTCGATGGAGGAATAGGCGAAGAGCCGCTTGATGTCGCGCCGGCGGTAGAGCATGAAGCTCGCGAGCATCAGCGAGCTCAACCCCATCGTGATCATGAGCGGCCCCGGCGCTACCGCGAGCGGGTTGCCCGCCAGCAGCATCTTGAAGCGCAGCACGCAATAGAGCGCGACGTTGAGCAGCAGGCCCGAGAGCACGGCCGAGATCGGCGTCGGGCCTTCCGCGTGCGCGTCGGGGAGCCACGCGTGAAGCGGCGCCAAGCCCACCTTGGTGCCGTAGCCCACCAGCAGGAACACGAAGGCGAGGTTGAGGATCGCCGGGCTGAACTCGGCGACGCGCGGCATCAGCTCCGACCAGGTCATGGCCGGGAGGCCCGCGCCCATCACCGGCTGCGCGGCCAGGTACATGAGCGTCGTGCCGAACAGGGCGAGCGCGATCCCGACGCCGCAGAGGATAAAATATTTCCAGGCGGCCTCCAGCGCCTCATGGGTGCGGTAGAGCCCCACCATCAGCACGGTCGTGAGCGTGGCGCCCTCGAGCGAGACCCAGAGCACGCCCAGATTGTTGGACGTGAGCGCGAGCAGCATCGTGAACAGGAAACCCTGGTACATCGCGTGATAGAAGCGCAGATAGCGCGGCATCAGGCGCCCGATCTCCACCTCGTGGATGACGTAACGCGCGCTGAACAGGCTGGTGGTGAAGCCGACGAAGGCCGTGAGCGCCACGAGGTAGATGTTGAAATCGTCGATCAGCAGGAGCGGCGTCGTCTCCGGCTGGTGCGCGAACGGCACCAGGCTCGCGAGCAAAGTGAGGAAGGTTGCGCCGACGTTGGCCTTCGCCGCCACCCTGTAGCTCGGCACGATCGCGAAGAGGATCGCCGAGATCGCGGGGATGCCCAGGATGAAATAGACGGGGTTCACTGCCGCTCCCCCCGGAACCGCTCGATGTCGTGGACGTCGAGCGTGTCGAAACGCTCGCGGATATGGAAGAAGAAGATCCCGAAAATGATGAAGGCCACCATCACCGAGAAGGCGCTGCTGAGCTCCACCACCAACGGCATGCCCTTGACGCCGACCGCCGCGAGGATGAGGCCGTTCTCCAGCGACATGAACCCCACCACCTGGCTCACGGCGTTGCGTCGGGTGATCATCATGAGAAGGCCGAGCAGCACGATCGAGAGCGCCGCGGCGAGGCTCTCGCGGGTGAGCGCGCCCGATGCCGCGGTCACCGGCAGCACCAGCAGGATCGAGAGCGCGACCAGCGCCACGCCCACGACCATGGTGGGCCCGATGCCGAGCGCGGTCTCGAGCGTGCGGTGGATGTTGAGATAGACGATGATCCGATGCAGCGCGATCGGGATCACAATCGCCTTGAAGACGAGGGCGATGCCCGCGGTGATGTAGAGGTGCGGCGCCTCCTGCGCGTTTGCCTGCCAAGCCGCCGCCGCCGCCAGCAGCAGCGCCTGCAACGCGTAGATCTTGATCACGCCGAAGAGGCGCCGCTGGTAGAGCAGCGCGAAGCTCAGCAGGAGCACGCCGGTGTCCAGGACGTGCGCCGTGTCGTAGGCGAGGTTCTGGAACAGCGGCATCACAGCACCTGCGACACGTAAAGGAAGATCGCGCCGAGGATGCCGAGCAGGAACGCGCCGCCCAGGAACTCGGCGAGCCGGAACACGCGCATCTTGGCGATGCTGGTCTCGAACACGCCGAGCAAGACCGCGCCGCCGCCGAGTTTTGCCACGTAGGCCGCGAGGCCCGTGGCGATGGCAGCAGCACCGAGCTCGCCCACATCGATGCCCCAGGGCAAGAACACCGCGACGATCAGCGAGACGTAGAGCAGCAGCTTCACCATCGAGGCAGCCTCGACCAGCGCCAGGTGGCGGCCGGAGTACTCGAGGATCATGGCCTCGTGCACCATGGTGAGCTCGAGGTGGGTCGCGGGATTGTCGACGGGGATGCGTGCGTTCTCCGCGATCGCCACGATCACCAGCGAGACCAGGCCCAAGAACAGCGAGATCCGGATTCCGACCGCGTGCGTCACCATGAACTCCGCGATGTGCGGCAGAGAGGTCGAGCGCACCAGGAGTGCCACGGTGAAGGTGACCATCAGCATGGCAGGCTCGGCGAGGGAGGCGATCATCATCTCGCGGCTCGAGCCGATGCCGCCGAAGCTGGTGCCGACGTCCATGCCTGCGAGCGCCAGCGCGAAGCGTGCAGTACCGAGCAGCGCCACGAGCGCTATCAGGTCCGCTGTTCTGCTTACCGCAAGCCCGGTGGTGAAGGTCGGCACGATGGCGGCGGCGAGCCAGACCGCCGTGAAGATGAGATAGGGGCTCACTCTGAACAGCCAGGACGCGTTCGGCGCCAGGACCGCTTCCTTGCGCAGAAGGCGCAGAAGGTCGCGATAAGGCTGGATGACCGCGGGTCCGCGTTTAGCGGTGAGCCGCGCCTTCACCTTGCGCACGATACCCGTGAGCAGAGGCGCTAGCGCGAGCACCAGCAGCAGCTGCAGGCCCTCGAGCAGAGCGACGGTCACTGGCTCACCGCGACGATGAGGAGCAGCAGCACCAGCGCCGCGAACATCAGCGAAAGGTACCGGCGGATGGTCTGGAACTGCAGCACATTCATGCGATCGGCAATCCCCGTGATCAAGGCGCCGACCGGTCCGTAGATGCCCTCCCAGGCGGGATCGCGGAGCGTCACCTCGAAGGCGGCGGCGCGGCCGTCGCCGGGCTCGGGCATGTCCACACGCTCGCGAGCGGCGAAGGCGGTGCTGCCGAAGATGCGCCGGATCGGCTGCGCGAAGCTGCCGGCCGTGTATTGGGTCTCGGTGCGCGGATCGGGGAAGCCGCAATCCCAGGGCGCCGAGCGGCGGGCGCGGTTGGAGGCGAAGCGGTGGATCACCACCACCAGCACCCCCGCGAGCAGCGTGATCGCAATGAGGATGGTGAGGCCGCTATAGGAGGCGCGCTCGGCGTCGAACGGCATCAGCCAGAGCAGGCTCGACTCCGGAAGCGCAGTGCCGCTGCCCGGCAGTAACATGGCGGTGACGGGCCGCAGCAGTTTCACCAGCGCGATCGGCACGATACCCACCAGCGTGCAGATCGCGGCGAAGCACGCCATCGGCACGACCATCAGCGAGCCCACTTCGCGGGCCTCCGCGGCGGCTTTTGTGCGCGGACGGCCCAAGAACACCACGCCGAACGCCTTGACGAAGCAGACGGCGGCGAGCGCCGCCGAGAGCGCCAGCATGGCGCCCACCACGGGCACCGCGAATTTCAGCAGCCACTGCGGCAGCAGCGAGCCATCGAGGATCGCCTGGAAGGTCAGCCATTCCGAGACGAAGCCGTTGAAGGGCGGCAAGGCCGAGATGGCGACCGACCCGATCAGGAACACGAAGGCCGTGCGCGGCATCCGATGGATGAGGCCGCCCAGGTGCTCCATGTCGCGCTCGTTGGTCGCGACCAGCACGGCGCCCGAGCCCAGGAACAGCAGGCTCTTGAACATGGCATGGTTGAAGACATGCAGCAGCGCCGCCACCAGCGCCAAGGCCGCGAGCGCATCGAGATGATTGGCGCGAAAGGCGAGCGCGAGGCCCAGACCGATCACGATTATGCCAATGTTCTCCACGGTGTGATAGGCGAGGAGCCGCTTCAAATCGTGCTGCATCACCGCGTAGAGCACGCCCATGAGGGCAGTGATCCCGCCGACGACCAGCACGACGACGCCCCACCACCACGGCGGCGTCCCCATGAGGTCGAACAGAATGCGGACCAGGCCGTAGAGCGCGACCTTGGTCATGATCCCGCTCATCAGCGCGGAGACGTGGCTCGGCGCCGCCGAGTGCGCGGGCGGCAGCCAGACGTGCAGCGGAAACAGGCCGGCCTTGGACCCCGCCCCGATGAGCGCGAGCCCGAACAGGATCGCGGCCCGCGTCGTGTCGAGGTGGGCGGCGCGGAGCGCCTCGAAGGCATAGGAGCCGGCGCCGCCCGCGAGCAGGCCGAACCC
>DATFRA010000073.1:0-19209 GCA_035263705.1 Allostellaceae bacterium
TCAATCTCGGCTGGCTCGAGGACGTGACGGTGGCCGATGATTTCGCCGGTCTCGCGCGGGTCGCCGACGCGCTCTCGACGCCGGTCGCCGGCGGCGAATACCTCTGGGGCATCGCACCGTTCCGCCACATGCTGGAAGCGCGGTCGGTTGACATCGTGATGATCGACCTCGTGCGGGTCGGCGGTATCACGCAATGGCTCAAGGTCGCGGGCATGGCGGAGGCGTTCAATCTTCCTGTCGTCAGCCATCTCATTCCGGAGGTGCACGTGCATCTCATCGGCGCGATCCCCCATGGGCTCACGGTCGAGTACATGCCCTGGCTGATGCGGCTCTTCGAGGAGGTGCCGCGTCCCGTGAAAGGGGAGCTCGTCATGCCCAGCGCGCCGGGCCTCGGCCTAAAATTCGATCAAGCCGTGCTTCAGCGGTTCGGCGTGGCGTGAACGGCCCATGAGCATCAAAGACAAGGCCTATATCGCGGGCATTTTCGAGCATCCGACGCGGAAGGCCGACGACAAGTCGCTGGCACAGCTCCATGCCGAGGTCGCCAAGGGCGCGCTCGAGGACGCCGGTCTCGCCAAGCAGGACGTCGACGGCTATTTCTGCGCGGGCGACGCGCCCGGCATGGGGCCGCTCTCCATGGTGGACTATCTCGGGCTCAAGGTCCGCCACGTCGACGCGACGGACACCGGCGGCTCCTCCTATATCCTCCACGTCGGCCACGCCGCCGAGGCGATCGCCGCCGGCAAGTGCCGGGTGGCGCTGATCACGCTCGCGGGACGGCCGCGCGCCATGGGCCAAGCCACCGGCACGCAGCCGCGCAACCTCGGCATGGCTACACCCGATGCCGCCTTCGAGTTCCCCTACGGCCCCACCACCGCGAACATGTACGCGATGGTCGCCATGCGGCACATGCACGAGTTCGGCACCACCAGCGAGCAGCTCGCCTGGATCAAGGTCGCGGCCTCGCACCACGCGCAGCACAACCCTCACGCCATGCTGCCGGAGGTGGTGACCGTTGAGGAGGTCGTGAACTCGCCGATGATCGCCGACCCGCTGCATCGGCTCGACTGCTGCGTCATCAGCGACGGCGGCGGCGCGATCATCGTGACACATCCCGACGTCGCCAAGAGCTTGAAGCGGCCGCGGGTCAAGATCCGCGGCGCCGGTGAGGCCTTGAAGCACCCGATGGGCGGGCGGATTGATTTGACCTATTCCGCCGCCGCGCTGTCGGGGCCCGCCGCCTTTTCCGAAGCGGGTGTCAACCCCGCCGACATCAAGTATGCCTCGATCTACGACAGCTTCACCATCACCGTGCTCATGCAGCTCGAGGACCTGGGCTTCTGCGAGAAGGGCAAGGGCGGCCGGTTCGTCGCCGACGGCAATCTGATCTCCGGCGTCGGCAAGCTGCCCTTCAACACCGACGGCGGCGGTCTCTGCAACAACCATCCATCGAATCGCGGTGGCCTCACCAAGGTGCTCGAGGCCGTGCGCCAGCTCCGCGGCGAGGCGCATCCGAAGGTGCAAGTCCCGAACTGCGATCTCGCGATCGCCCACGGCACCGGCGGCCAGCTCGC
This sequence comes from Allostellaceae bacterium, assembly GCA_035263705.1. GTDB lineage: Bacteria > Pseudomonadota > Alphaproteobacteria > ATCC43930 > CGMCC-115725 > DASZHJ01. The sequence goes on from DATFRA010000073.1 coordinate 1,575, forward strand.
CAGCCGCCACGGCAGCGCCACCGTCATCCTGGAGCGCGAATGATGGCCATCGCCCAAGATCGAAGAATCCCGGCGCCGGAGCCCAACCCCGAGACCCAGCCGTTCTGGGACGCCGCCGCGCGCGGACAGCTCCTCCTCAAGCGCTGCGCCACCTGCGAGAGGCTGCACTACTATCCGCGCGCGATCTGCCCCTTCTGCTTCAGCGACAAGACTGAATGGGAGCCCGCCTCAGGCCGAGGGAGAATCTACTCCTACAGCGTGCTGCGCCGCGCCCCCGTGCCCTACGCCATCGCCTACGTGACCCTCGCCGAGGGCGTCGCTATTCTCACCAATATCGTCGACTGCGACCTCGACAAGATCCGCGTCGGCCAGGACGTGCGCCTGGTCTTCAAGCCCACCGACGGCGGCCCGCCGCCCGTGCCCATGTTCACGCCGCTGTAAGGAACATACCGCATGAGGCATCGATAGGACTCTAGAGATGGGCGTGAAGAACAGCGGGTCGCAGAAAAGCAGGTCTCCGTCTCAGCTGATCGACGCGAGAATCAAGGAGCTAGGCGACTGGCGAGGCAAGATGCTCAGCCGGCTCCGCGCCTTGGTCAGGGAAGCCGATCCCGACATCGTCGAGGAGTGGAAGTGGAGAGGGGTTCCGGTGTGGTCGCACGACGGATTGATCTGCACAGGTGAGACTTACAAGAACGTCGTGAAGATGACGTTCGCCAAAGGGGCGGTCCTGAAAGATCCTTTGGGGCTCTTCAACTCCAGTCTTGAGGGGAACGTGAGGCGTGCCATCGACTTCCGCGAGGGCGAGAAGATAGACGAGGAGGCGTTGAAGACTCTGATTCGCGCCGCCGTGACCCTGAACAAGTCCAGAGCCCGAAGCTAATCCACGGAACCAAACATTTCCGGCGGAATCTACAAGCAGTCACCGTCTTGGTTCCGTTATCGAGTCAGGTTGAGAGAATCGCGCCCGAAACAGGTCTTGCGAGTGGGGTCGCGGAGACGCGATCGCCCGCGATATCGACGACGTAGCGCCCGCTCAGCACGTGCTCGCGGGTGATCGGGGCGTCGGCGCGGACGTAGCCCATCACGACGGCGCGGCGGAGCGTTGCGCTGTAACCGGCGGAGGTGATCTCGCCGACGGGCTTACCGTTGCGGAGGATGCCTTCGCCGCCCCAGGGGAAGGCAGCGGGATCGTCGAGGATGAAGCGGCCGAGCCGCTTGTTCACGCCGCGGTCCCGCTGGCGCAGGAGGACGTCACGGCCGACGAAGTCCGTGCCCTTGTCGAGCTTGACGGCGTGCATCAGTCCCGCCTCGACCGGCGTTTCATCGGGGCCGAGCTCGGCGCCGAAGGCGCGGCGGCCTGCCTCGATGCGGAGCGCGTCGATCGCGTAGTAGCCAGCGTCCTTGAGGCCGAATTCGGCGCCGGCGTCCATGAGCGCGTCATAGATACCGGCCACGAATTCGGTGGGAACGTAGAGCTCGAAGCCGGGCCCGCCGACGTAGCTCATGCGGGCGGCGCGAACGCGCGCGAAGGCAAGGTCGATTTCCGCCGTGGCGCCCGGTGGCAGCGCGGCCTCGGAGAGATCGTCGGGTGACACCCGCGCGAGGAGCGCTGGCGCCTTGGGTCCCATCACGGAGAGCACCGACCAGGCCGAGGTCACGTCTGTCAGGACCGCGGCCTCGTCGCCGATGTGGCGGCTGATCCAGTCGCGGTCGCGCGTCGCCTGCGCGGTGCCGGTGATCAGGAGGAACGACGCCTCGCCGAGGCGTATCACCGTGAGATCGCTCTCGAAGCCGCCGCGTGCATTCAGCATGGCCGTGTAGACCATACGGCGCGGCGCCACGTTCATCTCGTTGGCGCAGAGGCGCTGCAACACCGCGAGCGCGTCGCGGCCCTGGAGGAGAAGCTTTGCGAATGAAGTCTGGTCGAAGATCGCCACATCCTCGCGGGTTACGCGCTGCTCCTCGAGGCAGTAGGGGAGCCATGGCGGACGGCCGTAGCTGTACGGAAGCTCCCCGGCGCCAGGGGAAAAATAGTTGGCTCGCTCCCAACCCATGCGGGCGCCGAAGCGCGCGCCCTTGGCGGCGAGGCGCTCGTAGAGCGGCGAGCGGCGGAGCGGCCGCACCGAGGTGAGCTCGTGGCGCGGCCAGCGCATGGCGTAGTGCAGGCCCAGCGTCTCCACCGTGCGCTCGCGGAGATGCGCGCGGTTGCCGTGGAAGCCCGCGAAGCGCCGGATGTCGACGTCCCAGAGGTCGACGCTCGGCTCGCCGCCCACGATCCACTCCGCGAGCAGCCGGCCAGCGCCCCCGGCATTGGCGATGCCTGCGGAGTTGAAACCGGCGGCGACGAAGAGGCCGCGGCATTCCGGTGCCTCGCCCAGGATGAAATTGCCGTCGGGCGTGAAGCTCTCGGGCCCGTTGAGGAGCTGGCGCACCTCCGCGGTCTCCAGGCACGGCGTGCGATGGATCGCGGCCTTCATCAGCGGCTCGAACTGGTCCCAGTCCTCGGGCAGCAGCTGGAACTCGAAAGTCTCGGGAATACCGCCCATGCCCCAGGGCTTCGCCACCGGCTCGAAGCCGCCCATCAGCAGGCCGCCGACTTCCTCCTTGTAGTAGATGAACCCGTCGGGATCGCGCATCACCGGCAGGTCCGGCGTCACGCCCGCGATGCGCTTGGTCACGATATAGAAGTGCTCGGCGGAATGGAGCGGCACGGTGACGCCGGCCTTGCGGCCGAGATCGCAGGACCACTGGCCCACGCAGAGCGCCACGGTCTCGCAGACGAAATTGCCGGCAGTCGTCTCGAGGCCGATCACGCGACCGTTATTCTTCGCGAAGCCCGTCACGCGCACGCTCTCGAGGATGCGCGCGCCGCCGGCGCGCGCGCCTTTGGCGAGCGCTTGGCAGAGGTCCGCGGGGTTCACCTTGCCATCACCGGGCAACCAGACGGCGGCCAGCAGATCGTCGGTGCGCATGAGCGGCCAGAGCCGGCCCGCTTCGGCGGGCGAGATGAGCTCGATCTCCACACCGAAGCTGCGGGCGCGCGCGACCGTGCGCTTGAGCTCGATGACGCGCGCGGGCGTGCTCGCGACGTTGACGCTGCCGCAGGCCTTCCAGCCCGTGGCCTGGCCGGTCTCCGCCTCCAGCGCCCGGTAGAGCTCGATGCCATAGCGGCTCATGCGGGTCATGGTCCGCGTCGGCCGCATCTGGCCCACGAGGCCCGCGGCGTGCCAAGTAGTTCCGCTGGTGACGCGCCCCTGCTCCAGCACGAGCACGTCGCACTTGCCGAGCTTCGTCAGGTGATAGGCGAGGCTGCATCCGATGATGCCGCCCCCGACGATGACGATCTCCGCTTGCGCTGGCATGCTTTCGGCCATGAATCCCCTGTCGCCGATCTTACCTCCGTGGCACCCGCCGTCGATGGCCTGCTTTCGCTGGCCTCGCCTATGGCGCTATGACAAAGTGGTCCAAAGACCAAAATCGGGGGCTTGCGCTTGAAAACCGAGGAACCGATCCGCATCCGCAGCCAGGCCGAGGCGCGGCGGCTCATCGAGAGCCGGGACATTCCCTATGTGAAACTCGCCATTGCCGATATAGACGGCGTGCTGCGCGGCAAATACGTGAACCGCGCGAAGTTCCTCTCGGCACTCGAGAAGGGCTTCGGCTTCTGCGACGTGATCGTCGGGTGGGACAGCAACGACCAGCTCTACGACAACGTGAAGTACACGGGTTGGCACACGGCTTATCCCGATGCGCCCGTGCGGGTGGTGCCGGAGACGGCGCGGCTCATCCCCTTCGAGAACGACCTGCCCTTCTTCCTCTGCGAGCTCCTGCCGCCCGCCGAGGCACTCTGCCCGCGCGGCCTCCTGAAGCGGGTGCTGAAGCGCGCGGACGACATGGGCTTCATCGCCTCCGCCGCCTTCGAGTACGAGTTCTTCATGTTCGAGGAGACGCCGCAGTCCGTGCGCGAGAAGGGCTACCGCAACCTCAAGAACATCACGCCTGGATATTTCGGTTATTCGGTGCTGCGGAGCTCGGTGCTGGCGGAGCTTTATCACGAGCTCCTCGAGACCTGCCAGAAGATGGACATGGCGATCGAGGGCCTTCACACTGAGACCGGGCCGGGCGTGGTCGAGGCGGCGATCGCGGTCGACGAGGCGCTCCGCGCCGCCGACAAGGCGGTCCTGTTCAAGACCTTCAGCAAGGTGATGGCCGAGCGCCGCGGCTTGATGGCGACCTTCATGGCGAAGTGGTCGAACCAGTATCCGGGCCAGAGCGGCCACATCCACACGTCGCTCAAGCGCGCCGACGGCGGCTCTGCGTTCCACGACGAGGCAGCGCTGCACTACATGAGCGAGACCATGCGGCACTTCCTCGGCGGTCAGCAGAAGCTGATGCCGGAGCTCCTCGGCATGATCGCGTCGACCGTGAACTCCTACTCGCGGCTCATCCCGGGCTTCTGGGCGCCGACCACGGCGACCTGGGGCGTCGAGAACCGCACCACCGCGCTCCGCGTCATTCCGGGCTCACCCAGCTCACAGCGTATCGAGTACCGCATCGCCGCCGCCGATGCGAACCCCTATATCGCGCTTGCGGCCGCGCTCGGCAGCGGCCTCTGGGGCATCGAGCACAAGATCGAGCCCACCGAGCGCATCGCCGGCAACGCTTACGAGCTGCCGCCCAACCCGGACTTCGGCTTGCCCACGACGCTCTGGGAAGCGGCGCAGCGTCTCAAGGCCTCGAAAGCCGCGCGCAGCCTCTTCGGCGACCAGTTCGTCGACCACTACGCCGCGACGCGCGAGTGGGAAGAGCGCGAGTTCCGCAAGCACATCACAGACTGGGAGCTCGCCCGCTACTTCGAGATTATCTGATCATCCGCACACTCGGGACCGGAAACACTCATGACGCTGCACGGCAATTGGAATTACCCCACCTCGATCAGATTCGGCGTCGGGCGCATTCGCGAGCTGCCGGAGATCGTCAAGGCCGCCGGCATCAAGCGGCCACTGCTGGTGACGGACCCGGGACTCGCGAAGCTCCCGATGGTGACGAGCGCCGTCAGGGCCAACGAGAGCGCGGGGATTCCGACCACGATCTTCAGCGACATCAAGCCGAATCCAGTCGAGCAGAACATCGATGATGGGCTCAAAGCCTTTCGCGGCGGCAAGCACGACGGCGTCATCGCCTTCGGCGGCGGCAGCGCGCTCGACGCGGGAAAGGCGATCGCCTTCCTATCCGGTCAGTCTCGGCCGATCTGGGATTTCGAGGATGTCGGCGACAACTGGACGCGCGCGGACCCCGCGGGCATCCGGCCCACGGTCGCGGTGCCGACCACTTCGGGCACGGGATCGGAGGTCGGCCGCGTCTCCGTCGTCGGCGACGAAGTCAACAAGAAGAAGCGCCTCATCTTCCACCCCCGCATCATGCCGGTGACGGTGATCGAGGACCCCGAACTCACGGTCGGCCTGCCGCCCCACATAACCGCCGCCACGGGCATGGACGCGCTCGCGCACGCTTTCGAGGCCTATTGCGTGCCGGTCTACCACCCGATCGCCGACGGCGTGGCGCTCGAGGGCATGCGGCTCATCAAGCAATGGCTGCCGGTCGCGACGCGTGACGGCAAGAACCTCGAGGCGCGCGGCCATATGATGGCGGCGGCGACCATGGGCGCGACCGCGTTCCAGAAGGGCCTGGGCGCGATCCATTCGCTCTCGCACACCGTGGGCGCGCTCTACGACAAGCACCACGGGCTCCTCAACGCGGTCTTCTTCCCCTATGTGCTGCTCTTCAACCGCTCCGCCATCGGTGACAAGATGACCCATCTGTCGCGGTTCCTGGGCTTGCCCAAGCCGGGCGTCGACGGCGTGCTCGACTGGATCATGGACCTGCGCAAGACCATTGGCATTCCGCACAGCCTCGCCGAGCTCAATGTCGACGACAGCCAGCTCGATAAGATGGTGGCGGACTCGGTGGTCGACCCGACGGCGCCAACGAATCCCGTGCCTCTCGACGCCGCGGCCTCGCGTCGGCTTTATCGGCAAGCGCTGGAGGGAAGACTCGGCTAGCTCCGAAGGCGCGTACCGGGCCGGTCGAGCACGCCGCCCAGACCGAGGTGGTAACGCGTGAGCGCGCGGTCCTCGCTGCGCATGCGCCAGGACATGAGCTTCTGCGCGTAGCTCAGGACGAGTGGTTGATAGGCGGGATCGCCCACCCGGTTCTCGAACTCGTGGGGATCACGCTCGAGGTCAAAGAAAAGCGGCGGCAAGGCCGCGAAGTGCACGTACTTGTACCGCTCGTCCCGGATCACCGCGAGATTGCAGGCCTCGGGATCGAGGTCGAGGGCGATCTCGGCGGCGGGCTCGCGGAGGTCGCGGAAGTCGTATTCCCAATGCGCCTCGCGCCGCCAATCCCCGGGCGTCTCGCCCTGGAGCCACGGCATGAGCGAGCGGCCGTCGCACGCGTAAGGGATTGGTCTGTCCACCCACTCCAGGATGGTGGGCATCACATCGACGGTCTCGGTGAAAGCATCGATGCGCCGGCCGCGCGCCGAAGTGGGCGCCTTGGGGTCGCGGACGATCAGGGGTATGTGGAACGAGCCCTCGAAGTAGCCGTCCTTGCCGAAGAGCCAGTGATCGCCGAGCTCGTCGCCGTGATCGCTGGTGAGCACGATCAAGGTCTCGTCGTAGCTGCCGTCCGCCTTGAGCGCCGTGACGAGCTTTCCGAAGGAGTCGTCGAGATGCGCGATCATGCCGTAATAGGTGGCGCGGATCTGGCGGATGGTGCGCTCGTCGAGCTCGGCCATCGGCCGCTTCTCCTGGATCGGCATGGCACCCGCCCAGAGCCGCTCGAGATGCTGGCCGAGCCACGGATGCTGCGCGCCCTCAACGGAGCGATCCGAGCGACGCGCCGGCGGGGGAACTCGATCGATGGAGTAACGCGCGTGGTACGGCGCCGGCGCAATGTAGGGCGGGTGCGGGCGATAGTAGGAGAGATGCACGCACCAGGGGCGATCGCGGCGTTCCGCGATGTAGCCGAGCGCGCAGTCCGTGAGAAAGCTGGTCTCGCTGTCCTCGGCCTTATAGCGCGTCGGCGCGAAGCTCGGTCCGGCACCCTCTTCCTGCGGGCCGCGGCGGAGCGGCAGGAACGCGTCTTTGTGAGGCGCTGGCGGCTCCGGCACCGCGTAGCCCTTGCCTCGGAGGTACGCGATCCACGGGCCGAACTGCTCGTCGAGCTGCATGACCCGCGTAAAGCCCGGCATAACGCTCTCGTAGGTCTCGCGGCGGGGGTCGCCCAACGGCAACAGTCGCGGATCGAGCGAGGTGTCGGTGTAGCCGAAGAGCGCGGGGTCGTAGCCGGCGCCGCGCAGTTCGCGCGCGAGATTGGCGTGCCGGTCGTCGAGCGGCGTGCCGTTGCGCACGGAGCGATGATTGTGCGCGTAGAGCCCGGTCAGCAGCGAGGCGCGCGCGGGGCCGCAGGGCGAGGACTGCGTGTAGTGGCGCTCAAACAGCACGCCGTCGGCGGCGAGCGCGTCGAGGTGAGGCGTCTCCAGGCACGGGTGACCCACGGCGGAGAGGCAATCCGCCCGCCACTGATCGAAGGTCACCAGGAGGATGTTCTTGCGCCGGCGCCGGGTCATGGCCGCGAGACTACCGCAGCGGCAGATTGATCGCGACGATTCCGATGGCGCAGCAGGATGCCGCGACGATCCGCCAGCGCCCGAACGGCTCGCGTAGGAGCACGGAACCGATCGCGGCCGCGATCACCACGCTGGTCTCGCGCAAGGCCGCGATCGGCGCGATGGCGCCGAGGTTGTAGCACCAGATCACGATGCCATAGGCCAGCATGGAGATTAGCCCGCAGAGCACGGCGGGCTTCCATACCGATCGGACGGCAGCGCCAAGGGCGCGGCGCCGCAGAGCCGCCGCGAGCGCTGCCATGCTGATCCCGTCCAGGACGAAGAGCCAGGCGATATAGCCGGCGGGGCTGCCCGAACGGCGGACGCCGAGGCCGTCAACGATCGTATAAGCCGCGATGGTGCCCCCGGTCGCCAGCGCCATGATCACGGGCTTCCAATTCACGAGCTCACGAAGACGCACCCTATTGAACGCGAGACTCAGGATGCCGAGGCTAAGCACCACCACGCCAGCGAGCTGCATCGTGGCGAGACGCTCGCCGATGAGCCAAGGCGACAGGAATGCGACGAGGAGTGGCCCGATCCCTCGCGCGAGCGGATAGACCTGGCTCAAGTCGCCCAAGCGGTAGGAGCCCAGCAGAAACACGAAATAGCCGAAGTGGATCATGGCCGAGAGCAGGATGAAGACCCAGCTGCCGGAGGCTGGCGTGGCGACGAGGAGCGCAAGGACCGTGCCGATGCCCAGTCCGGTCAAGTTCATGACGGCGCTGGTGGTGACGCGGTCGGGCGCCGCCTTCAGCACCGCATTCCAGCTGGCGTGTAGCGTCGCCGCCAGCAGCACCAGCGCGATGACGAGGGGATCGAGGCCGAGCCCCGACGAGGTCAGACCCACGGTAGGGAGTAAGTCTTCACATTGGTAAAACTCTTCATCGCCTCGAGCACGCCTTCCTTGTAGCCGAGGCCGGAGTCCTTGACGCCGCCGAAGGGCGACATCTCGATGCGATAGCCAGGGACCTCGCGGATGTTGACGGTTCCGACCTTGAGGTCGCGCACGAAGCGGGTGATGTAATCGAGCCGATTGGTGCACACGCCCGAGGAGAGGCCGTAAGCGGTGGAGTTCGAGAGCAGGATCGCCTCGTCGACGTCGCGAAAGCGCAGGATCGGCGAGACCGGACCGAAAGTCTCCTCGCGCACGAGCTCGCAATCCGGCGGTACGTTGTCGAGCACCGTCGGTGCATAGAGCGCACCGGTGCGCTTGTGTCCGCAGAAAAGCCGCGCGCCCTTGGCGATGGCGTCGTCGACCCGCCGCCCGATCCGGATCGCCGCGGGCTCGTCGATCACCGTGCCCATGTCGGTCTTGGGATCCATGGGATCGCCGTATTTGACCGCACGCGTCTTCTCGACGAGGAGCGCCGTGAACCCGTCGGCAACCGCTTCGTGCACCAGGATGCGCTTCACGGCGGTGCAACGCTGGCCGGAGTTCTTGTAGGAGCCGGCGGCGGCAAGCGTCGCGGCTTCCTCGAGGTCGGCGTCCTCCATGACGATCAGGGGATCGTTGCCGCCGAGCTCCAGCACGCAGCGGCGGTAGCCCAGATGCTCGGCGATGTATTTGCCGGCGGCGACCCCGCCCGTGAAGGTGACGAGCTCGACATTCTCGTTGGTGATGAGCTCCTCCGCGATCTCGCGGGGATCGCCGGTGACAACCTGGAACATCGCCGGCGGCAATCCCGCCTCGTAGAGGATGTCGGCCAGCAGCAACGCCGTGAGCGGCGTCTTCTCCGAGGGCTTCAGGACCATCTTGTTGTTGGTGGCGATCGCGGGCGCCACCTTGTGTGCCACCTGATTGAGCGGGTGATTGAAAGGCGTGATGGCGCTGATCGCCTTCAAGGGCTCGCGCAGCGTGTGGATACGACGGCGCTTGCCGTGCGGGGTTATATCGCAGGAGAAGGTCTGTGAGTCGTCGATCAGGGTGAGCTGCGCCGAGAGCAGGAACACGTCATAGGCGCGACCGACCTCGTAGAGCGTGTCTTTCTTGCAGAGACCGGACTCCACGGTGATGAGGTCGGAGATCGCATCCTTGCGCGCGACCAGGATATCCGCGGTCTTGCGCAGGATCTCCGCGCGCTCGTTGCGCGTGAGGCTTGCCTGATACTGGCCGGCGATGGCGAAGGCGCGGCGCACGTCCTCGACATCGGCGCGCGGCACGGTGCCGACGAGATCCTCCGTGTAGGGATTGAAGACCTCGATCACCCGCGGCCGCTTCACTGTCTCGCCGCCGATCCGCATCCCCTCTTCGCGGTTCGTGGCCGAGGTCCGGGCCAAGGTCGTCGTCGAGCTCATGATCGGCCTCTCACTGCACGCGGTTGAGCGCGATGTCGAAGGCGTCGAAGTTGCGCAGCCGGCCGTGCGGCCAATCATGGACGGGCCGGTTGAAAATCAGCGGCACCCGCTGCTCCGAGACGCCACCGTGAGACCGGAGGGGCGCGTCGAGGCCGGAGAGATCGTGTTTTGCGCGGCCGGTGCCGATCGCGGTGTGACGCCCCGAGATCGCGATCAGGTCACCCTCGCGATCCTCCGGCAGCTCGTAGGTGCGGCAGGCGGTGGCGCCGTCGAGGACCTTGTCCATGCCCGGAATGGCCGCGATGCGCTGTTGCAACGCGGCCTGATCGACGCCGGCGCCCAGATAGACCGTCGCGAAGGAGCCGAGCGCGCCATGATGCACGACGTAGGGATCGGTGATCGGCAGGATCACGCGGCCCTTGCCCGGCCCCAGCCACTCGTCGAGCAGGTCCTGGAGATAGATGACATTGGGCCGACCCTGGCCGTCCGTCTTGCCATTCATGCCGTGATCGGCGGTGATCGCGATCACCGCGCCCATGTTATCGAGCTCGCGCAGGTACCGGTCCATCATGCCGTAGAATCGGTTCGCCTCCGGCGTGCCCGGCGCGTGCTTGTGCTGGATGTAGTCGGTGGTGGAGAGATACATGATGTCCGGCCGCCGCGTCGCCATCAGCCTGGCGCCGGCTGCGAACACGAGCTCGCTGAGAGCGGCGCTGTAGACGGAGGGCAGCGGCAGGCCCACGAGGCCGAGCACGCCCGAGATGCCGTTCTCCGCCTCGGTCGCCTCGTTCGCCTTCTCGGAGGAGAAGCAGATGCCTTCCATGCGGTGGCCCAACAGCTTCCGGAGCTTGTCCTTCGCGGTGACGACCGCGACCTTGGCGCCTGCCTGGCTGAAGGCCGCGAGGATCGTGCCACAGCGGAGATAGCGCGGATCGTTCATCATCACTTCGGCATCGGCGTCGCGGTCATAGAAGAAATTGCCGGCAATGCCGTGCACCGCGGGCGGCACGCCCGTCACGATCGAGAGGTTGTTGGGATTGGTGAAGCTCGGGATCACGCAATCGGCGATCCGCTCGCTGCCGCGGGTAAGCGCCGATGCGAGCCAGGGCATCGCGCCCGCCGCCATCGCCCGCTCGGTATAATCCGGCTCGCTGCCGTCGACGCAGATCACGACGACGGGTTGCTTTGGCCAGGCATAGCTCCGACCGTTGATGGTGAGCGGCTTCTCCATGGTTGAGCTCCTCAGGCGGAGGCGGCGCGCGTAGGCATGGCGCGGCCGCACCGGGTGACGCCGAACTCCGAGAGCGTACGCCGGATCGCCTCGAGGGCGCCACGCATCTCGGCCTCGCCGAGCGCGCCGATGCAGCCGATGCGGAAGGTATCGGCGACCGTCAGCTTGCCGGGATAAATGACAAAACCCTTGGCCCGCAGGCTGTCGTAGAAGCGTTCGAACTGGAAGCGCGGATCGCCGGGCGTGTGCACGGTGACGATGATCGGCGCCTGCAGATGCTCAGGGAGTAGCGTCTCGAAGCCAAGTCCGTGCAGCCCCTCGATCAGGATCTTGCAGTTGCGGCGATAGCGGGCGCCGCGGCCGGCGACACCGCCCTCAGCCTGGTGCTGCTCGAGGGCCGCGGCGAAGGCGGCAAGGACATGGGTGGGCGGCGTGAAGCGCCATTGCTGGGTGCGCTCCATGGCGCGCCACTGGTCGTGGAGATCGAGGCTCAGCGAGTGCGCGTTCCCCTCGCACTCCGCGAGCGCCACCTCGCGCGCAATCACGAAGCCGATGCCCGGCACGCCCTCGACGCATTTGTTCGCGGAGGCGGCGAGCGCATCGAACCGGACCTCCCGTGCGTCGAGCGGAAGCGCGCCGAAGGCGCTCATGGCGTCGATCAGCAGCCGCCGGCCGTGCTTCGCGACGACGCCCGCCACCTCGGCCACGGGATTGAGGATCCCGGAGGTGGTCTCGCAATGGACGATGGCGACGTGGGTGATGGCGGCGTCTTCGGCGAGGCGGCGGCCCACTTCCGCCGGCGCGGGCGGCACATCCTCCGCCGTCTCGTAAACGACGCAGGCGCGGCCGCTGTAGCGGCACATCTGCACCATGCGCCGGCCGTAGGCGCCGTTCACCAGGATCAGCAGCTTGCCTGTTCTCGGCACGAAGGTACCCAGCATCGCCTCGACCGCGAAGGTGCCGCTGCCCTGCAGCGGGACGGCGACATGAGTTCCGGCGCCGCCGGCTAGCGCCACCAGGCGCCGGCGCACACGGCGATTGAGCGCGATGAAATCCGTGTCGCGCGAGCCCCAGTCACGCAGCATGGCGTGCTTGGTCTCGGCCGAAGTGGTGAGCGGGCCTGGGGTCAGCAGGAAGGGAGTGGCGGACACCATCGGGAACGGGCCTCCGGATCGACTGGGCAGGTGGTCATTGTCCGCTAATGCGTGCTATATATCCAATCCATAATATCTATATTGATTAGTGGCTGTATCTATGAGTTATGCGAACCTCCGAGCCTTCCACGCGGTGGCATCCCACGGCAGCTTCACCCGCGCGGCGGAGGGCCTTGGCGTCACCCAGCCGACTCTGTCGGCCCAGGTGAAAGCCTTGGAGGAGACCTATGGCGTGGCGCTCTTCGACCGCCGCGGCCGCGGCGTCGCGGCGACCGGCCTCGGCGAGCAGCTGCTCGAGATCACGCGCCGGCTCTTTCTCCTGGAGGAGGAAGCGGACGAGCTCCTGTCGCGGGCGCGTAATCTCACGACGGGGCATCTCAGGGTCGCCGCAGGCGGCCCCTACTACGCGGTGCCGCTCCTCGCGGCCTTCGGCGCGCGCTACCCGGGTGTCCACATTTCGCTCTCGATCGGCAATTCGGAGGAGGTGTTGGACGCGCTCCTGCGCTACCGCGCGGACGTCGCGGTGATCTCCGACCTCGAGCCCGATGCGCGGCTCGAGGCCATGCCCTACGCGGAGCATCGGCTGGTGGTGGTCGTGCCGAGCGAGCATCCCTGGGCACGCGCCCGCGGCATCCGGCTCCGGGATCTCGCGGGGCAGCCCATGGTGCTGCGCGAGATCGGCTCCATGACGCGCCGGCTGTTCGAGGAGGCGATCGCCAGAGCCAAGGTCGCGCCGCGGGTGGTGATGGAGATCGAGAGCCGAGAGGCCGTGAGCGAGGCCGTGGCCGCCGGGCTCGGCATCGGCGTCGTATCCGAGGCCGAATTCGGCCACGACAAACGCCTCGCCGCGGTGCACATCACCGACGTGGCGATGGTGACGCGCGAGTACGTCGTCTGCCTCAGGGATCGGCGCCGGCTCCGGATCGTCTCGGCGTTCCTGGAGCAGGCTCGCGGCCGCTTGCAGCGCGAGACGCCGGCAGCGTCCGGAAGCTGAATGACCGAAAGAGCAACCGCGGGGCTGCAAGCGTCCAGCTCCCCGCGAGCGGGAAGAACGACAGCAGCTTGTCCCGGTAATGCCACAGCGCAAATCGTCGCGATCGCCCGCCCGCGACGCCCTTCTTTGCCCCTTGTGCCGGGAGCTGAGATGCCGGACCGCTGGCGACCATGTCGTTCGAGCCGCCCCCCACTTTCATAACGGATGTTCCTGCCCGCCTCGACCGTCTTCGCTGGCGCGCATTCCATTGGCGGGTGGCCTTTGCGCTTGGCATCACCTGGGTACTCGACGGCCTCGAGGTGACTCTCGCGGGAACGCTGGGGAGCGCCCTCAGAACGAGCCCTGCCCTCCATCTTGGTGACACCGAGGTCGGTTACTCCGCGAGCGCCTACCTACTTGGCGCCGTCGCGGGTGCTATTTTGTTCGGCCATCTCGCTGACCGCTTCGGACGACGGCGTCTCTATACGGTGACGCTTCTCGTCTATCTCGTGGGTACCGCGGGCTCCGCGCTGTCGTGGGATTTCGCCAGCTATGCCTTCTGGCGGATGGTCACCGGCGCTGGGATCGGCGGCGAGTATTCCGCCATCAATTCCGCGATCCAGGAATTCACGCCGCCCTATCTGCGGGGACGGATCGACCTGGTCATCAACGGCAGCTTCTGGCTCGGCGCCTTGATGGGCGGCGTGCTCGCAAGCATCCTGCTCGCGCCGGAGCGCTTCCCGGTCGATGTCGGGTGGCGGCTCGCGTTCGGACTTGGCGTGCTGCTCGGCGCCGGAGTCCTTCTCCTGCGTCGTTACGTCCCCGAGAGCCCGCGTTGGCTCATCACCCACGGCAGTCCCGCGGAAGCCGAGCGCATCGTCAGCGCGATCGAGGCCGAGGTGGGCGTCCCTGCCGACGCCCCGCCTGCCACCACGCTGTCATTGCACGCGGCGCGCCACAGCAGCCTCGCCGCGGTTGCGCGGAGCCTCGCCGTGCACTACCGGCGGCGCGCGATCCTCGGCATCGTGCTGATGGCGGCACAGGCCTTCTGCTACAACGCGATTTTCTTCACCTACGCGCTTGTGCTCACCGACTTCTACGGTATCCCAGCGGAGCAGGCCGGCTGGTATCTGTTTCCGATCGCGCTGGGCAATTTCGCGGGTCCGCTGCTGCTCGGCCGCCTGTTCGACACCGTCGGGCGGAAGCCGATGATCGCCGGCACCTACGTGGTCGCCGGGCTGTTGCTGGCAACCACGGGTCTGTTGTTCCGCGCGGGCATGCTCGACGCCGCCACGCAGGCGGCCGCCTGGTCGATCACGTTTTTCGTGGCTTCCGCCGCTGCGAGCGCCGCCTATCTCACCGTCGGCGAATGCTTTCCGCTCGAGACGCGGGCCCTGGCAATCGCCCTCTTCTACGCGCTTGGGACCTTCGTGGGCGGCCTCGCCGGACCCGCGCTGTTTGGCGGCCTGATAGCGAGCGGCTCAAGGAGCGGCGTCGCCATGGGCTATCTCGTGGGTGCCGCGCTGATGATCGTCGCGGGCGTCGTCGAATGGGCGATCGGCGTACCCGCTGAGCGTTGCTCGCTTGAATCGATCGCCGCGCCGCTTGCCGCCGGCAAAGACCCCATCGAGCTGGCTTAGTCGGCCAGACGCGCAGGGCACCTTCCGAGGGCAATCTGTGTCGAGAAGTGGACTGCCTTCGATTTGTCACAGGGCCTCTAATCCCTGCGGCGTACCTCACCCGTTGAGGGGGCTACTCCCGCCGCCAATAAACCCCAGCTTGAATGCGGAGATTCGTGCATGGAGCGGCAATCGTGCCCACGTGCTGACTCGAGATAGCCGCTTGGCCCAGTGGATGAGAACCTGGATAGATCCCTTTTCGGCCTCGCGTTCGCGCCTCGCGCTGCTGTCGCTGTCGACGCGGGACTGGTCGCTGTTCCTTGATATCGACGGGACACTGCTCGATATTGCGGAGCGTCCAGATCGCGTGCAGGTGCCGCCAACTCTGGTCCGCGACCTCGAGCGGATCAGCATCTCGCTCTCCGGCGCGCTCGCGCTGGTGAGCGGCCGGTCCATCCAATGGATCGACGACGCCTTCGATCCGCTCCGCTTGCCTACCGCGGGCCAGCACGGCTCGGAGATCAGAGTCACGGATGAATCCGTGATTGTCGCAAAGGCCGTCGATTTGGAGAGGGTTCGCGCGCTCCTGCAGCCGCTCAAGAGCATCGACGGCGTCGAGATCGAGGACAAAGGCCTCACTGTCGCGGTGCACTACCGGCGCGCGCGCGATCGGGCGGCCGCGAAGAGCGCGATCGAAACAGCGCTCGCGACGCTTGACGGGACCGTGGAGGCGGTGCCGGGCCGGTTCGTCTACGAGGTGAAGGCGCAGGCCGTCAACAAGGGCACGGCCGTCGCGCGGCTCTCGGAGACGAGCCCATTCTCCGGGCGCATGCCGGTCTACTTTGGCGACGACCACACCGACGAATACGCCTTCCGCGAGACCCTGTCGCGCGGCGGCATCGCGGTCCAGGTGGGGCCTGCCCAAGCGCCGACCGGCTGCCTGCGCATCGAGAGCCCGGGCGAGACGCGAGAGTGGCTGGCGGGCTTGTTCCGGACCACCGTCGCCGGCGACGCTTGATCGTCGGGACAGCAAAGGAGACAGGAACCTTGGGCCGGCTGGTGATGGTCTCAAATCGACTGCTTGCCCCGCGCGAGCGCACCTCGCGGGCGGGCGGGCTCGCGATCGCGCTTCGCGAGGCGTTGCAGCGCCAGGGCGGCCTCTGGTTCGGCTGGAGCGGCGAGGTCGTGGACGCACCAAGCGCTGCCGCGCGCACCAGCACGGCCGGCCGCATCACCTACGCGACGCTCGACCTGTCGCCCGACGACTATGACGCCTATTACATCGGATACGCCAACAGTACGCTCTGGCCGCTCTGCCACTACCGACTCGGCCTGATCGAATTCCGGCGCGCAGCGTTCCGGGGCTACTTGCGGGTCAATGAAAATTTCGCGAAGGCCCTCCTGCCGCTGCTTAGGCCCGACGATGACGTGTGGGTGCACGACTACCACCTGATCCCGCTGGCGGCGGAGTTGCGTAAGCTCGGCGTCACGAACCGGATCGGATTCTTCCTGCACGTTCCATTCCCCGCCAAGGAAGTGTTCCTGGCCCTGCCGGACCATCTGGCGCTCGGGCGTGCGCTCACGCACTACGATCTGATCGGGTTCCAGACGCGGAACGACGTCGACGCCTTCCTCGATTATCTCGGGAGCGAGGCGGGCGCGCACGTCCTGCCGGACGGAGAGGTCGAGGCCTTCGGCCGCAGCACCCAAGCGCGGGCGCTGCCGATCGGGATCGATACCGAGAACTTCGCCGAGACCGCGCGCGTCGCCGCCACCGCGTCGGAGACCGTCCGCCTCGCCCGCAGCCTCACCGGCCGTTCACTGGTCATCGGCGTCGACCGGCTCGACTACAGCAAGGGCCTGCCGCGCAAGATCGAAGCCTTGGGAGAGCTCCTGGAGCACTGGCCGGAGCATCGCGGCAGGGTCACCTATCTGCAGATCTCGCCGAGCTCGCGGGACAGCGTCGCGCAATACCGCGCGCTCCGGCGCGAGATCGACTCCGTCGCCGGCCGCGTCAACGGCCGCTACGCCGAGTTCGACTGGGCGCCGGTGCGCTATCTGAACAAGAGCTTCTCGCGCGGCACGCTTGCGGGCTTCTATCGCTTGGCCCGCGTGGGTTTCGTGGCGCCCCTGCGAGACGGCATGAACCTCGTCGCGAAGGAGTTCGTGGCGGCGCAGAATCCCGAGGATCCTGGTGTCCTGATCCTCTCACGCTTCGCCGGCGCCGCCCGCGAGCTCGAGACCGCAATGATCGTCAACCCGTTCGATCTCGACAGCCTTGCGGACGCGCTGCATCGCGGCCTGACCATGCCGCGATCCGAGCGGATCGCGCGTTGGGAGCGGATGTTCGATGCCGTGCGCGCCAATCCGATCGACGCCTGGTGCGATCGGTTCCTGGCCGCGCTCAGGGGACGCATGAGCGAAAGCGCGGGCCTGGGAAACTCCGTCCTGCACCCGGCCGCGGTCGCCTGATCAGCCGGGTATCCACTGATAGCCGAAGCCGGCGTAGTTGCGCACCTGGTCGAACTCAAGATCGACGTCGCGGAACTTCTTGCGGATGCGCTTGATGAAGGTACGGACGTTGGCGCGGTAGCCATCGGCGCCGCTGCCCGCCAGGAAATCCTTGCCGTGCACGAGGTCGTAGAGCTCGCGATAGGAGACGTCCTCGCCCGGCTTGAGCGCGAG
>DATFRA010000074.1:0-4867 GCA_035263705.1 Allostellaceae bacterium
CTCCTTGCAGCCGCCCCAGCCCGGCACCAGGCCGACGCCGGTCTCGACCAGGCCAATGTAGCTCTCCGCATGGGCTTGGACTGCAGCTGCATGTAGAACAATCTCGCAGCCGCCGCCGAGCGCCATGCCCGCGGGCGCCGCTACCACGGGGAAGGGCGCGTATTTGACGGCCTTGTAGACCTTCTGCCCCTTGGTCTCGAGCTCCTCGATCAGCGGCCAGAGCGCCAGGTTCGCGGCGAAGAGGCCGAGGCCGATGTTGGCGCCGACGGAAAAATTGCTGCCCTCGTTGTAGATCACCAGCGCCTTCGCGGTGCGCTTGACGGTGTCGAGAGACTTCTGCAGGAGGTCCAGGACGTCGCCATCGAGCGCGTTCATCTTGGTGTGGAATTCGAGGCAGAGTACGCCGTCGCCGATGTCCCAGAGGCTCGCCGAGCCGTTCCTGGCGACCGGCTTCGACTTCCGCTTGATGTCCGCCAGCAGCAGCACGCCCGGCCGGCGCTCGACCTTGCGGTAGGCGCCATCGATACCGAGGTATTCGAGCGCGCCGTCGGTCACCCGATAGAAGGTCCGGCCCTTCGCGGCCTGGAGCAGCGGCGGCAGGGGGATCTTCGCCTTCTCGAGGCCCGCGACGACGGCGTCGACGCCGATCCGGTCGATAAGCTCGAACGGGCCCCATTTCCAGGCGTAGCCCAGGCGCATGGCCTCGTCGACGCCGACGATGTCGTCGGAGATCTCCGGCACCAATGCCGCCGAGTAGGCGAGTGTCAGCGCGGCGACGCGCCGGGCGAACTCGCCGCCGCGGTCGCCGTGCGCGAGGAGCGCGCCGAGATTGCGCTTGCCCGCGCGAATGCTCTCGAGCTGCGGCTTTTCGGTCGCGCGGTACTGACCGGTCTTGAGGTCGATCGCCTCCAGGCTCCGCGAGCCATCGGTGCCCTTCACCATCCGGAAGAAGCCACCCTTGCCTTTCCGGCCGGTATAGCCGTCGGCGATCATTCTCTTGACGAGATCGGGGTCGCGGAGATTGCGGATATAGAGGTCGTCCGCTGGCAGCGTGCGGCGCATGCTGGCCGCGACATGCGGCATCAGGTCGATGCCGACGAGGTCGAGGAGCGCGAAGACGCCGGTCTTCGGGAAACCGAAGGGCCGACCCATGATGGCGTCGGCCTCCTCGACCGTGAGGCCGAGGTCCAGAGCGGCGCCGACCGCCGCCTGCATCCACATGCCGCCGATCCGGTTCGCGATGAAGCCCGGCCTGTCCTTGGCGTGCACCACGCCCTTGCCGAGACGCACGTCGCAGAACGCGTCGAGCGCCTCGATCGCGTCGGGCCGCGTCTTCGGCCCGCGCACGATCTCCAGGAGCCGCATGTAGCGCGGCGGGTTGAAGAAATGCGTGATGCAGAAATCGCGCTGGAACCGCTCCGGCATGCCCTCGACGAGATCGCGCAGCGGAATGGTCGAGGTGTTCGACGAGACGATCGAGCCCTCCTTGCGGTGCCGCTCGACCTTCTCGTAGGTCGCGCGCTTGACGGCGAGATCCTCGAGCACGACCTCGACGATCCAGTCGCACTCCGCGATCAGCGGCAGATGGTCCTCGAGATTGCCGGGCGTCACGAGGCGTACATTCCGCGGATGCATGAACGCCGCCGGGTTCGCCTTGAGGAGCCGCTGGATCGCGCCCTCCGCCACCTGGTTCCGGTTGACGGCTCCCTTCGGCACGATATCGAGCAGCACCACCGGCAGGCCCGCATTCGCGACATGCGCCGCGATCCCGCCGCCCATGACGCCGGAGCCGAGCACCGCGACTTTCCGAATAGGGGTCATGCAACGCACTCCGCTATAAGTTTTCCTCTCCGCCCCTCAGGGGCGGAGAGGGGAAGCAGAGACCGAGCCGCGGGGACAACGCACGGCGCTCACACCGCCTCGAGGATCGTGCTGATGCCTTGGCCGCCGCCGATGCACTGCGTCGCGAGCGCGTATCGCTTGCCTTCGCGCTTCAGGAGTTGCGCGGCCTTGCCGGTGATGCGGGCGCCGGTGGCGCCCAAGGGATGGCCCAAGGCGATGGCGCCGCCGTCGAGGTTCACCTTCTGCTCGGGGATGCCGAGCTCGCGCATGCAGGCGAGCGCCTGGGACGAGAACGCCTCGTTGAGCTCGACTACGTCGAGGTCCCTGACCTTGAGGCCCGCGCGCGCGAGCGCCTTCTGGCTCGCGGCGACGGGGCCGATCCCCATGATCTCGGGCGGGCAGCCCGCCACTGCGATCGACTTGAGCCGCGCCAGCGGCTCGAGCTTCTTGCGCTTGGCGTACTCCTCGGTGCAGACCAGCACGGCGGACGCGCCGTCGGTGAGCGGCGACGAGGTTCCCGCGGTGACCGTCCCCGCCTGGTCGAAGGCCGGCTGCAGCCCCGCCAGCACCTCCGCCGTGGTATCGGACCGGATGCAGCCGTCCTTGTCGACGGCGCCGTCCTTCGCTTTGATCGCGACGATCTCGCCCGAGAGCTTGCCTGCAGCCTGCGCCGCCGCCGCCTTCTTGTGGCTCGCGACGGCGAAGGCTTCCTGGTCCTTGCGCGTCACCTGGTATTTGCGCGCGACGTTCTCCGCGGTCTGGCCCATGGACATATAGGCCGCGGGAAAATCCTTGAGGAGGCCCGGATGCGGGCTCGGGTTGAAGCCGCCCATGGGGACGCGGGTCATGGATTCGACGCCGGCGCAGATGAAGGCCTCGCCGGCGTCGAGCTGGATCGCGCCCGCGGCCATGTGGATCGACTGCATAGAGGAGCCGCAGAACCGGTTCACCGTGGTGCCCGCTACCGTGATCGGCAGGTGCGCCAGGAAGCTGACGAGCCGGGCGACGTTGAGGCCCTGCTCGCCCTCGGGCATGGCGCAGCCAACGATCACGTCCTCGATGTCCGCGGGATCCACCTTGGTGCGCTCGACCAGCGCCGAGATCACCTGGGCGCACAGCTCGTCGGGGCGCACACGCGCGAGCGCGCCCTTCTTGGCGAAATGGAACGGCGAGCGGGCATAGCCCGCGATCACGACGCTCTTCACGAGGTCTCTCCTTTTCTGGGCGCGGCGGGTGCGTCTCCATGTGCCGCCTTTTTTCCTAGCCGAGCAAGCGCGATCGCCTCGAGCTCGCGCAGTTCCTTCAAGGTCTCCGTAATCTCGGCGCGCTGGCGCTCGAGCTCGGCGATCCGCTGCTGGCCCTTGCCGAGCGCCACGCGGAGCTGCGCGACGTGACCAGGATCGACGTCGTAGAGATCCAGCATCTCCTTGATGTCGGCGAGGCTGAAGCCCAATCGCTTGCCGCGCAGCACCAGGATCAACCGCGCACGGTCCCGATGGTTGTAGACGCGTTTTCCGCCGATGCGCTGCGGGCGCAGCAGGCCCTGGTCCTCATAGAACCGGATCGCCCGCGGCGAGATCGCGAACTCGGCCGCGAGGTCGCCGATGGAATAGAGACGGTGCGCGTCCTCGCCCGCTGGGCGGCGCAGATGTCGGACAGCGTTGATCATCACGTTAACGTAATATATCTTCCGCGCACGTTAGGTCAAGTGGGCGCCGTCAGCGGGGCGCCTGCCGGCAACTCCGTCACGAGCTTGGCGTATGCCCCTGGGCGCGTGCGGCTTCTTCCTGCTCGAGGACGCGTTTGGACGGCTTGCCAATCAGCGTGCGCGGCAGGCTCTCGCGGAATTCAATGAGCTTCGGCATCTCGATGGGCGAGAGGCGCTCCTTCAGGAATGCGGTCAGTTCCTCGGCCGTGAGATGCGCGCCCTCGCGCAGCACCACGAAGGCCTTCACGGTCTGGCCCCGGTAGCGGTCGGGCACGCCGATCACGATGCACTCGCGCACCTGCGGGTGCTGGAAGATCGCTTCCTCGACGAGCCGCGGATAGATCTTGTAGCCGCCGGCGATCACCACGTCCTTGATGCGGTCGACCAGGAAAAGATAGCCGTCTTCGTCGAGATAGCCGATGTCGCCGGTGCGGAGCGCGCCGCCCTTAAGCACGTCGGCGGTCGCCTCGGGCTGTCCCCAATAGCCCAGCATGACCTGGGGTCCACGCACCCGCACCTCGCCGCGCTCGCCAGGCCCGAGCACGCGGGTCGGCTCCTCGGTAGACACGATCTCCACCACTGTGCCCGGCATCGGGAGTCCCACCGAGCCCCGCTTGTTGACGCCCTTGAGGGGGTTGCAGGCAACCACCGGCGATGTCTCGCTGAGACCATAGCCCTCGACGAGCGTGCAGCCCGTCAGCGCCTCGAACCGCGTCTTCACCTCGACCGGCAGCGGCGCGCCGCCGGAGATGCACGATCGGATCGAGGTCAGGTCGTAGCGGTCGAGGTGCTTGGCGTTGTTGATCGCGGTGAACAGCGTGGGCACGCCAGGAAAGCTCGTGGGGCGCTTGCGGTGGATGGTCTTCAGGAGTTCTTTCAGCTCGAACCGCGGCAGCAGAACGATCTCGGCGCCGGCCGATATCGAGAGGTTCATCACCACGGTCATGGCGAACACGTGGAAGAACGGCAGCACCGCTAGCGTACGCTCCTCGCCCGGCTTGAATTCCGGGAACCACGCCGTGCACTGGCGCACATTAGCGACCAGGTTCGCGTGGCTCAGCATGGCGCCCTTGGGCGTGCCGGTGGTACCGCCGGTGTATTGCAGCACCGCCACGTCGCGGACCGCGTCGACCGCCGGCGGTTCGAACAGGCCGTCGTTGTCGACGAGGGCAGCGAAGGCGACGTGGGTCTCGTCTACGGGAGCCTCGGCCTGGTCGCGGCGGCGGAGCGCGCGATAGAGCATGTCCTTGGGGAACGGCAGGATGTCCGCCATCGGGCAGACCACCAGGGTCTTGAGCGGATTGCCGTCGCGCAGCG
>DATFRA010000075.1:0-7135 GCA_035263705.1 Allostellaceae bacterium
CACCACCGCGTCGGCCTCGACGACGGTCATCACCACCGTCGGCGGCAAGGCCACCGAGAGCGGCGTGCCCTCGTAGAGATGGATCGTCACCATCATGTTGTCCTTGAGGAAGTCCGCGGGCTCGCCGATCAGCGAGCGGTCGACCATGATCTGCTCGTAGGTGTCGGTATCCATGAAGGTGGCGTGGTCGCCCTCGATGAACAAGAACTGCATCTCCTTCTCGTCGAGCTGCACGCGCTCCACCGTCTCCTGGGTCCGGTAGCGCTCGTTGGTTTTGGTCCCGCTCTTGAGGTCGCGCATCTCGACCTGGGCGAAAGCGCCGCCCTTGCCCGGCTGGATCAGCTCGCGCTTGAGCACGACCCAGAGCTTGCCGGAGTGCTCGAGCACATTGCCCGGCTTGATGTCGATGGCGTTGATCTTCATGGATCTGCTCTTGAAATACGGGGAGCCCGCCGGGCGAGCCGAAGGCTTTGCCTCGGCCGCCGCCGCGGGCGCAGCTTCCTACCAGCTTGGCCCCGTGGAGGGAAGAGGGGCTTGGCAATTCGAGCGCCGTCAGCGCAGTGTCATCCCGGAGGCCGCCCCAATGATCCGTCGCCGCCCCATTGCCGTGCTCGCGAGCGCGCTCGCGCTCGCTGCCGTGGGCTGTAACGCGCCGACCTCGCCGCCGCCGATCGCCAAAACGCCGATCCGGCATCTGATCGTGGTGGTCGGAGAGAACATGAGTTTCGACAACCTCTTCGGAACTTACGAACCGCCACCGGGGCAGACGGTGGCGAACCTGCTCTCGAAGGGGATCGTGAAAGCGGACGGCTCGCCGGGCGCGTATTTCGGGCTGGCGGCACAGCGCCTTGCCTCGGTGCGCGACCGCTATCTGGTGACGCCGCAGAAAACGGGTGCCTACAGGCACCTGCCGCAGCCCGGGACGACTTATGCGCTCGATCAGCCGAAGTTCCAGCCGGACAAGCGTTTCCCCGCGAGCCTGCCGAACGGGCCGTTCCCGATCACGCGCTATGCCGAGTGGACCGCAGCGGTGGGCGATCCCGTGCACCGCTTCTTCCAGATGTGGCAGCAGGTCGACGGCGGCCGGAGGGACCTCTTCGTCTGGGTTGCCGCCACCTCGGGCGAAGGCTCGCAGAAGCGCGACGATCCGGGCTCGAGCACGAACCAGGGTGGCGTCGCCATGGGTTTCTACAACATGGCCCAGGGCGACGCGGCCACCTTCCGAGAGCTCGCGCGCACCTACGCGCTGGCCGACAATTATCATCAGCCCGTGATGGGCGGCACCGGCGCCAATTACATCGCGCTCAGCACCGCGGACGCCGCGCCTTATCTGCTCGAGGGCAGGATCGCCGCGCCGCCTGTGAACCAGATCGAGAACCCGGATCCGCGCCCCGGGACCAACAACTGGTACACGCAATCCGGCTACCGGTCTGGCTCCTACGTCCAATGCGCCGACGCGAGCCAGCCCGGCGTCAAGACGATCCGCGATTATCTGGGCTCGCTGCCCTACAAGACCTTCAACGATGGCAACTGCGAGCCCGGCGCCTTTTACCTCGTCAACAACTACGGCACCGGATTCAACTACGCGGGCGAGCGCAAGCCGCTCGGCGCCGACCAGTACACGCTGCCGCCGCAGGTGGCGCCCACCATCGGCGAGGCGCTCGCGGCGAAAGGCGTGACTTGGAAATGGTACCAGGGCGGTCGCACGGCCGATGGTATCGTGAAGGAGCTCTACTGCGACATCTGCGATCCCTTCACGCACTCGACCGCGATCATGACCGGACCGCTCAAGGCGAACCTTGTGAGCCTCGCCGAGCTCGACCGCGACCTCGCATCACCCGAGGACATGCCAGCGGTCGCCTTCGTCACGCCGCCCAATCCGGAATCGGGCCATCCCGCCTATTCCTATGCGGCGCGCTACGAGGCCTTCGTCAAGGACCTCGTCGCGAAGGTTGAGGCGCATCCCGACATCTGGATTGACGCAGCGATCCTGGTAACGACGGACGAAGGCGGCGGCTATTACGATTCCGGCTACATCCAGATCCTGGATTTCTTCGGCGACGGCACGCGGATCCCGTTCCTCGCGATCTCGCGCTTCGCCAAGCCCGGTTTCGTCGATCATACCTATTACGACCATGCGTCGATCCTGAAATTCATCGAGATGAACTGGGCCCTGAAGCCACTCTCCCCGCGCAGCCGCGACAATCTGCCGAACCCCGTGGCGACCGCCGCCGAGCCCTATGTACCGCTGAATCGGCCCGCGATCGGGGACCTCACGAATCTCTTTCAGTTTTGAGGATGCCCAACTCATCCCGCGCTTTGCTTTCCATCCCGGACCGTCATGGCCGGGCTTGTCCCGGCCATCCATGTGTTCCCTCGAGACGGAAGAAAACGTGGATGCCCGGGACAAGCCCGGGCATGACGAGTGTGGGAGATGGTCGGTGCGAGGATGCGGAAACTAGGTCGGTGCGGCGGTGACCGGGACCCACGACGCCTGGTGGCGGCCGGACCGCTTCGCGCGCAAGCGCGATTTCCTGGCGGCGCGCGGGCGCATCGTGGCGGCGACACGGGCTTTCTTCACGGCACGCGATTTCGTCGAGGCGGAGACGCCGGCGCTGCAGGTGTGCCCGGGCATGGAGCCGCATCTGATGGCCTTCGAGACCAGGCTCGACGAACCCGGCGAAGGGAGGCGGACGCGCTATCTCCACACCTCGCCCGAATTCGCGATGAAGAAGCTGCTGGTGGCGGGGGTGCCGCGGCTCTTCCAGCTCGCCCGCGTGTTCCGCAATGGCGAGCGGAGTGCCACGCATCATCCCGAGTTCACCATGCTCGAGTGGTATCGCGCGCAGGCCGGCTATCGCGACCTCATGGCGGACTGCGAGGGATTGCTGCGCGACGTACTCGTGGCGGCCGGGGGAGCGGCCCTTCGATGGCAGGGAAAGACCGCCGACCCGCGCGCGCCCTGGCAGCGCCTCACCGTCGCGGAGACGTTCGAGCGCTGGTGCGGGATCGACCTGTTGGCGACCGCGCCCGATCCCGCGAGCCCGAGCCTCCAGCGGCTCGCGGACGCCGCGCGGCCGCTCGGCATCGCGCCGCATGCGGGCGATGACTGGGAAGACCTGTTCTTCCGGATCTTCCTCGCGCGCATCGAGCCGGAGCTCGGCGTCGGTGCGCCCACCATCCTCATGGACTATCCGATCTCGATGGCGGCGCTGGCGCGGCCGAAGCCGGAGGATCCGCGCCTCGCCGAGCGCTTCGAGATCTATGTCTGCGGCCTCGAGCTCGCGAACGCCTTCGGCGAGCTCACCGACGCCGCCGTGCAGCGCCGGCGCTTCCAAGAGGACCAGGCGAGGAAGCAGGCGCGCTACGGCTTTTCCTATCCGATCGACGAAGATTTCCTCGCCGCGCTCGCGCTGGGCATGCCGCCATCCGCCGGCATCGCCCTGGGTTTCGACCGCCTGGTGATGCTCGCGACCGGCGCCGAACGGATCGAGGACGTGCTCTGGGCGCCGGTGGCGTAGCGGCCAGCCGCTTACCGAGCGCTGGCGATCGCGCGTTCGAAAGCCTTCACTGCGGACGCGGGTCCCTCGGGCGCGTTCCAGACCGCGGATACCACCGCCAGGAAATCGGCGCCGGCGGCAACGAGCGGTCCGCAATTCTCGGGCGTGATGCCGCCGATGGCGACACAAGGAACCGTCATGATCTCCGACCACCAGCGGAGGATCTCGAGATCGGCGCGGTGGCCGCTCACTTTCGTCGTGGTCGGGAAGAAGGCGCCGAAGGCGACGTAGTCGGCGCCGGCCTCGGCGGCTTCCATGGCGAGGTCGCGGCTCGCGTGGCACGTGACGCCGACGATGCGGGTCTCTCCCATAAGCGCGCGCGTCTCGGCGTAAGGCGTGTCCTGCTGACCCACATGGACGCCATCACAGCCGGTCTCGGCGGCGAGGTCGGGCCGATCGTTCAGCAGGAAGGCGACGCCGCGCTCCTGCGCCACCGGCCTGAGCGCGTCGCAGGCGCGGCGGATCGCGTCGTCGTCGATATCCTTCAGGCGGAGCTGCACCGCCGCGACGTCACCGGCGTCGAGCGCCGCGGCGAGCCGGTCGCGGAAGTCCGTGGGATCGAGCGCGGCAGGCGTGACGAGGTAGAGGCGCGTCCTCTCGTCGGCGGCGATCAAGCCTTGCCCTGGTAGATCTGGATGATGGTGTCCAGCATCTTGAGCGCATCCTCGCGCGGGCGCTGGAAGGTGTTGCGGCCTATGATCGAACCATTGCCGCCGCCGTCACGGATCGCGCGGACCTCGTTGTAGAGGCCGTCGAGGTCCTTGGCCTCGCCGCCCGAGAACACCACGACGCGCCGCCCCGCGAAGCAGGACTGCACCACGTGGCGGACGCGCGATCCCAGCGTGCGGATGTCGATCTTCTGCGTCTCGTAGACCTTCTTGGCCGCCTCGAGCTCGAGATGCTCGCTCGGCAGCTTCACCTTGATGATGTGCGCGCCCAGGAGCGCCGCCATGTGCGCGGCGTAGGCGCAGATGTCGATCGCGGTCTCGCCGGGCTTCGACAGATTGCCGCCGCGCGGATAGGACCAGATCACCACCGCGAGCCCGTTGGCCTTGGCCTCGCGCGCGAGCTCCGCGACGTCGCTCATCATGTCGTAGGCGAGGTCGGAGCCGGGATAGATGGTGTACCCGATGGCTGAGCAGCCGAGGCGGAGCGCGTCCTTCACGCCGGCGGTGATCGCCTGGGTCGGCGCCTCCTTGGCGCGCGCCATGCTGTTGGCGCTGTTGACCTTGAGGATGGTGGGAATGGCGCCGGCGAAGGTGGCGGCACCGCCTTCCAGGAACCCCAGCGGTGCAGCGTAGGCGTTGAGGCCGGCGTCGATCGCGAGCTTGAAATGATAGTGAGGATCGTAGGCCGGCGGGTTTGGCGCGAAGCTGCGGGCGGGCCCGTGCTCGAAGCCCTGGTCCACCGGCAGGATCACCAGCTTGCCGGTGCCGCCGAGCCGGCCCTGCATCAAAATCCGCGCGAGGTTCCCCTTGGTGCCGGGATTGTCACTCTCGTACCCGTCGAGAATGCGTTTCACCTGCTCGCTCAGACCCATAATAATGGCCTCCTGGCCGGCGCGTGAGGCGCCCGATTGAGCCCGCGGATATATCAGATGGGGCGCGGGCCAGCAAAGTCGAGCAAGAGACTCCCGGGCTCGCTAACGAGGGGCGCCGGCGCAGAAGCAGGACACCGACACCGGCAAGTCCGCGCGGGCGGCGGCAAGCTCCAGGCGCTGGCGGATCATCTTGGCCTCCGCCGTCTCGCCGCGCCGGTCGAGGCAGTCGAGCAGCCCTCGGAGCGCCCATAGATTGTCCGGGTGGATCTGCGCACGGGGCAGCGCGCCGCCCAGGCCAAGGTCTTCGCGATAGACTTTCTCGGCCTCCGCGGCGCGGCCCTGCTCCAGCAGCAGCGCGCCGAGCGCGTGGCGGACCGGCTGCATCCAGCCCCAGGGCTCGTCGTAGGGTAGCGCGTCCTCCAGCGCGACGGCGGCGCGGAGCCGGGCGAACGCCGCGTCGTGCTGACCGCGGCGGTAGGCGATCTCGCCCGCAAGCATCTCCTCGGCCACGGCGACCAGCTGCACGCAGGGCACGTTGTGGAGGTGGCGGGATTCGGGCACCCGTTTCGCGGCTGCGCGGAACAGCCCCTGTTCCGCCTCCGCCGCCGATACGTCGCCGAGCGCGGCGTGCGCGACGCCCTTGGCGTAGTGCATCATCGCTACGGTGTTGCAGTAGAGATCGGGATCCCGCGGCAGATCCTGCGCGATGATCTCCCGCCATTTGCCGAAGCGGATGAGGACGTGCTGTCGGATCGAAACATAGCTCTCGAAGAAATCCGCCATGGGCGGCGATGGGATGCGCAGCAAGTCCTCGGGCATGGTCTCGATCAGCTCGTCGGCGGCGGCGATCGCGGGCGCGTACTGGCCCAGGAACATCGCGCCGTAGGCGGCGAAGTGATAGTTGTGCACGCGGTAGCCCGAGTAGAAGTTCAAGGGGCCGGCGCGGTCGTAGAACTTGCGGTCCGCGATGATCGCCTTCTGGTTCCAGTGCATGGCATCGCGGTAGTGGCCGCATTGCACGTCGATGTGGGTCGGCATGTGGACGAGGTGGCCCATGTCGGGGCTCACCTCGCGCAACCGGTCGCCGGTGACCAGCGCGACCTCCGGATGCGGCGACATCTCCATCAGGTGGACGTGGAGGTGCAGGAGGCCGGGATGGCTCATCGCGCCCGGCGCATCGCGGAAGGCAGTCTCAAGCGCCTCGCGCGCCTCGAGCGTACCGGCATTGGGCGCGGGCTCGCCGGTACGCTGGTCCCACATCTTCCAAGGCGTGCGGTTCATGATCGCCTCGACGAAGATGCACCGCACGTCGAGATCGTCGGGATGCGCCCGGTATGCCTGGCGCATCGCATCGGCGAAGGCGTCGTTCCAGGGGCGCTGGTCGTCCATGGGCTCGCGCTGCGGATAGCGTGCGGGCAGCGCCTCGATCAGCGCGCGCTCCGGCGCGGTGACGCCGTCCGCCAGCGCGAGAGCAGCGCGGGCGGAGTCATAGGCACGGGCGAGCGCCTTGGCCTTGCCGGCGGGATCCTGCAGCTCCCAGGGGAAGTTGTAGTTCGGACCCGCCGCGTAGCCGACGCCCCAATGCGCAATGGCGCATTTCGGATCGATCGCCAGCGCCTTCTCGAAGCAGGCGACGGCTTCCTCATGGTGAAAGCCGAAGCACCAGTTGAGGCCGCGGTCGAACCAGCGCTGAGCATCCGCGGATTTGGTGGTCACCTTGCGGGAGTAGGCGCCGACATCATAGGGATAGTCCATATTGCCCCCCTTCGTGATCCCGGGTTCACTCGGCGGCCGCGCGCAGCCGCACTACGCAGTCATTTCGAGCATACCACACAGGCCGGCGATGCGCTCCAGCGCGTCGAGAGCTTCCGCTCACTTCGGTAACGCGCCGCTGCTAGCCGCGGGCGGCGATATGGCCCGCCAGGTATTTGGCATCGTGCCAAACGCCCCAGATGAAGGCGGAAGCCCGTCGCGACAGCCAGGACAGCCCCAGGAAGTACAGCCCAGGCACCTCCGAAACGCCCCGCCGATGCAC
>DATFRA010000076.1:0-2184 GCA_035263705.1 Allostellaceae bacterium
GATACGGTGGACGTAGTCGTCGGGGTGATGCGGGACGTCGAAGTTGAACACGTGGCTCACGTCCGGGATATCGAGCCCGCGCGCCGCGACGTCGGAGGCGACCAGCAGGCTGACCTCGCCGCGGCGGAACTGTTCGAGCGCGGCCATGCGTGCCGGCTGGTCCATGTCGCCATGCAGCGCGACCGCCGAGAAACCGTGCTTGACGAGGGAGCGATGGAGCAGCGCGACCTCGCGCTTGCGGTTGCAGAAGATGATCGCGTTCTTGAGGCCGTCCGCGGCGCGGATCAGCCGGCGCAGCGTGTCGCGCTTGTCGTGCGGCTCGCGGCCGGTCTTGACCAGGTTCTGCGTGGTCGTCGCGACCGTGGTGGCGGGGCGGGCGACCTCGACCTTGACCGGATTGTGCAGGAACTGCTCGGTGATGCGCCGGATCTCGGGCGGCATGGTGGCGGTGAAGAACAGCGTCTGGCGCGTGAAAGGCACGAGCTTGCAGATGCGCTCGATGTCCGGGATGAATCCCATGTCGAGCATGCGGTCAGCCTCGTCGATGACGAGAAGCTCGACGCCGGTGAGCAGCAGGCGCCCGCGCTCGAAGTGATCGAGCAGACGGCCGGGCGTCGCGATGAGGACGTCGACGCCGCGCGTGAGCTTGGAATCCTGGTCGTCGA
This sequence comes from Allostellaceae bacterium, assembly GCA_035263705.1. Lineage (GTDB taxonomy): Bacteria > Pseudomonadota > Alphaproteobacteria > ATCC43930 > CGMCC-115725 > DASZHJ01. Next base: position 666 of record DATFRA010000076.1, read on the forward strand.
ACGAAACGCCGCCGATCAGCAGGGCGACGTTGAGCTTCTGCTTGGCGCCGTATTTGTTGAAGCTCTCCTCGACCTGCGCGGCGAGTTCGCGCGTCGGCTCGAGAATGAGCGTGCGCGGCATGCGCGCGCGGGCGCGGCCCTGCTCGAGCATCGTGAGCATCGGCAGCACGAAGGCCGCGGTCTTGCCGGTGCCGGTCTGTGCGATGCCGAGCACGTCCTTGCGCGCGAGCACGTGCGGAATGGCCTGGTCTTGGATCGGGGTGGGGGTCGTGTAGCCGGCCGCAGCGACGGCGGCGAGAACCTTGTCGGACAAGCCGAGATGGGCGAAGGACATGTAGCCTCGAATTATGACCGCCCGGATATTCCAGGCCGCGCCGGAAACGTGAACGACGTTGGTTGTGCGCGGGGGAGGCGGCCGAATGTCATCGTGCCGTTCGCGCCGAACATAGTGCCGCGGCGCGCAAAGTCAATGCTGGCGGGGGGCATTAAGTTAATCCGGTGTCACGATTTTTTTGCAATTGATGGGGCCGCGACGCTGCCTTGACGCGTCGCCGAGGGCCGCCCGCACGCATCCCGCGAGGCCGGTTCCGGAACCCCGCTTGCCGACGCATGTCCTTGTCGGCGAACCGGTATCGGTCGGGCGCCACCGCGCGAGCGGCACCGAAAACGTCCAAGTCTTTCCGGCTTCCGTCCCTTCCGCGCCGCAACGCGCCCGATAGGGTCGCGGCAAATGCAAGAAACACACCGAGAAACACACCGAGGAACACACCGAGGAACACACCGAGGAGGGAGCATGCGCACCCAGGTAGGCATCGTGGGCGCCGGGCCGGCCGGGCTCGTGCTCGCGCTGCTGCTGCGCCGCATCGGCATCGATTCGATCATCATCGAGAACCGCAGCCGCGACTACATCGAGCACCGCATCCGCGCGGGGCTGCTTGAGCAGTGGGTGGACGACCTGCTGATCGAGCTGGGCGTCGGCGAGCGCATGCGGCGCGAGGGCATGGTCCACCGCGGCATCTACCTCAATTTCGAGGGCGCGCTGCACCACATCGATTTCCGTTCGCTGATCGGCAAGGGCGTCACGATCTATGGGCAGCAGGAAGTGGTGAAGGACCTGGTGGCGCGGCTTCTCGCCGACGGCGAACAGATTCTGTTCGAGGTCGAGGACGTCAGCATCCACGATTTCGAGCGCGGCGCGCCGAAGATCCGCTTCCGCCACGGCGGCGCGGCGCGCGAGATCGACTGCGATTTCATCGGCGGGTGTGACGGTTTCCATGGCATCTGCCGCCCGAGCTTTCCGGCCGGGGTGCTGCAGACGTTCGAGCGCGAATATCCGTTCGGCTGGCTGGGCATCCTGTCGGAATCGCCGCCGCCCGAGGACGAGCTGATCTACACCTATCACGACCGCGGCTTCGCGCTGTTCACCATGCGCTCGCCCACGCTGGCGCGGCTCTACCTGCAATGCGCGCCCAACGAGGACATCGACAACTGGCCGGACGCGCGCATCTGGGAGGAGCTG
>DATFRA010000077.1:0-3620 GCA_035263705.1 Allostellaceae bacterium
CGCCGGCATTGGCGCGCTCGAGCACTGCGTTCAGCAGGACCGCGCAGCCCATGGCGAGATCCTCGGGCTTGGCGTCCTCGATCTCGTTATGGCTGATGCCGCCGACGCAGGGCACGAAGATCATCGCCGTGGGCGCAACGCGCGCCATGTAGACGGCGTCGTGGCCTGCGCCGCTGATGATGTCCATGTGCGGATAGCCGAGCGCTTCGGTCGCCTTGCGCACGCCCGCGACGCAGAACTTGTCGAAGGGCGTGGGCGGGAAATACCAGAATTCCTTCACCTCGGCCGCGAGGCCGATCGCGCCGGCGATCTCGGCGCACGCCGCGCGCAGCTCCTTGTCCATCTGCGTCAGCACGGCGTCCTCGGGGTGCCGGAAATCCACGGTGAAGAAGACGCGGCCCGGGATCGTGTTGCGCGAGTTCGGGCTCACTTGCACGAAGCCCACCGTTGCACAGGCATGCGGCGAGTGCGCGAGGCCGATGCGGTTCACCGCATCGATCATGCGAGCACTCCCAACGAGCGCGTCGCGGCGCTTGCGCATGGGCGTGGGGCCCGCATGGGCCTCCTGCCCCGTCACGGTGATCTCGTACCAGCGCTGGCCCTGGGCGCCCGTGACCACGCCAACGGGCTTCTGCTGATCCTCGAGGATCGGTCCTTGCTCGATGTGCGCCTCGAAATAGGCGGCGACCTCGCGGCCGCCGACCTTCGCCTCTCCCGCGAAGCCAATGCGCTCGAGCTCGGCGCCGAGCTTCACGCCCGTGACGTTGTCGGGCCGCTCGAGTCCGTACTTGAGATCGAACACGCCCGCGAACACGCCGGAGCCCACCATCGGCGGCGAGAAGCGCGAGCCCTCCTCGTTGGTCCAGCAGACCACTTCAACAGGCGCCTCCGTCTCGTAGTCGAGGTCATTGAGGGTACGGATCACTTCGAGCCCGGCGAGCACGCCGTAGACGCCGTCGAACCGGCCGCCGGTCGGCTGCGTGTCGAGGTGGCTGCCCGTGAGCACCGGTGGCAATTTCGGATTCCGGCCACGCCTGCGGGCGAAGATATTGCCCATGCGGTCGACGCTCACGGCGCAGCCCGCCTGCTCGCACCAGCGGATGAAGAGCTCGCGGCCCGCCTTGTCGAGATCGCTCAGCGCCAGGCGGCAGACGCCGCCTTTCTCGGTGGCGCCGATCTTCGCCATCTCCATCAGCGACTGCCAGAGCCGGTCGCCGTTGATGTTGAGGTTCTGCATCACCGGGCCTATGCCATGCCGCCGTCGACGACGATAGTCTGCCCCGTGACCAGGGCCGCGCCCGTGCACAGGAAGAAGATCACCTCCGCGATGTCTTCGGGCTTGCAGACGCGGCGAAGCATCGCCTTGCTGGCATAGTCGGCCTTGCGCTCCTCCGGCCAGGCCTTGGTCCAAGGCGAGTCAACGAAACCGGGCGCCACCGCGTTGACCCGCGCCTCCGGCGCCAGCACGCGAGCGAGGCTCTTCGTGAGATTGATGAGTCCGGCCTTGCTCGCGCCGTAGGCCACGCTGCTGCCGACGATCCCCAATCCGGCGACCGACGCTGTGTTGCAGACGGCGCCCTTTGCGGCCTTGAGCGCGCGTGCCGCCGCATGCGCGCAACGAAACGGACCGATTAGGTTGGTCGAGAGGATGGCGCTCCAGAATTCCTCGGTCATGGCATCGAGGTCGTTGAACTCGATCGGCTTGGTCGTCGCCGGCGTGCCCGCGTTGTTGACGAGATAGTCGAGCCGGCCGAGGCGGTCGATCGCCGCCGCCACCATGTGCTCGGCCTCGCCCGCCTTGCCGACATTGCCGGGTGCCGCGACCACGCAGTGCCCCGCCGCCTGCAGCCGTTTCACCTCCTGGTCACCTCGAGGATCCTCCGGCAGGTGGTTGATTGCGACAGTGGCGCCCGCGCGAGCGAATAGTTCGACCGCTGCGAGGCCGATGCCAGAGGCGCCGCCCGTGACGAGCGCGGTCTTTCCGGTGAGGTCGATGGTGATCATGCCTGCCATTCCCTAATAGCCGAGCGCGCAGCCGTCCTTGCGCGGGTCCGATCCGCCCAGCAAGACGCCGCGCTCGTGGTCGATCCAGATCCCCTGGCCGGCGCCATGCGGCTTGACCAGCTCCTCCAGTCTGTGGCCGCGACGCGCCAGCTCCACTGCGACATCGGCATCCACGGTGGCTTCGAGCTGGAGCTTCCCTTGGAACGCGAAGCTGCGCGGCTCCTCCAGCGCCGTTTGCACGTCCAAGCCGCGATCCAGCACGTGCATCAGGAGCATCGCGTGGCCGGTTGCCTGGTAGTTGCCGCCCATGACGCCGAACGGCATCACCGCGCGCTCGTTCTTCACCAGGAGGCCGGGAATGATGGTATGCAACGGCCGCTTGCGCGCCCCGATCGCATTGGGATGGCCGGCGATGGTTCGGAACATATGGCCACGGCTGTGCAGGAGCACGCCGCTCTTGGGCGCGGTGATGCCCGAGCCGAAATCATGGAACAGCGAGTTGATGAAGGAGATCGCATTGCGGTCGCGATCGACGACGGTGAGGTAGACGGTGTCCTTGTGCTCGGGCTCGTCCCAGTCGACCAGCTCCGACGCGCGGTCGAGGCGGATCTTGCCGCGGGTGCGTGCGGCGCGCGCGTCCGACAGGAGTTCGTCCACCGGCACGGTCATGGCCCGGGGATCGCCGACGAACGCGTCACGCACGCGATAGGCCGCTTTGGTCGCCTCCGCCAGCAGATGATGCCGGTCCGCATCGCTCCACTTGCCGTCGCCGAGTTCGTAAGCCTCCAGCGTCCGCAAGATCATCAGCGCGATCAGGCCCTGGCCATTAGGCGGGCATTCGTAGACGCGATAGCCGCGGTACGGCGCCGAGATCGGCGTTACATACTCGCCTTCCGCCGCCGCGAAATCCTCCTCGGTGTGGAGGCCGCCGAGCGCACGCAGCTTCGTCACCATGTCGGCTGCAACCGCGCCTTGGTAGAACGCCTTGGGTCCGCCTTGGGCGATTTTCCGCAGCGTCTCGGCCAAGAGCGGTTGCCGGTGCAGGTCGCCCGTGCGCGGTGCCTCGCCATGCTCCAGGAAAACGGCGCAGCTCGCGGGGTCAAGTCTCAGCTTTTCCACACCGATCGCCCAATCGAAGGCGACCCGCGGCTCGATGCGCACGCCCGACTCCGCGGCGCGAATGGCCGGCTGGAGCAGTCCCGCCATCTCCTTCACACCGTGATCATGCTGCAGCCGGAACCACGCCTCGATGGCGCCCGGGACCGTCACGGCATGCGGAGACTCGATGGGGATCTCGGAAAAATTCCGATCGCGATACCAGCCGAGCTCCGCCGCCTTGGGCGCGCTGCCGGAGCCGTTATAGGCGATAGGCAAGCCGCCCTTCGGCGCGTAGAGCACGAAGCAATCGCCGCCGATGCCGGTCATGGCGGGCTCGACCACCGCGAGCAGCGCGGCAGCGGCGATCGCGGCATCGGCCGCATTGCCGCCCGCCTTCAGCGTCTCGATCGCCGTGAGCGTCGCGAGCGGATGCGAGGTCGCCGCCATGGCTTCGCCCGCCACCGCGAGCGAGCGGTTGGGATAGTGGAAATGCCGCATCACTATGCCTTTGTTTCGGA
>DATFRA010000078.1:0-22738 GCA_035263705.1 Allostellaceae bacterium
CGGGCAGGGGAAGCGCACGCTCTCGAACATCTCCGGCGTCGCGTCCGCGCCGAGGTCGGGCACCTCCGGTATTTCCGGCGCGGTGGAGGGATCGTCGCCCGCATAGACCCAGATGTTTCCCTGCACCTCGCGCGCGGGATAGGCCTTCACGCGGATTTTTCCCGCGTCGAACGCCTGGCCCTCCGTCAGCGACGGGATCGCGGTGCAGCGGCCGCTGGGGTCGAAGCGCCAGCCGTGATAGCAGCACTCGATCTCCGCGCCATCGAAACGCCCGAAGTGGAGGGGAATGCCGCGGTGCGGGCAGATGTCGCGGAGCGCCCAGACCTCGCCGTTGCGCGCGCGGCCGAGGATCAGCGGCTCGCCCAGCAGGGTCTTGGCCGCCATCCGGCCGGGCGGGAGCACGCGCCCCGGCAGCGCGAAATACCAGGCCTCACGAAGCGGCGCGGCGGCGTCCGAGTCCATGGGTCCAGAAAATCTCCCCGCGGAATCCATGCGGGCGGAGCTTACCCTCGCGGACCCCGCGAGCGAAGGCCCGCGGTTGACGCAGCTCGGCTCCTGTCGCTAGCGTCCGCGCGCGCATCCGCGTCAGGGAGTCTCCAGATGGCCGAAGGCGACGTGCTGATCCGGCGCACCGCCGTCGAGGTGGTGGAACTGCTGCGCAAGGGCGAGGTCACGCCCTCGGAGCTGATCGACGCGTCGCTGGCGCGCATCCGCGCGGTCGATCCCGCCGTGAACGCGCTTCCCACGATCTGCGTCGAGCATGCGCGCGACCACGCGCGACGCATGGGCGGTACGAAGGTCGAGCGCGGCGCACCCGGCTGGCTCGGCGGTCTGCCGATCGCCATCAAGGACCTCATGAACGTGACCGGCGTGCGCTCGACCTCGGGCTCGCCGATCTTCGCGGATTTCGTGCCGGAGACGTCGGACATCCAGGTCGAGACGCTCGAGAAGCGCGGCGGCATCGTGGTCGCGCGCTCCAACACCTCCGAGTTCGGCGCCGGCGCCAATACCTTCAACGAGGTGTTCGGCAAGACACGCAACCCCTGGAATACCGCACTCACCTGCGGCGGCTCGTCGGGCGGCTCGGCGGTGGCGCTGGCGACCGGCATGGTATGGCTCGCGAACGGCAGCGACCTCGGCGGCAGCTTGCGCATCCCCGCGAGCTTCTGCTCGGTGGTGGGCATGCGGCCGAGCCCGGGCTGGGTAGCGCAGGGGCCGGCCCATGGCGCCTTCGATACGCTGGGCGTCAGCGGCCCGATGGCCCGCACGGTCGCGGACGTGGCACTGATGCTCGATGCGATGGCGGGCTTCGATCCCCGCGATCCGCTGTCCCGGCCGCCGCCGCGGCGCTCGTTCCTCGAGCGCGTGCGCCGGCCCGGGAAGCCGAAGAAGGTCGGCTACTCGCCTGACCTCGGCTTCCTGCCGGTCGATCCGGAAGTGCAGGGGATCGCGGAGGCGGCGGCTCGGAAGTGGTCTGAGCTCGGCGCCACGGTCGAGGCGGCGGCACCGGACTTCGCCGGCGCCCGCGAGATCTTCGGCGTGTTGCGCGCCCAGCGCTATGTGACCAACCTCAGCCCGCTCTACGCCGAGCACCGCGCGCGGCTCAAGCCCGACATCGTCGCCAACATCGAGGCGGGGCTCAATCTCGGCGCCGACGAGATCGGCCGCGCCGCTCGCGAGCGCGAGGCGCTCTACCAGCGGGTGGTCAAGTATTTCGAAAGCTACGATCTCCTGCTGACACCGACCGTAATCGTGCCGCCCTTCGACGTCGACCAGCGCTATGTCGAATCGGTCGGCGACCATCGGTTCCAGACGTATTGGGACTGGCTCGGCATCACCTATGCGGTGACGCTCACGGGTTGCCCGGCGCTGTCGCTCCCCTGCGGATTCACCCAGAGCGGGTTGCCGGTGGGGCTCCAGATGGTGGGGCGGCCCTACGGCGACGGCGAGCTCCTGGGATTTGCGGGCCTGCTGGAGCAGGCCCTGGGCCTGCTCGGCAAGACGCCGATCGACCCTCAGCCGCCGCGGTGAACCCTTCCGGGGCCTTGCCAGCTCTTTTTTGCTGTTGCGAATAAGTCACACCGCAAGTGCGTTCTTTACCCTTGAAGATTAAGCTTTTGTTGCGATGCGCCGCGGCAGGCTTTAAGGTGCGGCGCACAATCGCCATATCGAAGAAGGGCGAGCAAGGGAACGGGCACATTCACAGGGTGAGGGTTTGCACATGGACGATACGCGGCGCCTCCCGGTACCGGATGGCGGCTACCTTCTGGAGGACCTTGCGGTGGGCATGAGCGCGACCTTTGCGCGCACCGTCACCGAGGCGGACATCATCTTGTTCTCCGGCGTCTCGGGCGACGCCAATCCGGTCCACATGAACCAGAAATACGCGGAGAAGACCCGCTTCGGCGGCCGCATCATCCACGGCATGCTGACCGCGAGCTTCCTCTCCACCGTGATCGGCTCGAAGCTGCCCGGGCCAGGCTCGATCTATCTCAAGCAGAATCTGAATTTCCGCGCGCCGGTGCGGATCGGCGATACCATCGAGGCGCACGTCACCATCACCGACATCATCCTCGAGAAGGCACGCGTCGCGCTCAAGACCGTGATCCAGGTCGGCGAGACCGTGGTGGTCGACGGCGACGCCCTCGTCCTGGTGCCGCAGCGGATCTAGGGAGTTCTTCCCGACTACCGGTTTCGCGTCGGCCGCGATATCGTGCGGCCTCATGCGCATCCTGCGTCACCCGGCCGTGCTCGAGCCCGCCGACCGCGGCTCGGTGGTGGCGATCGGCAATTTCGACGGCGTCCACAAGGGCCATCAGATCGTGATCGGCCGCGCGGCCGAGACCGCGCGCGGACTCGGCGCTCCGCTCTCGGTGCTGACCTTCGAGCCGCACCCCTACCACGTGTTCCACCCTGAGGCGCCGCCCTTTCGGCTGACGCCGTTCCGCGCCAAGGCGCATCACATCGAGGCGCTCGGCGTCGACCTGCTCTTCGTGCTGCCGTTCGATCTCAACTTCTCGAAGGTCTCAGCGGACGACTTCGTACGGACGCTGATCGTCGAGGGGCTCGCTGCGCGCCATGCCGTGGTGGGTTACGACTTCCACTTCGGCCACCAGCGCGGCGGCACCCCGGAGGTGCTGCGCAAGCTGGGGCAACGCTGGGGCTTCGGCGTCACCGTGGTGGCCCCGCTGGGGGTCGCGAGCGGCACGGTCTATTCCTCGACCCGCATTCGCCAGCAACTGACGGCGGGCCAGGTGCGCGACGCCGCGATCCTGCTCGGCCGACCCTTCGAGATCGACGGCCGCGTCGAGCTGGGCGACCGACGCGGCCGAACGATCGGTTTTCCCACGGCGAACCTCCGCCTCGGGGACACCATCCGGCCCGCCGGCGGCGTCTATGCCGTGCGGGTCCAGATCGAGGGCGAGACACCGCCGCGCTGGCGCGACGGCGTCGCCAATCTCGGCACGCGGCCCACGGTGGGCGGCACGGACCTGCGCCTTGAGGCGCACTTGTTCGATTTCGCGGACGACCTCTACGGCAAGCACCTGCGCGTCGCCTTGATCGAGCACCTCCGGCCCGAGCGGAAATTTGCCGGCCTCGACGAGCTCAAGGCCCAGATCGCCGCCGATGCCGCTCAGGCGCAGGCGATCCTGGCGGCGAAAAAGCCCGTTGGTTGACGGAAAATCGCGGCTTCCCTATGGTCCCGGCCATGGCTCTGCTGACGCGTGCGATCGGCTCGCGAATTATCCGCCCGGCCCTTTCCTAAGGGCCGGGATCCCGCACGCCCCCGACTTAGGCGCCCGCGACGGGCGTCTCGACCTGATCATCGAGACCTGACGAGCCATGGCCACCGACTACCGACCGACCGTGTTCCTGCCGCAGACCGGCTTTCCCATGAAGGGCGAGCTGCCGAAGCGCGAGCCGCAGCTCTTGAAGCGCTGGCAGGAGATGAGGCTCTACGAGCGCCAGCGCGCGGCCCTGAAGGGCCGCGAGAAATTCATCCTCCACGACGGCCCGCCCTACGCCAACGGCAACCTGCACATCGGCCATGCCCTCAACAAGATCCTGAAGGATGTGGTGAACCGCGTGCAGCAGAAGCTCGGCAAGGACGCGGTCTATGTCCCGGGCTGGGACTGCCACGGTCTTCCGATCGAGTGGAAGATCGAGGAGAAGTACCGTGTCGAGAAGAAGAACAAGGACGACGTGCCGATCGCGCAGTTCCGACGGGAGTGCCGCGAGTTCGCGGAGTACTGGATCGACGTGCAGCGTGACGAGTTCAAGCGCCTTGGCGTCGAGGGCGACTGGGAGCACCCCTATCTCACGATGGCGCCAGCGTCCGAGGCGCAGATCGTCCGCGAGATCGGCAAGTTCCTGATGAACGGCGGGCTCTATCATGGCGCCAAGCCCGTGATGTGGTCGGTGGTGGAGCGGACCGCGCTCGCCGATGCCGAGGTCGAGTATCATGACCACACCTCGACCACCGCCTGGGTGCGCTTCCCCGTGGTGAAGCCGTCGACGCCAGCACTTGCGGGCGCCGCGGTGGTGATCTGGACCACCACGCCCTGGACGCTCCCCGGCAATCGCGCCATCGCCTATGGACCGGAACTCAAGTACTCGGTTATCCGGCCGAAGATGGTCGGCAGTCACGGACCGAAGCTGGGCGCGCAGCAAGGTGGCGGGAACGTCCAGATTGGCGAGCTTCTCTGCGTGGCCGAGAGCTGCGTCGAGGACTTCGCAAAAGTTGCGAACATCCTGCAGCACGACGTTGTCGCCACGTTTTTAGGAACCTCACTAGCCGGCACCGTGACGCGTCATCCTCTGCGCGGCCAGGGCTACGACTTCGACGTGGCGCTCTACCCCGGCACTTTCGTCACCGACACCGACGGCACCGGATTCGTCCACATCGCGCCGGGCCACGGCGTCGACGACTTCGAGCTGGGCCACGCGAACGGGCTCGAAGTGCCGCAGACCGTGGCGGGTGACGGCACCTACTATCCGCACGTGCCGCTCTTCGCGGGCGCCGTGGTCTACAAGCCCAACGGCAAGCCCGGCGATGCCAACGAAAGGGTGCTGGCTGCGATCGACGCCGCGGGTGGGCTCTTGGCGCGCAGCAAGCTCACCCACAGCTATCCGCACTCCTGGCGCTCCAAGGCGCCGCTGATCTTCCGCAACACACCGCAGTGGTTCATCAGCATGGAGACCAACAGTCTCCGGCAGAACGCGTTGCAGGCGATCGCGGATACCGAGTGGGTCCCGCCCGCCGGCGAGAACCGCATCCGCTCCATGATCGAGAGCCGGCCCGACTGGTGCATCTCGCGCCAGCGCGCCTGGGGCGTGCCGATCGCCGTCTTCACCGACAAGGCCACGGGCGAGCCGCTCCGCGACCAGGCGGTGGTGGACCGGATCGCCGAGGCCATCGAGCGCGGGGGTTCCGACATCTGGTTCACCGCGGACCCCGCGAGTTTCCTCGGCAACCGCTACGATCCCGCGAAGTACCAGAAGGTGACCGACATCGTTGAGGTCTGGTTCGAGTCGGGCGCGAGCCACAGCTACGTGCTCGAGAAGCGCGCGGACCTCCGATGGCCAGCCTCGCTCTATCTCGAGGGCTCGGACCAGCATCGCGGCTGGTTCCATTCCTCGCTGCTGGAGTCCTGCGGCACGCGCGGCCGCGCGCCCTACGACGCCGTGCTCACCCACGGCTTCGTGCTGGACGAGCAGGGCCGCAAGATGTCGAAGTCTCTGGGGAACGTGGTGTCGCCGCAGGAGGTCGTCGAGAAGAGCGGCGCCGATATCCTCCGGCTCTGGGTCGTCGCGTCCGATTATTCCGAGGACCTCCGTATCGGGCCGGAGATCCTGAAGTACCAGGGCGACGTCTACCGGCGGCTCCGGAACACGCTGCGCTATCTCCTCGGCAACCTCGCGGGATTCACCGAGCGTGAGCGGGTTGAGCCCTCGCAGATGCCGGAGCTCGAGCGCTGGGTGCTGCATCGCCTCGCGGAGACGGACGCGCTCGTGCGCGAGACGTCGCAGAGCTACGCCTTCCACACCATGTTCACCGCGCTGCACAACCTCTGCGCCGTCGATCTCTCGGCCTTCTACTTCGACGTCCGCAAGGACGTGCTCTATTGCGATCCGCCCAACTCGCTCCGCCGGCGCGCGGCGCGCACGGTGCTCGATCGCACCTTCGACGCGCTCGCGCGATGGCTGGCACCCGTGCTCTGCTTCACCGCGGAGGAGGCATGGCTGGCGCGACACGGCGATTCCGGCGAGGTCAGCGTGCACCTCGAGCTCTATCCCGAGCTGCCCACGGCCTGGCGCGACGACGCGCTCGGCGCGAAATGGGCGCGGCTCCGCGACCTCCGCCGCGTGGTGACGGGCGCCCTCGAGATCGAGCGGGCACAGAAGCGGCTGGGGTCGAGCTTGCAGGGGGCGGCACGGCTCTACGTGCCTGAGGAGTACCGGGCGGCGCTCCCGGGCGTCGACTTGGCGGAGCTCTGCATCACTTCGGAGGGCACGGTCGCCTTCGCGCCGCCGCCCGCGAGCGCCTTCACGCTGTCCGACGTGCCGGGCGTCGGCGCGGTGATCGAGCTCGCCGCCGGCGAGAAATGCCAGCGCTGCTGGCGCGTCCTGCCGGAGGTCGGCGCCGCCGACGGTCATGCGGAGCTCTGCCGTCGTTGCGCCGATGCGGTCGCCCAGCTCACGCCCGCCGGAAGCGCGTGACGCGGCGTCTCGGCCTCGCGCTCATCGCGCTGACGGTGGTGCTGGACCAGCTCAGCAAGAGCTGGGTGGTTTCTTATTTTGGCACGGCGTTTCCATCGCCGGCGACGCCGGTGCCGCAACGCGTCGTGACGCCGTTCTTCAACCTCATGCTGACCTGGAACCGGGGCATGAGCTTCGGCCTCTTCAATCAGGACTCGCCCTGGAACGCGGCGTTGTTCTCGGTGCTCGCCGTGGTGATCGTGGCGGCGCTATTGATCTGGCTATGGCGCACCCAGAGCCCCTTGGTCGCCGCCGGGATCGGGCTGGTGGCCGGCGGTGCCGTCGGCAATGTGATCGACCGGCTGCGCCTGGGCGCGGTCACTGATTTTCTGGATTTCCACTGGCACGACTGGCACTTCGCGACCTTCAACCTCGCGGATTCTGGGATCACCGTGGGGGTCGCTCTTCTACTGTTAGACGCCTTGCTCAATCGGCGCGAAAAGCCTTATTAAGGGACGGCCTGGGGGCAGACCCCTGGGGGGCATGGCGAGCAGGGGCATGGGTATCAGGGGTATTGCGCTTCCCGTATTGGCCGCGGTGGGTCTGGCCACGATGCTCGGTGGGTGCTCGGATTTTCGCCGGGCGCTCGGGATGGAGAAGTCGATTCCCGACGAGTTTGCGGTGGTGTCGCGGGCGCCTCTGGCGATCCCGCCGGATTACTCGCTCCGCCCGCCGCAACCGGGTGCCGCACCCACCCAGGACGTGGCGGCTCAGGATCGCGCCAAGGAGGCGATCTTCCGGGCAGGGCCACAGCAGGCGACCTTGCCGCCCGCGGCAACTGAGCGCAGCCCCGGCGAGGGTGCGCTGCTCCAGGCGGCGGGCGCGCCGAAGGCCGATCCTAACATCCGCACGCACGTCGCCGACGACACGGCACTCACGCCCGAGAGCCAGCGGGGCTTCGTCGACAAGCTGCTCTTCTGGCGCAAGTCCGGACCGCCCGATAGCGACCAGGTGATCGATCCCAGCAAGGAAGCCGAGCGGATCAAGCAAGCGCAGGCCGCCGGCACGCCGGTGGCGCCCGACGCGCCCGGCGCCAAGTCCCAAACCGCCACTGAGCAGCCCACGCCCACGATCGAGCGGAAAAAGAGCACGTCCGTCTTCAGCCTCTTCTGAGTGGTTCCCGGTCCCCTCGTGCGCGCGCTGGTTTCGCCTCTCATCGCCCTCGTCCTGGTCGCCAGCGCGCCGGCGTCGGCGAAGCAGTTCGACGCCGACAGCTTCACGCTCGCGAACGGTCTCCAGGTGGTGGTGGTGCCATTCCACCGCGCACCCGTGGTGACCCAGATGATCTGGTACAAGGCGGGCGCCTACGACGATCCGCCGGGCAAGTCCGGCATCGCGCACTTCGTCGAGCACCTGATGTTCCGCGGCACGAAGGAGACGCCGCCCGGAGCGTTCTCGCGCCTGATCTCCGAGACCGGCGGCCGCGAGAACGCCTCCACCTCGCCGGACTACACCGTCTACTACCAGACCGTCGCCGCCGATCGGCTGGAGCTCGTGATGAAGCTCGAGGCCGAGCGCATGCACGACCTCGAGATCACCGAGGACCAGGTGACGCCCGAGCGCGAGGTGATCATCGAGGAGCGCCGCGCCCGGATCGACAACGTTCCCGCGGCCCTGCTCGACGAGCAGCGCAACGCCGTGCTGTTCCTGAACAACCACTACCGCCTGCCGGCGATCGGCTGGCTCACGGAGATGCGCGGTCTCGGCGCCGAGGACGCGCGCCGGTTCTATGCGACCTGGTACGCCCCCAACAACGCGGTGCTGGTGATCGCGGGCGATGTCGAGATGGCGCGCGTGCGCGCCCTCGCCGAGACCTATTACGGGCCGATCCCGGCGCGTCCGGTGCCCCAGCACGCGGCGCTTGTGGAGCCGCCCAAGGTGGCGACGATGCGGCTCGAGATGACGAGCGGCCATGTGGCGAGCCCGGAGTGGAGCCGGAGCTATGTCGCGCCCGGCTACGTCGAGGCCGGCGGCAAGCCCGCGGACGCGCTCACGGTGCTGGCGGCGATACTCGGCGGCGGCGACAGCGCCCGGCTCTACCAGTCCCTGGTGATCGACAAGAAGCTCGTGGTCTCCACGGGCGCGGGCTACGACCCCTATCGGGGCGCCGGCAGTTTCAGCGTCTATGCGGAGCCCAAGGATGGCGTCGAGATCGCGGACGTCGAGGCCGCGGTGGTCGCGGAGATCCGTCGGCTATTGAGCGAGGGAGTCACGGCGGCGGAGGTCGAGCGCGTCAAGCCGCGCCTGCAAGCGAGCGCCATCTATAGCCGCGACAGCCTGTCCAGCGTCGCGCGCATCATCGGTGCCTCGATGGTCGCGGGCCGCACCCTCGACGAGATCCAGGCCTGGCCCGAACGGATCGGCGCCGTGACGCCCGAAGACGTCATGGACGTGGCTCGCCAGGTGCTGAAGGACGACGCGGCGGTGACCGCGGTGCTCTTGCCGGAGAAACGCTCATGAGGCGCTGGCGCGCGTTGGCCCTGCTCTTCGCGATCGCGCTGCCGCTGGGCACGGCGCGCGCCGCCGGTATCGTCGAGGTCAAGAGCCCCGGCGGCATCACCGCTTGGCTGATCGAGGATCACACCCTGCCGCTCATCGCGGTGGACTTCCAATTCGACGGTGGCGCAGCGCTCGACCCGCCGGGCCGGGAAGGCCGTGCCAACCTCGCCATGGACCTGCTCGACGAAGGCGCCGGCGACCTCGACAGCCACGCCTTCAAGAGCCGCGTCGAGGACCTCTCGGTCCGCCTCGATTTCGAGGCGTCCTACGACGCCATCGGCGGCACCATGCGCACGCTCTCGGCCAATGCGGATCAGGCCTTCGATCTGCTGCGCCTGTCGCTCAGCAGCCCGCGCTTCGACCCGGCCGCGATCGAGCGCGTAAAGACCCAGGTTGCCGCGGAGTTGCGGGAGGGGGACGAGGCGCCGCGGTTGATCGCGGATCGCATCTGGCGGCGCACGGCCTTTCCCGATCACCCCTACGGTCGGCGTTCCGCGGGGACCCTCGATAGTCTCGCCAGACTCGGGGCCGAGGATCTGCACGCCTTCGTCACGGAGCGCTTCGGCCGCGACAAGCTCGTCCTGGGCGTGGTCGGCGACATCACGCCGGAGCGGCTGAAAGCACTCCTCGACCGCACATTCGGCGCGCTGCCAGCGCACGCGGCTCCGGCGGTCGTCGCCGACACCGCGGCCTTCGACGCGGGCGCGTTGCTGGTGGTCAACATGCCGATCCCGCAGAGCGTGGTGGTCTTCGGCGAGCGCGGCATCAAGCGCGACGATCCCGACTGGTATGTCGCGCTGCTGATGAACGAGATCCTGGCCGGCGATGGCCTTACCTCGCGGCTCACGCTGGAGATCCGTGAGAAGCGAGGCCTCGCCTACGGCGTCGGCGCGGGGCTGAGCCCGCTGCGCCATGCCGGCATCCTCTACGGGAGGGTCGCGACCCGCAACGACCGTGTCGGCGATATGCTCGAGATTCTGCGCTCGGAATGGCGGCGCTTCCGCGATGACGGCCCGACCGAAGCCGAGCTCGACGCTGCCAAGAAATACCTCATCGGATCGTTCCCGCTGAGCCTCGATACCACCACGCGACTTGCGGCCCTGCTGGTGAGCCTGCAGGTGGAGCATCTCGGCATGAACTACATCCAGCACCGCGCGGCGGCGCTCTCGGCGGTCACCGTCGACGATGTCCGCCGTGTCGCCAAGCGGCTCCTTGACCCCGGCCGGCTCCGGATCGTCATCGTGGGCGCGCCCATGGGCCTGGAGGGTGCCACGGAGGTCACGCCCGACGGCGGTTGAGCCGCTGCCCGCGTTCTTGTGCCCTTTCGGCCTGACGCCTATCCTCGCCAGGACGAGTTGGGGGAAGCGATGCCGCGCGCGGATGTGGTCCACCTCGGGCTCATGCTCTCGGCGCTGGCGCTCGCTTATGTCCTGCCCTTCGAGCTCCTGCTGATCGCCTACGCCGTCCTCGGTCCCGCCCATTACCTGACCGAGATCTCGTGGCTCCACGACCGCAACTATTTCCTGTCGGCGAAACCGATCGCGCTCCTGCTCGCCGCGATCGCGGTGGCAGCGGTGTGGATACCGGATGCGCGCCAGTCGGGGCTGCTGATCTGGATCGGCTTCGTGGGGGCCGCGCTGGCGATCGGCGGTATCGGCTGGATGCAGCGCGCGATCCTGGCGGCGATGTTGATCGCCATCACTGCGGCGCTCGCCTCCGGCAACGACTTCGTCGCGGTCTCGGCGGTGCTGCTGCCGACCCTCATCCATGTCTCGGTGTTCACGCTGGTGTTCATGACCCTCGGCGCCTGGCGCGCCGGAAGCCGGTCGCAGGCGGCGCTGGTGCTGGTCTACCTCACGGCGATCGCGCTCATAATCTTGGTGCCGCCGGGCCCGATGCCGCGCAGCCTGCCGATGGCGCAGCTGGGATTCCGGTACTTCGGCGGAGTGGCACCTGCCCTCGGCCAGGTGCTGCACGTGCAGGGTCTGGCCTTCGACTCGCGCAGCACCGGCCTTCTGTCCTTCGTTTATACCTATCACTATCTCAACTGGTTCATTAAGGCGGACGTGATCGGCTGGCGGCGCATCCCGCCGGTGCGACTCGGGGCGATCGTTGCGCTGAGCGCCGCGGCGACCGGACTCTACTTCTACGACTATGCCATGGGATTCACGGTGTTGCTGGCGCTGAGCCTGCTCCACGTGGTGCTGGAGTTTCCGCTCAATACCGTGAGCGTCCGGCAGCTCGCGGGTATCGTGGTGCGGGGCGGCGGCGGCCGGGTGCGGACCGCGACCTTGGCGAAATGAGCGAAGCCGGGGCAAGATCGCCGGCATGACCCTCCGCCAGCTGCCGCCGGTCGTCGTCAACCGCATCGCCGCGGGCGAGGTGATCGAGCGGCCGGCGGCGGCCGTGAAGGAGCTGGTCGAGAACGCCATCGATGCCGG
Organism: Allostellaceae bacterium; assembly: GCA_035263705.1. Lineage (GTDB taxonomy): Bacteria > Pseudomonadota > Alphaproteobacteria > ATCC43930 > CGMCC-115725 > DASZHJ01. The sequence continues at coordinate 11,700 of DATFRA010000078.1, forward strand.
CGCGCGCCGGATCGAGGTGACGCTCCACGACGGCGGACAGAGCCTGATCGTGGTGAGCGACGACGGCGAGGGCATGAGCGCCGGGGAGCTCGCGCTCGCGGTCGAGCGGCACTGCACGTCGAAGCTGCCGCACGACGATCTCCTGGACATCCGCTGGCTCGGTTTTCGCGGCGAGGCGCTGCCCTCGATCGGTGCGGTGAGCCGACTCACGATCGCCAGCCGCAAGCGCGGCGCCGCCGAGGCCTGGTCGGTCGCGGTCGATGCCGGCACCAAGGGCGAGGTCAAGCCGGCGGCGCAGGCCCAAGGCGCGCGCGTCGAGGTGCGCGACCTCTTCTATGCGACGCCGGCGCGGCTCAAATTCATGAAAACGCCGCGCGCCGAGCGCGACCAGGCGGTTGATGTGGTGGAGCGCCTCGCCATGGCGCACCCCGATATCGCCTTCACGGTCACCGCCGAGGACAACCGCGAGATCCTGCGCCTCCCCGCCCTGGCCGGCGACCTCGCGGGCCGCGATCCCCAGGCGGCTCGCCGCGAGCGGCTGGCGGCGGTGCTCGGCCGTAGCTTCGGCGACAACGCCCTGCCGATCGATGCCGCGCGCGAGGGCGTGCGACTCACAGGCCTCGCGGGCCTGCCGACCCTCAACCGCGCCACCGCGCGCGACCAGTACCTCTTCGTCAACGGCCGCCCGGTGCGGGACAAGCTGCTGCTCGGTGCCGTGCGCGGCGCCTACCAGGACTATCTCGCCCGCGACCGCCATCCCATGGTGGTGCTGTTCTTGGATCTGCCCGGCGGCGAGGTGGACGTGAACGTGCACCCCGCCAAGGCCGAGGTGAGGTTCCGCGACGCGGCGCTGGTGCGGGGCCTGATCGTCGGCGCCTTGAAGCATGCGCTCGCGGCCGCCGGGCATCGCGCCGCGACCACCGTCGCGGAGGCCGCGCTCTCGTCGCTGCGGCCGTCGGCATGGACGGGAACCGGCGGCCCGCATTACGGCGCGCCGGCGGTGACCGTGACACGCGGCCTCGCCGAGGCCGCCGCCAGGTTCCAGGCGCCGCTTGGCGACGTCGTCGCCGCCCTCGACCGGCCGGAGGCGCGCGTCGCCGAGGCGGCGGCGCCCGCCGATGATCTGACGCGCTACCCCCTGGGTGCCGCCCGGGCGCAGGTGCACGAGACCTACATCGTCGCGCAGACCGAGACCGGCATCGTGATCGTCGATCAGCATGCGGCCCACGAGCGCCTGGTCTACGAGCGCATGAAAGAAGCCATGGCGGCAAGCGGCGTCGCCCGGCAGCTTTTGCTCATCCCGGAAGTGGTGGAGCTCGAGGAGGCGGCCGTTTCGCGCTTGAGCGCGCGCGCGCCGGAGCTCGTGGAGCTCGGCCTCGTCCTGGAGCCGTTCGGCACGGGCGCCGTGGTGGTGCGCGAGGTGCCGGCGCTCCTCGGCGAGATCGATGTCCAGGGATTGGTGCGCGACCTCGCGGACGAGCTCGCCGAGCTCGGCCAGGCCTTCTCGCTCAAGGAGAAGCTCGAGGACTTCTGCGGCACCCTCGCCTGCCACGGCAGCGTGCGCGCGGGCCGCCGGCTCACTTCCGCGGAGATGAACGCCCTGCTTCGCCAGATGGAGGCGACGCCCCACAGCGGCCAGTGCAACCACGGCCGCCCCACCTACGTCGAGCTCAAGCTCGCGGACATCGAGCGGCTGTTCGGCCGCCGCTGACCGGTTATTGATCCGACTTCGAGATCTCCGGCGGGTAGGACGCCACCCAGTTCTGCAACTTCACGACGGGTGGCGGCTCGCCGACGTCCACGAGAGTGGGATCGATCGCATAGCTCATGCCGTCCGCCGTCGCCACCAAGGTCGCGGTGTTGCGCACGTCGAAATCCAGAACCGTACCGGCATGGGCGAGCCCGCCGACGTGGTGGTAGCGCAGCAATCCCTCATGGTCGAGGATCGTCAGGTAGGTCCAGGTGTTGATGGACTCGTCGATGCAATCGTACTGGCTCGGATCGCCCGCATTGTACTCTCGGCGCTGATGGACGAGAGTTCCAATGCGCGCCGCCACCAGCTGATCGAAACGCGCCATGGCTAGCGAGACCCGCCGCCGCTCCAGCGCTTCGTCGCTCGGCGGGTCGATCAATCCACGCGTGCTTTGCAGCTCCTCCACGCGGAGCTGGCGGCCCTCGACCGACCCATTGGTCGACGGACGGTCGAGGAGCGCGCGCACACTCTGCCATTCCTCCTCGTGGAGCGTTATGCGCGCCGAGTACTTGCAGCTGTAGCCGTAACACACATAGAAGCTCGCCGGCGTGGCACCGGAGTGGGCGAATTCGCGAAGATATTCATTGTTGCCGCTCTCGCACGCAGCGAGCGCGAGCAGGAACGACGAGAGAAGCAACCGGATCGATCGGCTCCAGATAGCCAAGGTCAGCACCGCATCTTGATCTGCGTCCGTCGAGAGCCTAGCCGGGGAGGTTCCCGGCTTCAACTCCGGATGCGCAGGAAGACGAGGCGGCCCGCGCCATATCGCCGCTCCTCCAAGATCTCGAATCCCTCGGGCGGCACGAGGTTCTCGCGCGCCGCCAGCTCCACGATGACAAGAGTGTCGGACCCGAGCCAACCGGTCCGCGACAAAGCCTCCAGCGCCGGCGGGGCGAGACCGCTGCGGTAGGGCGGATCGAGGAAGACGAGGTCGTAGGGACCGTCGGCGCGCGGTGGCACAGTCGCGTCCGCCGCGAGGAGCCGGGTGCGGCTTGTCTCGCCGAGCGCCCTGATGTTGGCGGCGAGCGCCTCGCGCGCTTGCCGGTCCTTCTCGATGAAGGTCCCGAAGCGCGCGCCGCGGGAGAGCGCCTCGAGGCCGAAGGCGCCGGTGCCCGCGAAGACGTCGAGGACGCGGGCCGCCTCGAAGACCGGTGCGGGCGCAAAGCGGCCGTGGGCGAGGATGTTGAAGAGCGCCTCGCGCGTCCGCTCCGAGGTCGGGCGCACAGCGTCACCCGGCGGCGCCGCGATGCGCCGGCCGCGGTGCTTACCGGCGACGATCCGCATGGGCTCGCATGGCCTCGACACCCAGCTGCTCGCGCAGCACGCGGCGCGGCACCTCGTCCACGGCGCCGCGCGCGAGATGGCCGAGCTGGAAGGGTCCGTAGGCGATCCGGATGAGCCGCGTCACGTCGAGGCCCAGATGCGCGAGCACGCGGCGGATCTCGCGGTTCTTGCCTTCCTGCAACGAGACGGCGAGCCAAGCGTTGCTGCCCTGGGCGCGCTCGAGCTCCGCGCGGATCGCCCCGTAGGAAATGCCGTCGAGGGTCAGTCCATGCTCTAGCGATTTGAGCCTGGCGGCATCCACGGGGCCATGTACGCGCACGCGATAGCGCCGGATCCAGCCGCGCGCGGGCAGTTCCAGTTCCCGCGCGAGACCGCCGTCGTTGGTGAGCAGCAGGAGGCCCTCCGAGGTGAGGTCGAGGCGCCCCACCGAGACGACGCGCGGCAGCTCCGGCGGCAGGCGCTCGAACACGGTCGGCCGCGCTTTCTCGTCGCGGTGCGTGGTCACCAGACCCGCAGGTTTGTGGTAGCGCCAGAGCCGGGCCGGTTCCTTCTGCGGCAGCGGCTTGCCGTCGACGCGGAGATTGCTCGCCTCCGTCGCCGTGATCGCGGGGCTCTCGAGCACCCGACCATCGAGGCTGACGCGGCCCTCGGCAATCCAGCGCTCGGCCTCGCGCCGCGAGCAGAGCCCCGCGCGCGCCATCAGCTTGGCGACCCGCTCGCCCTTGGGCGCGGCGGCGGAGCTCATGGGTTTAGCGCGCGGCTTCGATGAAGGCGGCGAACAGCCGCCGGTCCGCATCGCTGATCGCATATTCGGGATGCCACTGCACGCCGATGCAGAAGCGCCGGCGCGGGTCCTCGATGCCCTCGATGACGCCATCGGGCGCCGTCGCGTCCACGACCAGACCGGGTGCCGGCGCCTTGACCGCCTGGTGATGGGTGCTGTTGACCGGCGCCTCTGCGCAGGCAGCGATCTCGCGAAGCCGCGTGCCCTCGGCGAAACGCACGATATGGCCGGGCTCATGGCGCGGGTTCTTCTGCTCGTGGACGAGCGCGCCCGGCACCTCGTCGGGGATGTGCTGGATCAGGGTGCCGCCGAGCGCCACGTTCAGGAGTTGCTCGCCGCCGCAGATGCCGAGCACGGGCTTGTCGGCCGCGAGCGCAAGCCGCGTCACCGCGAGCTCGAACTCGGTGCGGCGGTCCTTGGTCTTGACCGTGGTGTGGCGCGTCTCGGCGCCGAAAATCGCGGGATCGACGTCGAAGGCGCCGCCGGTCACCACCAGGCCGTCGATGACGCCGAGGTAGCCGCCGGCCTGCTCGACCTGGTGCGGCAGCAGCACCGGCAATCCGCCCGCGCGCGCCACCGCCGCGCAGTAGTTCTCGCGCAGCGCATACCATGGCAGCTTGGAATAGCCGCCTGGCGGCTCCGCATCGAGGGTGAGACCGATGACCGGCTGCGCCATTGCGAGGATAACCCGATGCCGGGCACTCTAGGCGCGGCATAAGGATGCCGCAACCATCCGGGGCGGAGTCGTCAGCGCATGCGCAACTCGGCGGCAATCAGGCCATGAACGGAGACCGTGCGCCCGGCTTCATGACCTTGGCCCTCGCGGAGGCGGAGCACGCGGCCCAGCGCGGCGAGGTGCCCGTTGGTGCGGTGATCGTCGATGCCGCGACCGGCGCGGTGCTCGCGGCCGCCGGTAACCGCGTCGAGGAGCTTCGCGATCCCACCGCTCATGCGGAGATGCTGGCATTGCGTGCCGCCGCGGAACGGCAAGGGGCGCCACGCCTCGCCGACTGCGATCTCTACGTGACGCTCGAGCCGTGCCCCATGTGTGCCAGCGCCATTTCCTTCGCACGCGTTCGCCGGCTCTACTTCGGCGCAAGCGATCCCAAGGGCGGCGGGGTGGAGCACGGACCGCGCATCTTCTCGCAGCCCACCTGCCATCACCGCCCCGAGGTCTACGGCGGGATTGACGGCGAGCGCGCGGGCGCTCTGTTAAAGCGGTTCTTCGAGCTTCGCCGGTAGGTCAGCGGGTGCCACCTCAGCGCCGGGCGAGCGCCCGCCAAGCGATGTCGTGCCGGCAGAAGCCGTCGGGCCAATCGATGCGGTCGACGGCGGCGTAGGCGCGCGCCCGCGCCTTCGCAATGTCGGCGCCGAGCGCCACGACGTTGAGGACGCGGCCGCCGTCGGCGAGGAGCCGCTCCCCCTCGCGCTTGGTGCCCGCGTGAAACAGGATGACACCAGGCTCCTGCGCCGCCGCCTCGAGGCCGTGGATCTCCGTGCCCCTGAGCGGGTCCTCCGGATAGCCTCGCGCCGCCAGCACGACGCAGACCGCGGCGTCCTCATGCCAGCGCAGGTCAAAGTCGCCCAGCACGCCGTCGCGCGCCGCGATCAGGGCCGGTAACAGATCGCTCTTCAGGCGCGGCAGCAGGACCTGGCATTCGGGATCGCCGAAGCGGACGTTGTACTCGATGAGCTTCGGCCCGCCGGCGGTCAGCATGAGGCCGGCGTAGAGCACGCCCTTAAAAGCCCGGCCCTCCCGCGCCATGGCGGCGACCGTGGGCTCGATAATCTCGCGGCGAATCCGGGCCTCGATCTCGGGCGTGACGCAGGGCGCCGGCGAATAGGCGCCCATGCCGCCCGTGTTGGGACCGGTATCGCCGTCGCCGACGCGCTTATGGTCCTGGGCGGAGGCGAGGAGCAGTGCGTGCCGCCCGTCCACCAGCGCGAAGACGCTGGCCTCCTCGCCCGCGAGGAATTCCTCCACCACGACCTCGGCGCCCGCCTTGCCGAACCGGCCACCGACGAGCGCCGCGTCGATCGCCGCCACCGCCTCGTCGACGGACGCGGCGACCGTGACGCCCTTGCCGGCGGCGAGGCCGTCGGCTTTCACCACGATCGGTGCGCCCTGGGCGCGGACGTACGCCTTGGCGGCGGTGGCGTCCGTGAATCGCCGGTAGGCCGCGGTGGGGATGCCGTATGTGCGGCAGAGATCCTTGGTGAAGCCCTTGGAGCCCTCGAGGGCGGCGGCTTGCGCGCTCGGACCGAAAGTCGCGACGCCCGCGCCCTCGAGCCGGTCGGCGAGACCGGCCACCAGCGGCGCCTCCGGCCCCACCACCACGAAATCGATCCGCTCCGCGCGCGCGAACGCCAGGAGCTCCTCGAACTGCATCGCGCCGACCGGCACGCAGGTTGCGACCGCCGCGATCCCGGGATTGCCGGGCGCGCAATAGAGCCGGTCGCAGAGCGGCGAGGCCGCGATCGCCCAGCAGAGCGCGTGCTCGCGGCCGCCCGATCCCACGACGAGTATGCGCATGCTGCTTTTCCGGCCCCGGTTTTCGCGTACTCCCGCGTCTTGTATCATGACCGCCAATGACCGAAAGCATCCTCGAAGCAGCCGGCGCCACCGACCCGTCGCGGGCGAACCTGCCCGAGTACACCGTCAGCGAGCTCTCGGCCGCGGTGAAGCGCAGCCTGGAGCAGGGCTTCTCCTATGTGCGCGTGCGCGGCGAGGTCAGCGGCTTCAAGCGCCACAGCAGCGGCCATTGCTACCTCTCGCTCAAGGATGCCGACGCCGTGCTCGACGCGGTGATCTGGCGCATGACCGCGCAGCGGATGAGCCTCAAGCCCGAGGACGGCCTCGAGGTGGTCTGCACCGGGCGGATCACCACCTTCCCCGGCCGCTCCAAGTACCAGCTGGTGATCGAGCGCATCGAGCTCGCGGGCGTGGGCGCGCTTCTCAAGATGCTGGAGGACCGGCGCAAGCGGCTCGCGGCCGAGGGCCTGTTCGATGCGTCGCGCAAGCGGCCGCTGCCCTATCTCCCCGAGGTGATCGGCGTGGTGACCTCGCCCACGGGCGCGGTGATCCGCGACATCCTGCATCGTCTCGCCGATCGCTTCCCGCGCCGGGTGCTGCTCTGGCCTGTGGCGGTGCAGGGCGAGGGCGCGGCGGAGCAGGTGGCGGCGGCGATCGAAGGGTTCAACCGGCTCCCCGAGGGCGGCCCCATCCCGCGGCCCGATCTCCTGATCGTCGCGCGTGGCGGCGGCAGCCTCGAGGATTTGATGGCCTTCAACGAGGAGATCGTGGTGCGCGCCGCCGCCGCCTCGAAGATCCCGCTGATCTCCGCGGTCGGTCACGAGACCGACACCACGCTCATCGACCACGCGAGCGATCGCCGCGCGCCTACGCCGACCGCGGCTGCGGAGATCGCCGTGCCCGTGCGGTTGGAGCTGCTGTCGCAGGTGGGGAACGCCGGCGGTCGCATGGCGGGCGCGATGCTGCGGCTGCTGGACGAGCGGCGGCTCCGGATCGTGGGCCTCGGCCGCGGTCTCCCCGATCCGCGTTCGCTGCTGGAGGCGGCGGCGCAGCGCCTCGACGACCGCGCCGAGCGGCTCGGCAACGGGCTCCAGCAATTCCTCCGCGTCAAGCGCGACGGGCTCGCGGCGCTCGCTGCCCGCGTACGACAGGAGACGCTGCGACACCAGCTCGGCCAAGCGGACGAGCGTCTCTCGGCGCTTCCCGAACGGATGGGCCACGCCATGCGCCGCTTCCTCGACCGGGAGCTGCAGCGCATCCACGCGCTCGGCGGCCGGCTCGAAAGCCATCAGCAGGCGATCCGGAACGTGCTGGCGCGCGGCTACGTGCTGGTCTGGGGTCCCGACGGCAAGCTGATCGTCTCCGCCGACGCGATCCCGTCGGGCGCCCGGCTGGGCCTGCAATTCCATGACGGCAAGGCCGAGGTCGTGGCCGAGGGTCCGCGCAAACGCAAACCGAAGCCCAGCGACTCGTCGCAGGGAGAGCTATTGTGAGGCGCCTTGCGCAAGCGGCGGCGCTGCTGCTTGCGCTGGCGACGCCGGCTGCGGCCGACGATGCGGTCACGCTCGAGGGCGTGTTGAGCCAAGGGGGGTTCGCCCGCGGCGAGGCACCCCCCGGCACAACGCTCGCGCTCGACGGCCGAGCGGTGCGTGTGGCGCCCGACGGCAAGTTCATTCTGGGCTTCGGCCGCGATGCGCCTGCCAGGGTTAAGCTGGCCGCGACGTTTCCGGACGGCCACACGAAGACCGAGGTGATCGCGCTCGAGAAGCGCGAGTACCAGATCCAGCGCATCGACGGGCTGCCGCCGCAGATGGTGACGCCGGATCCCGCCCTGATGACGCGCATCAAGGCCGAGATCGAGAAGATCCATGCCGTCCGCAAAACCGACAGCGACCAGCTCGCCTTCGAGTCGGCGCTCGAATGGCCGGTCACCGGCCCGATCAGCGGCGTCTACGGCAGTCAGCGCGTCCTCAACGGGGAGCCGCGCGCGCCGCACTTGGGCGTCGACATCGCAGCACCCGTGGGTACGCCGGTCCACGCCGACAGCGCCGGCACCGTGACCCTCGCCGAGCACGATCTCTATTTCACCGGCGGCACCGTGATCGTCGATCACGGCTACGGCCTCTCCAGCATCTACCAGCACATGTCGCGCCTCGACGTGACCGTGGGCCAGCACGTCGAGCAGGGCGACGTCGTGGGCGCCGTCGGCGCCACGGGCCGCGTCACCGGTGCGCACCTGCACTGGGGCTTGAACTGGTACGACGTCGCCATCGACCCGCAGCTGCTCGTGGGGCCGATGCCGCAGTAGCGCTGGGTAGTGCCGGGCGCCGCAATGTGGGAAGCTCAGCCCTGCCCCTTGGAGAGCACAGCATGGCTTGGATCGAGACCATCTCCGTCGCGGCCGCACGCGGCAAATTGCGTGAGCTTTACGAGCGCGTGCTGCGGCCGGATGGCGATGTCGACAACATCCTGAAGCTGCACAGCCTGCGACCGCACACGCTTGAGGCGCACATGGCGATCTACAAGCGTGTGCTCCATCATTCGGGGAATACGCTGCCCAAGTGGCTGCTCGAGGCGATCGGGGTCTATGTCAGCTTGCTCAATGGCTGTGGCTATTGCGTCGAGCACCATGCTGCTGGCCTCGCGCGGTTGCTCGGCGATCCCAACCGGGCTGAGGCGATGCGCAAGGCACTGGCTGAAAGCCAGCTCGCGGAGGCGTTCGGCCCACGCGAGCGGGCGGCGCTCGACTACGCGCGGGCGCTCACGCTGCGTCCGGCCGGGGTCAGCTCGGCACAGATCGGGGCTCTGCGCGCGGCGGGCTTCAGCGACGGCGAGATCCTCGAGATCAATCAGGTGACGGCTTACTTCGCCTATGCGAACCGCACGGTGCTGGGACTGGGCGGCAGCACGGAGGGCGATGTGCTCGGCCTCTCGCCGAGCGATTCCGACGACCCCGACAACTGGGCGCATCGCTAAACGCGGGCGCGCGGCCCACACGTGGGCTGGGGACGGTCCGCGTCTGCGCGGAACTGCTGGCGCTGCGTTTGCCGAGGCTTGAGCGGTCGCTTACTCGGGCCACCTTCGGTGCAGCCAGAACCAGTGGTCGGGCCTGTCGCGGATCCAGCGTTCCAGCACGCGGTTGACATCGGTCATCAGCGCGAGCTCGTCGCGCTCCGCATCGCCGCTGCGCTGATAGGAAAGCGGCGGCTCGGCGGTGATGCGGAAACGCGCGTGGGGCAGGCGGTCGACGCGCACGGGGACCACGGCGCAGCTGAAATGGAGCGCGAATTTCGCGAGCGCCGGCGCGGTCATGGCGTCGCGGCCGAAGAACGGCACGGAGATACCGTCGTTCATCTTCTGGTCGACCAGCATGGCGATGTGGCGGCCCTGCTTGAGGGCAGCGAGCGCGCGCCGCGCCGCCACCGTGCCCTTCGGCACCAGCTCGCTCCCAACCACGCTCCGCGCATAGTTGATGATGCCGTCGACGATCGGGTTGTTTGCCGCACGGTAGATCTCGGCGACGCCAAGACCCGCCTGGGTCACCGCCAGCGTCGCCACCTCCCAATTGCCGAAATGGCCGGAGAAGAAGATCGCGCGCTCGCCGGGCGCGCCGTAGCGGCGGATGTTCTCGGCGCCCGCCATCTCGATCCGCCCGCCGGGCTCGTAGACCCGGTACTTACCGAGATGCGGGTACTCCGCGGCGACGCGGCTGAGGTTGTCCCACATGCCGCGGATCACCTGCTCGACCTTCTCGTCGCCGAGATCCGGCAAGGCCCGGCGCAGGTTCCGTCGCGCGCGCCCGCTGATCCCGAGGTGCGGACCGATCGCGCGCGCGAGCGCGCCCGCGAGGCCCGAGGCCCAGGCCACCGGCAGCAGCCGGCAGACGCCGAAGAGCAGCCAGGCGACGGCGCCCTCGAGCGCGTCGAGGAGCCGCCTACCGAGCGGGCGCGGGTTCGCCACGGGCGACCTCGAAAACGAAGAGTTGATCCAGCAGTGCCTCGACCTCGCGGGCGTTGTCCCAGGAGACGCGGACTGGCACCGGCGTGATGCGTTTGCCAAGCTCCGCGGGAATTCGGACCCAATCCTTCTCGGTGGTCAGGAGCGGAGCGCCAAGGCGCGCGGCCTCCGCCAGGATGGGCTCGAGCATCGCCGTGCTGTAGGGCTGATGGTCTGCGAAAGCGTGGCGCGCCACCACCGTCGCGCCCAGTCCCTCGAGCGAGTCGAAGAACTTCCGCGGTCGTCCGATGCCGGCGAAGGCGACGACGCGTGCGCCCTTGAACCCCGACGGGTCCGAGACCGGCAGGAGATGGGCGCGCAGCACGGGCGGGCCGCCGGGCAGCTGCGCGAAGCGGGAATCGCCCTCGCCCATGACCACGACGGCATCGGCGCGGGCGAGGCCCACGGCCGCGGGCTCGCGCAGCGGACCCGCCGGCATCACGTGCCCATTGCCGAAGCGGTAGAGACCGTCGGCGACAGCGATCTTCAGGTCCTGCACCAGGCTCGGATTCTGGAAGCCGTCATCCAGCACCAGCATCGTGGCGCCTGCCGCGACGGCAGCCCTGGCGCCGGCCGCGCGGTCCCGCGCGATCCAGGTCGGTGCCACCCGCGCCAGCAGCAGGGCCTCGTCGCCGACCTCGCGATAGCCATGGCGGGCGGGATCGACCCGGACGGGGCCCGCGAGCGAG
>DATFRA010000079.1:0-12989 GCA_035263705.1 Allostellaceae bacterium
CAAACGCCTCGCCATCCCTCCGTTTTTCCGACTGCGCCTCACTCCTTCGGGGCATAAGGGACTTGTGATTTTGCATCCGCACCCAATCTTGTTATGAGTTGCGAGAGGCCGGTGCCCCCGGCCCCAAGACGCGTGGCCGACCCGAGGAGCGGCTCCAAGAAAAAAGGATCCAGCAATGTCCAGCGAGAAATCACAAAATGTCCAAGATGTATTTCTAAATCACGTCCGCAAGAACAAAACTCCCGTCACGGTGTTCCTCGTCAATGGCGTCAAACTGCAGGGCATCATCACTTGGTTCGATAATTTCTGCGTGTTGCTGCGGCGCGACGCCCATTCGCAGCTGGTCTACAAACACGCGATCTCGACCGTGATGCCGGCGCAGCCGGTGCAGCTCTTCGAGGCCGGCAAAGAGGGCGAAGAACAGTAACTCGATGGCTGCAACGACCGCGGGGCATGCCCCGTCGACCGGCCGGTCTCTCGTCATCCATCCGATGCCGAAGCGCCCCCCGCGGGAGCTGCGCGATATGTTGCGCTCGCCCGAGGCGCGCCTCGAGGAGGCCGTGGCGCTCGCGGGCGCGATCGACCTCGAGGTCGCCCATGCCGCTCTCGTGCCGCTGGCGAAGCCAAAGCCCGCGACGCTGATCGGCAGCGGCAGCGTGCAGAGTCTGGCAGCGGTGGTAAAGGAGTGCGGGGTCAGTGTCGCGGTGGTGGACGCCACCGTGAGCCCCGTGCAGCAGCGCAACCTCGAGAAGGCTTGGGGCTGCAAGGTCATCGACCGCACAGGCCTGATCCTCGAGATCTTCGGCGCCCGAGCCCGCACCCATGAGGGGCGCCTCCAGGTCGAGCTCGCGGCGCTCACCTATCAGCGCTCGCGGCTGGTGCGGTCCTGGACACACCTCGAGCGGCAACGCGGCGGCTTCGGTTTCCTGGGCGGTCCCGGCGAGAGCCAGCTCGAGATCGACCGCCGGCTGATTGGCGAGCGCATCGCCAGGATCAAGAAGGAGCTCGAGGGCACCAAGCGCACGCGCACGCTCCACCGCGACGCGCGCAAGCGTGTGCCGTACCCGATCGTGGCACTCGTTGGTTATACCAACGCCGGCAAATCCACGCTCTTCAATCGCCTGACGCGGTCGGGGGTGCGCGCGGAGGACCTGCTTTTTGCGACCCTGGATCCCACGCTGCGCCGTCTCGAGCTGCCGTCGGGGCGCACCGCGATCCTCTCGGACACGGTGGGATTCATCTCTGATCTGCCGCATGCGTTGGTGGCCGCCTTCCGGGCGACGCTCGAGGAGGTCATCGAGGCCGACCTGATCGTCCACGTCCGCGATGTGCACCATCCCGACACCGAGGCGCAGCGCCGGGACGTGCAGAGCGTCCTGACCGAACTGGGTCTCGGCGCCCAGGTCGAGCGCGGCCTGGTCGAGGCGCTCAACAAGATCGACCTGCTGGCACCCGAAGCGCGGGCGGCGCTGATGGGGCACGCGCTCCGCAACGACGGCGCGGTGCCGATCTCCGCGGTGACGGGCGAGGGTTGCGACCGGCTGCTCGACGTCATCGACGAGCGCGTCGACGGCGGCCGGCGGCTCATCGATCTCGACGTGCCGCTGAGCGATGGCGCCGCGATCGCCTGGCTCTATCGGAACGGCGACGTGGTGAGCCGGCGCGACGATGAGGAGCGCGCGCATCTCTCCGTACGTCTTGCCGACGCCGACCTCGGCCGCTTCCGCAGCCGCCAGATCCACCACTGACGATGCCGCCATCGATCGAGCGCGTGAGCTCGCTGATCCGAGAGGTGGCGAAGACGGAGATCCTGCCGCGCTTCCAGAAGCTGGCGGCGGGGGACATCAGCGAGAAGCAGCCGGGCCAGCTCGTGACCACGGCCGATATCGAGGCCGAGCGGGTGCTGACACGAGCGCTCGCCGATCTCCTGCCAGGCTCGGTCGTGGTGGGCGAGGAGGGTGTGGCCGCCGAGCCCGGGCGCCTGGCCGCCGTCGCCGGCGATGCGCCGGTCTGGCTGGTCGATCCCGTCGACGGCACACAGAACTTCGCCGATGGCAGCCCGGTCTTCGCGACCATGGTGGCGCTCCTCGTCGAGCGCCGCGCGGCAGCCGCGTGGATCTACGATCCCGTCGCCGACCGCATGGCGCGCGCCGAGCTCGGGTCGGGATCGTTCATCGACGGCCGCCGGCTCCGCGTCGCGGCGCCGGCGGCGCTCGAGACGATGCGCGGCCGGCTCACGCCGCGCACGGCAAGGAAGCTCGCGAGCAGGATCGGCGGGCACTTCTACCAGCGCTGCGCGGGTCACGAGTACCTCGCGGTCGCGCGCGGCGCCGCGCATTTCGCGCTGTTTCGGCGCCTCAATGCCTGGGACCACGCGCCGGGCGAGCTGCTGGTGCGCGAGGCCGGCGGATGCTCGCGCCGACTCGACGGCACGGCCTACGTGCCGAGCGAGGTCGACGCGAGTCTGCTGCTGGCTCCGGATGAGCAAACCTGGAACGCCCTGCGCAAGCTCATCCTCGAGTATGCGCCGTAGGGAAACGGTATCCCGGCGGCGCCGGCGACCGTCAGCCGGCCGCGGTGGTGGGATCGATCACCTTGCGGATCTCGGTGATCAACGTCGCGGGAAATCCGCTGATTTCTGCGTGTTTACGGATGATCGCCTCATCCTTCGCGAGGTAGACGCAAAAGGTTTTGTCGCCCGCCACATAGCTTTCGATCCACTGAATGTCGGATCCGAGCCGATGAAGCACATCGTTCGATTTGGCTGCCGCCGCGCGCAGCTGCTCGCGGTCGAAAGAGCCGACTTTGGGAATGCTTCGCTCGATGATGAACCGACGCAACGTCATGACCATGCTCCTTTCTAGGGTCTACTCGGGACATTCGGCACCGCGCACAGCGGCGACGAATCGGGTTGGCGCCTTCCGAGGTTGCCGTGGTTGGCTCCCGCGCAACGGGCGCATGGGCCACCGTCGCCAATGCGGCATGTTTGAAAAGCGCGCGCGGCGGAGGCCCGTGCTCCCGCCGCGCACGTTTCATTTGCCTGGAGAGTCTCGGTGGTGCAAATTGAGTTTCAAAATCGAATCAATAAGCGTTTCTTCTAGATGCGCAGCCTCAATCTCGACCAGCTCCGCGCTTTGACCGAGGTGGCGACGCTCGGGAGCTTTTCCGCGGCGGCCCGGCGGCTCAATCTCACGCAGCCGGCGGTGAGCCTGCAGATCCGCGAGCTCGAGGCGCGGTGGGGACTCCGCCTGATCGAGCGCGTGGGCAAGAAGGCGCATGCGACGGCGCCGGGTCGCGAGCTGATCGAGCATGCGCAACGCATCTCGCGCGAATGTGATGCGGCGGAATTGGCCATGCGCGGCCTCCGTGACGGCTGGCTCGGCCGCGTGCGCATCGGCACCACCGTCACGGCGCTGATGTACGACCTGCCGCCGATCCTGCGGCGGCTGCGTACGGATCACCCGAAGATCGATCTCGTCGTCACCAACATGTCCACACGCGATTCCGTCGAGAGCCTTATCCAGAACGCGATCGACTTCGGGCTGGTGACGCTGCCAATAAAATCAGGGCTAGTGAGCGTCACACCGCTCCGCGCGCAGCTCTGCGTGGCGATCCTGCCCGCGACCACGCCGGATATCCCCGACGAGATCACGCCGCAGTACGTTGCGCGTCAGGCTCTGGTGCTCGAGCACGAGCGCGCCGCGGTCCACTCGTTGGTCATGCATTGGCTCTCGAAGCATCTGCCGCTCGCCCGCCAGCCGATGCTGGTCGGGATCATCGAAGCGGCGAAACAGGCAGTCGCATCCGGTCTCGGGATGTCGATCGTGCCCGATGTGGCGGTCGCCGCGCCCATTCCAGAGATCGTCGTCCGGCCCTTGAGGCCGGCACTACCCTGCACGCTTGGCCTGGCGGTGCGCCGCACCAGGCCAAGCGATCCCGCGCTCGAGATCGTTCGGAGCGCCTTGCTCGCCATGAGGACAGTCGCGGATTCCGCTGCGGGAGAGCCACGGAAGCGGCGGCGGGGCAGGGGAAAGCGCGCTCAGCCGGCCAGTCTTTGATCGAAGGTCGTCAAATCGATCACGGGTTGCCACCTTGGGCGCAGGCAGTAGCATAGCGACTGTCCTTCGAACGGAGAGCGCGCGATGAAGCTGGCATTCCTGGGTCTGGGGGTGATGGGCTATCCGATGGCCGGTCACCTCAAGAAGCACGGTCACGACGTCACGGTCTACAACCGCACCACCGCGAAGGCGAAGGCCTGGACCGGCGAGTACGGCGGCAGCTTCAAGGAGACGCCGGCGGACGCCGCTGCTGGCGCCGACATCGTCTTCATGTGCGTCGGCAACGATCACGACGTCCGCGAGGTCGCCCTGTCTCCCAAGGGCGCGCTTGCCGGTATGAAGAAAGGCGCGATCCTGGCGGACCACACCACGGCCTCGGCGGAAGGGGCGCGCGAGCTGCACGCAGCGGCGAAGGCGAAGGGTCTCGCCTTCCTCGATGCACCGGTCTCGGGCGGACAGGCGGGGGCGCAGAACGGCAAGCTCACGATCATGGTTGGCGGCGACCTCGAGCCCTTCAAGGTCGCCGAGCCCGTGATGGCGCACTACGGCCGCGCGGTCACCTTGATGGGCCCCGCCGGCAGCGGCCAGCTCACCAAGATGGTGAATCAGATCTGCATCGCCGGTGTCGTGCAGGGTCTCTCCGAGGGCCTCAATTTCGCGGTGCGCGCCGGTCTCGACGGCAAGAAGGTGATCGACGTCATCTCCAAGGGCGCAGCGCAGTCCTGGCAGATGGAGAACCGCGGCTCGACGATGCTCGAGGGGAAGTTCGACTTCGGCTTCGCGGTCGACTGGATGCGCAAGGACCTCGCGATCTGCTTCGCCGAGGCGCGCCGCAACGGCGCTTCGCTGCCGGTGAGCGCCGTCGTCGATCAGTTCTACGCCCGCATCCAGGAGCGCGGCGGCAAGCGCTGGGATACGTCGTCGCTGATCCATCTGCTGCAGAAGGCGTGACAGCTGACAGCTGATGGCTGACAGCTATTCTTCAGCCTTCACTCGCTCCCACTCGGCTTCCATCTCGTCGAGGGTCGCCTTGGTGATTGGCGTGCCCGTCGCGGTGAGGCGCGCCTCGACACCGCGGAAGCGGCGCTCGAATTTGCGGTTGGCGCTGCGCAGCGCCTGTTCGGGATCGACCGAGAGCCGGCGCGCGAGATTCACGACGGCGAACAGGAGATCGCCGAGCTCGTCGGCGATCCGCTCGGGCGCGCCGTTCCGTTCGATCTCGGTGCGGAGCTCCACGATCTCTTCCTCGATCTTGTCAAGGACCGGCGGCGTCGAGGGCCAGTCGAAGCCGACGCGGGCCGCGCGTTTCTGCAGCTTCTCGGCCCGGGTGAGGGCGGGGAGGCCGAGTCCGACGCCGTCGAGCGCGCTCTCGGGATGGCCGGCGGCCACCGCCCTGGCGCGGCGCTCCTCGGCCTTCTGCGCCTCCCAGGCGACGGTTTGCGCCGCGGCGCCCTCGACCTCGGCGTCGGCGAACACGTGGGGATGACGACGGACCATCTTGTCGGCGATGCCGCGCGCCACATCATTGAAGGCGAACTGACGGGCCTCCTCGGCCATGCGTGCGTGGAACACGACTTGCAAGAGGAGGTCGCCGAGCTCGTCCTTGAGCGCCTCCGGCTCGCCGCGCTCGGCCGCTTCGGCGACTTCGTAGGCTTCCTCGATGGTGTAGGGCGCGATGGTCGAAAAACTCTGCTCGAGATCCCAGGGGCAGCCATGCTCGGGATCGCGCAGCCGCGCCATGATGTCGAGAAGGCGAGGCAAGTCGGGAGAGGCGGTCATGCCGTCAGCAGCCTTTTCAGGTGAACTCGCTGTCATTGAGCCGCGCGCAGGGCTAATGCGCAATCCTCAATGCAGCCACAATTCGATGGCGTCGTCCCCGCCGCATAATTGGATCGGGTGAGGGATGAAACGGTCGTCAGAATGATACGGTCCCGCGGCCATGGGTCTGCACTGGATCGTGGCGATCCTGCTGCCGGCGGCGCTGGTCCTGGCCTGGGTCCTGCCGCGAAGATCGGCTCCGGGCTACGAGGCGCTGCTCGATCTGCACAAATCTATCGGGATCCTTGTGCTGGCGCTCGTCGTGCCGCGGCTCCGGTGGCGGTTCGGGCATCCCGTGGCGCCGGCCTCGAGCCTGACGCGGCTGCAGGCACGGCTCTCCGTGCTGACGCACTGGGCGCTCTATGCCATGATGTTTCTCATTCCCTCGACCGGGTATCTCTTCGCCTCGGCGGAAGGGCAGCATCTCGATTTCTTCGGCGTGTTCACGGCGGCCTCGCCGCTGCCGACGGACCGCGCGGTCTCGCGCCCGCTGGAGTTCCTGCACAAGACCGGGCAGTACGCGATCTATGCCTTCGTGGGCTTGCATGTCCTGGCGGCGCTCTATCATCATTTCGTAAAGCGCGACGGCGTGCTGCAGCGGATGCTGCCGCTGCGCAACGCCGGAGACGATTGAGGAGGAACACATGAGCCGGACGGAAATCCATGACGGCGGTTGCCTCTGCGGCGCCATCCGCTACCGCGCAACGGGGGCACCCTTGCGCACGGGCATCTGCCACTGCAGCCAATGCCGGCGCCAGACCGGCAGCGCCATGCCGGCCTTCGCCACCTGGCCGCGCGACCAGTTCGCGGTCATCAAGGGCCAGCCGGCGGGGATGCGGCTTTCGGACTTCGCGACGCGCGAGTTCTGCCGCGACTGCGGCTCGCCGCTGTTCTGGCGCGGTGACACCGGGACCACCATCAGCGTAAACCTCGGCAGCCTGGACGACGCCGAGACCATGCCGAAGCCGAGCTACCAGCTCTGGACGGAGCGCCGGGTCCACTGGGTCCCGGAAATGCCGGAGATCAAGCAGCACAAGCAGAACGCGCCGCCGGCGGGGTGAGGGCTGGCGAACCGGATTCGGGCCTAGGAGTGCGGCACCGTTAAAAGTCGCATAATGTATATTATGAGAAATGACCTGGCGATACTCGGATTTCCGCGCATCTGGGGCCGATCAGGCCTCGATCACCATCCCGTCGTAGGCGGGCTCCACGCCGCCGGGAAGCTCGCGCCTGAGCGTCTCGTAGTCGAGCTCCACGTCCATGTGCGTGAGGATCGCCCGCATGGGCTTCACGCGCGCGATCCACTCGAGCGTGCGCGCGAGATGCGTGTGGGTCGGATGCGGTGTGCGCCGGTAGCAGTCGACGACCCAGGTCTCGACGCCTTCGAGCGCCGCGAAAGCCTCCTCGTCGAGGGCCACGAGATCGGTCGAGTATGCGAAGCCGCCGAAGCGGAACCCGAGGCTCTTGGTGAAGCCGTGGTCCTGGACGAAGGGCACTACCCTCACCCCGGCCACTTCGAGCGACCCCTCGATCACGGTCGCAATCAGCGACGGTTTGTAGAAGGCGGCGCCAGCGGCAGGGTCTGAAGGCCGAAAGATGTAGGCGAACCGTTGCCTGAGCTCGGCCATGGTCACGGCCGACGCGTAGATCGCGACGGACTGGCCCATGGCGCGGTTGAGCGCGCGCACCTCGTCGATTCCATGGCAATGATCCGCATGGGCGTGGGTGAACAGGATGCCGTCGAGGCGCCCGATGCCGGTGTCCAGGAGCTGGACCCGCATATCCGGCGAGGTATCGACCAGGAGCGTGGTTTCGCCTTGCTGTACCAGGATCGACGCTCGACGGCGGCGGTTCTTGGGGTTAGCAGAGTCGCACTGGCCCCAGTCGTTGCCGATCAGCGGCACGCCACCCGACGGGCCGCAGCCGAGGATGGTCACCCTCATGGTGCCGGGGGCGCTGACGGCTGCGCCTTGGCGAAAAGCCGATAGAAGTTTTTGGTCGTCACCTCGGCTAATTCATCGCTGGATAAGCCCTTTATCCGCGCAACCTCAGCTGCCGTGTGAAGAAGAAAAGCGGGCTCGTTCGGCTTGCCACGCTTCGGCACCGGCGCGAGGTAGGGGGAATCCGTCTCGACCAGGATACGGTCCAGGGGCAGGTCGCCGACGACTTGGCGAAGCGGCTCAGCGTTCCGAAAGGTGACGATCCCAGAAAGGGAAATCATAAAGCCGAGTTCGATTGCTTTCTCAGCTAGATAGCGGCCAGTGCTAAAGCAATGGATGACGCCGGTGAGAGGCCCCTTTTCCACCTCCTCGGCCAGAATCTCGGCGGTCTCGGGATCGGCATCCCGCGTGTGCACGATCAGGGGCAGGCCGCTGATCCGCGCCGCTGCGGCATGGGCTCGGAAGACCAATGCTTGCCGGTCCCGCGGGCTGTGCTCGTAATAGAAATCGAGGCCCGTCTCTCCGATCCCGATCACGCGGGGATGCTGGGCGAGGCTCGCGAGGGCCTCGGCGGAGGTCTCGGGCTCGGCGGCGGCCTCGTGCGGGTGGATGCCGACGGAGCACCAGACGTCGGGCTCGGCCTCGGCGATCGCGCGCACGGCGGGAAACTCCGTGATCTTGGTGGAGATTGTCAGCATCGCCCCTACCCCGGCGCGTCGCGCGCGGGCGATCGCGCCGTCGCGCGCCGGCCCTTGTGGCAGGTAGTCGAGGTGACAGTGACTGTCGACGAGGATCACGCCTTCTCCGCCTCGACGTAGCGGGGGAACACGCCCTCCGGCTTCGGAAGCTTTACGCCTGGCGCCAGCGGCTTCGCGAGCGAGGCAAAATCCCTCGTCTTCTCCGATAGCGCCAGCTGGTCGAGCAGCCTCGCGGCCGAGCTCGGCACGACCGGTTGCACGAAGACGGCGAGATGCCGGATCACCTCGGCCAGCACGTAGAGCACCGTGCCCATGCGCTCGACGTCGGTCTTGCGAAGCGACCACGGCGCCATCTCGTCGACGTAGCGGTCGGCGGCGGCGATCACGTCCCAGAGCCCCTCGAGGGCGCGATGGAAGGCCTGCTCGGCATAGGCCGCGCGCTGCTGTCCCAAGAGATCGCGCGCCGATTTGAGCAGCGCCTCGTCGCCCGGCGTGAGCGCGCCCGGCCTCGGCAGCGCGCCATCGCAGTTCCGGTTGATCAAAGTGAGCACGCGCTGGGCCAGATTGCCCAGCCCGTTCGCGAGGTCGCCGTTGATCCGGCTCACGATGGCACGGCGCGAGAAATCGCCGTCGCTGCCGAACGGGAGCTCGCGAAGCACGAAGTAGCGGACGGCGTCGACGCCGTATTCGCCCACGAGCTGCTGCGGCGTGACGAAGTTGCCGAGCGACTTCGACATCTTCTGGCCCTCGACCGTCCACCAGCCGTGGGCGAACACGCGCTTCGGCGGCTCCAGGCCAGCGGCCTTGAGGAAGGCCGGCCAATAGACCGTGTGGAACCGCACGATGTCCTTGCCGACCATGTGGAGGTCCGCGGGCCAATAGGTTCGGTACTGCTCGCTCGCCGTGTCCGGATAGTCGACCGCGGTGATGTAGTTGGTGAGCGCGTCGAGCCACACGTACATCACGTGCTTGGGATCGTCCGGCACCGGCACGCCCCAGGTGAAGCTCGTGCGGGAGATCGAGAGATCCCGCAGCCCGCTCTTGACGAAGCTCACCACCTCGTTCCGGCGCGCCTCCGGCGCGATGAAGCCCGGATTTCGCGCGTAATGCTCAAGGAGCCAATCCTGCCAGTCCGAGAGACGGAAGAAATAACTCGGCTCCTCCACCCACTCGACCTCGGCGCCCGAGGGCGCGCGCTTCTTGCCGTCCAGGCCAGTCGCGAGCTCGTCCTCGCCATAGAACGCCTCGTCGCGCACCGCGTACCAACCGGCGTACGTACCGAGATAGATGTTCTCGCGGCCCTTCGGCGACTTACGGGCGGCAATGGCGCGCCAGATCGCCTGCGAGGCCTCGGCGTGCCGCGCCTCTGTGGTGCGAATGAACTCGTCGTTGCTGATGCTCATCAGCGCCGTCACCTCGCGGAAATTCTGCGAGACGCGATCGCAGAAGGCCTGCGGGTCGAGACCCGCGGCGCGCGCGGACTTATCGACCTTCTGGCCGTGCTCGTCGGTGCCGGTGAGGAATTTGACGCGCCGCCCGTCGAGCCGCATGAAGCGCGCCAGCGCATCGCAGGCCACGGTCGTGTAGGCGTGGCCGATGTGCGGGACGTCGTTCACGTAATAGATCGGCGTCGTCAGGTAATAGGGCTCGCCGGACATGAGCTGCTCTCGGTCTCCTTCGGGGAAAGCGCGCGCGACTGCGGTTTCAGCGCGCGGCCTCTTCGAGCGCGAAAAAAGCGTTCAACACGACCTGCTTGCGGTCGAGATTGACAGCGTCCGCTTGGGCGAAGAGTTCGGTGATCTTTTCCCATACCTCCACCCAGCGATCAAGGCCGCGGCGCCGCAGCAGCTGGGTGAGTGGACCGCCCTCGCCGGTTTCGGTGGCCTTGGCGATGGCGCGCGCGAGCGTCGCCGGCATCAACTCCGCCAGCACGCGGAACGCGTCCTCGCTGCCCCAGCGCGAGACCCCGTCGGCGAAGGCGTGGAGCGCGCTGCCGTCGAGCTCCGGGAGCCGCCCCAGGAGCTCAAGCAGGCGGCGATGGAGGGCGAGACCGCCCTGCTCCGCCAGCTCGATCGCATGGCCGATGCTGCCCTCGGCGAGCTCGATGAGCGCGCCGCGGTCGGATGGCGAGAGGTCCGGGCGATAGCGGCCCAGCAGCTCCGCCACGATCGCGTCGGAGAGCGGCCGGAGCGAGAGCCGGCGGCAGCGCGAGCGGATGGTCGGCAAGAGGCGGCCGGGATTGTCGCTGACGAGGATCAGGATCGCGCGCGCCGGCGGCTCCTCCAGGATCTTCAAGACCGCGTTCGCGGCGTTGCGGTTCATCTCGTCGGCGGTGTCGACGATCACGATGCGCCAGCCGCCCTCGGCGGGCGTGAGCCGCAGGAAGGCGGCGATGGCACGCGTGTCGTCGACCACGATCTCCGTACGCTCGCGCTTGCGCTTGGGATCGATGCCGCGCTCGACCGTGAGGAGATCGGCGTGGCCACTGCTGGCCACCCGGCGAAACACCGGGAGCTCCGGCGGAAGCGCGAGCGAAGTCGGTTCCGGTGGCGCGAACAGTCCGCCGCTCCGCGCCCCGGCCTGGCTCAGCAGGAACCGCGCGAAACGGAACGCCAGCGTCGCCTTGCCGATACCGTGCGGCCCCGTGATCAGCAGTCCGTGCGGCAGGCGCCGCGAGGCGAAGGCACGCAACAGCTCTTGCTCGGCCGCCTCATGGCCGCTCAGGTCCGGGTTCTCGCGCGGCGCAGGGACCGCGACCGCCGGGGTCTCGGCGCGCTCGTCGTCCACGTTGAATTCGTCGTCTTCAGCCATGGGACGAGTGTGCGGGGTCCGGCCTCAGATGGCGATCCCGAACCGCTCCCGGAGCGTCGAGCGGATCGCTTGCTGGACCCTGCCGACCTCGACGGTGGCGTCGATCACCACGCAGCGCTGCGGCTCTGCCTGTGCGATCTCGAGAAAACCGCGGCGTAGCCGCTCGTGAAAGTCACGGCCCATCCGCTCGAAGCGGGTCGTGCTGTCCGCGCGCACAGCGGCTCTAGAAAGTCCAATTTCAACAGAGAGATCCAGAATGAAGGTCAGATCTGGCTTAAAGTCGCCGGCGATGAGCTTATGGAGGCCGCCAAGCGCATCCCGAGGCAACCCTCGGCCGTAACCCTGGTATGCGAGCGTCGAGTCGGCGAACCGGTCGCAGACGACCCACTCACCGCGGTCGAGGGCCGGCCAGATGGTCTCGACGAGGTGCGTGCGGCGCGCGGCCACCATGAGCAGAGCCTCGGTCTCGGCGTCCCAGCGCTGTGGCGATCCCTCGATGAGAAGCCGGCGGATTTCCTCGGCGCCGGGCGCGCCCCCGGGTTCGCGGGTACGAACCGCGGCCTGTCCCGCCTGACGCAGGCCTTCCACCAGGAGCTGGGCATGGGTCGATTTGCCCGCGCCCTCGCCGCCTTCGAGCGTGATGAACCGGCCGCGGCTCAGCGCTTGCCCCAGACCAGATAGCCGGCTGCCACCGCGATGCGCTCGATCGGCCCCAGCTTCGCCACCGCCTGCGCGGCGAGCAGCGGCCGCTCCACGGGGTCGACGCCGTCGGCGGTGATGGTGAGCTTGCCGACGGTCTGGCCCTTGGTGATCGGCGCTTTGATGGCGCTGTCGTAGTGCACCGTCGCCTTCATGCTCCGGCGGGCGGCGCGCGGCAACGTCACCACCACGTCCTTCTCGACGGTGACGGGCACCTTCGCCTCGGAGCCGAGCCAGACTTCGGCCTGATCGACGACATCACCCGCCTTCACCAGCCGGAAATCGTTGAACTCGCGGAACGCCCATTCGAGGAGGCGCTCGCTCTCCGCCTGGCGCGCCTTGCCGCTGGAGAGGCCGCCCATCACCATGATGATGCGCCGGCCCTCGCGCACCGCCGAGGCGGTCAGGCTGTAGCCGGCCTCGTCGGTATGGCCGGTCTTCATGCCGTCGGCGCCGAGGTCCTTGTAGAGCAGCGGATTGCGGTTCCCCTGCTTGATGCCGTTATAGGTGAAGTCCTTCTCGGAGTCGTAATGGTAGTACTCCGGGAAATCGACGATGAGTCGCCGCGCCAGCACCGAGAGATCGCGTGCCGTGACGTACTCGTTCGGGTCTGGCAAGCCGCTCACGTTGGCGAAATGGCTGTTGTTGAGGCCGAGTTCCTTGGCCTTTTCGTTCGCCTGATCGACGAAAGCCTGCTCGCTGCCGGCAAGGCCCTCGGCGAGCACGATGCAGGCGTCGTTGCCGGACTGGATGATCATGCCGCGGATGAGGTCCTCGACCTTCACGCGGCCGGGATACGGCACGAACATCTTCGAGCCCTGGGTGCGCCATGCCTTCTCGCTGACGGGCAGGATGTCCTCGAGCGAGAGCCGGCCCTTCTTGAGCGCGTCATAGACCATGTAGGCGGTCATGATCTTGCTCATGGAGGCCGGCGGCATGCGCTGGTCCGCGCCCTTGTCCAGCAG
>DATFRA010000080.1:0-2501 GCA_035263705.1 Allostellaceae bacterium
GGCAGCGCGTAATCCAGCAGCGACCCGGACAGGAGCTGGCCGGATCGGGGGTCGTAGACGCACTGCTCCCACAGAGCCTGGCCGATCCCCTGGGCGATGCCGCCGTGGCTCTGGCCGTGGATCAGCAGCGGGTTCACCGCCCGGCCGCAATCGTCAACCGAAGCATACCGGACGACCGCAACGAGGCCGGTTTCCGGATCGACCTCCACCTCGCACACTGCGGAGGTATAGGCGTAAGACGGGATGCTCATCATTTCCTCGGAGACCGCCATCAGCGGGCCGCGCAAGTCGGATGGGATACCGTCGCCAAGCGCCCCAGCGGCGACGTCGAACAGGCCGATGCCGCGGTCGGTCCCCTTTACGACGAAGCGCCCGAGTGCGAATTCGATATCCTGCTCGGCGGTTTCGAGCATGGCGCCGGCGATGCGGCGCCCCTTGTCGACGATGGCGTCCGCAGCCTTGGCGATGACCCAGGAGCCAAGGCGCATCGACCGCGCCGAGGCCGAGCCGCCGCCAGCCTGCACGCGGTCGGTATCGCCGGTCACCAGCCTGACCCGCTCAGGCTCGACCCCGAGCCATTCGGCGATGACCTGCGCGAAGCTTGTCTCGTGGCCCTGGCCCGCTGACATCGTCCCCAGTACTAGCTCGACGGTGCCAGAAGGATGGATCGTCAGCTCGGCCCGCTCGCGCGGCGCGCCAGTGTTGAGCTCGATCGACATCGCAACGCCGATGCCGCGGCAGCGGCCGCGCCGGCGCACCTCCGCCCGGCGCACCGCAAACCCCGTCCAGTCCCCCAGTTCAGCCGCCCGCCGCAGCGAGGTCGGATAGTCGCCGCTGTCATAGACGAGGCCGAGCGGATTGCGGTACGGCATCGCTTCCGGCGGCACGAGGTTGCGCCGCCGGACCTCGAGGCGGTCGAAGCCGTGGCGGCGGCAGGCGATGTCGATCATGCGCTCGAGGACGAACACGACCTCCGGACGCCCGGCGCTGCGGTAGGCCGAGGTCGGCGCCGTGTTGCTGACGACCGCGCGGCCGCGCATGGACGAGCAGGGGATGTCGTAGACGCTGGAGGAGATTGCGATCCCCTTCGCGAGTGGCACGAAGGAAATCGCGCTGGCGCCCAGATTGCTGGTGTTCATGGCGCGCAGGGCGAGAAAGCGGCCATTCTCGTCAAGGGCGAGTTCTGCCTCGGAGGTCAGGTCCCGGCCGTGGACGTCGGTGGCGAACGCGTCATGGCGGTCGCAGGTCCATTTCACCGGCCGCCCGACCCGTCTCGCCGCCCAGGCAACCAGCGCGAACTCCGGACAGGTGCTGTTGCGGATGCCGAAATTGCCGCCGACATCGCCCGACACCACGCGGACGGCGGCGGGCGGCACCCCGAGCACGGCGGCGACGTCGTCGCGCTGCCGCACCACACCGCCGCCGGCGCTGGTATAGACGGTGTACCGCAGCGCGCTCGGGTCGTAGACGCCGACGGCGGCGCGCAACTCCATCGGCACGCCGGTGACCCGGTTGATTGCCGTCTCAAGCCGCACGACATGCGCCGCCCGCGCGAAGGCGGCGTCCGTCGCCTCCTGGTCGCCCGTCTCGGAATCGACGCACAAATTCGCGCCGTGCTCTTCCCAGACGAGAGGCGCTTCCGGCGCCATCGCATCGGCCGAGCGGGTGACTGCGGGCAGTGGTTCGTACCGCACCTCGACCCGCTCGGCCGCGTCCGTCGCTTGCGACATCGTCTCGGCGACGACAACCGCGACCGCCTCGCCGACATGGCGGACCTTGCCGACAGACAGAACCGGGTGTGGCGCCAGGAAGAAGGGCGAGCCGTCGCCGCTCTTGAGCGGCACCTCATGCGGGTTCGCCGGCACCGGACGGTGCGGGATCGGCTGCAGGCCGTCCCTTTCAGCATCGCTGCCGGTCAGCACCGCGATGACGCCCGGCATCCCCTCGGCCGGTCCAGTATCGATGCGCGCGATCAGTGCATGCGCGTGCGGCGACCGGACCATACAGGCATAGCCCTGGCCCGGGAGGTTCGTGTCGTCGGCAAAGCGCCCGCCGCCGGTCAGCAACCGCGCATCCTCGCGCCGCCTAACCGGCTTGCCGATCCCCTGCGGAGCGACCTGCTCTCGCGAGGTCAAGAACGACATCGATCCCCCTTATCCGTCGAATTGTCATATAGCGGAGCATGCTAGCAGCCTGCGAGGAGATTGGCTTAGCACGGACGGAGCCGCGATTGCGGTAGGGACGCCCATTACTGGGCGCCCCCCGCACAGAACCGTACGGGCAGCTTTCCTGCATACGGCTCCCACCTCGGATGATTGACGGCTGGCCTCGCGGCCGTCCGTACGCGCTCCGGCGCCGGGGACACGCTTGCCCGGCCCTGTGTCCGGCACGTGCAGCATCGGTTCGCGTTCTCCTTGGCCTCCGCCCTTCGCTCCACCGCCTCCGCTGCCGGTCGCCCGGCATTGTTCGGCGGCTTCGTTGCTACTATGGCGGAGTCTGAC
>DATFRA010000081.1:0-5874 GCA_035263705.1 Allostellaceae bacterium
TCCCGTGTGAGCCGTGTCGATCGATTCGGTGCGCATCTCGGTCTATGGTGGGTCGAGCGCAACAGACTGCAGCGAGGTGACGGTGAACCGGAGTCCCTACAAGGAACCTTTCGAGGAGTTCGAGCGCTGGTTCGCGGAGGCGCGCGAGAAGGAGCCCCGCGACGCCAACGCGATGGCGCTCGCGACGGCGACGCGCCACGGCACGCCCTCCGTGCGCATGGTGCTGCTGAAGGGTGCCGACGAGCGTGGTTTCGTGTTCTACACGAATTTCCAGAGCCGGAAAGCCGATGAGTTGCTCGCCACCTCCCGGGCAGCGCTCTGCTTTCACTGGAAGTCCCTGGGCCGGCAGGTGCGCATCGAAGGCACCACCGAGCGAGGCACCGACGAGGAGGCCGACGCCTATTTTGCCTCTCGCCCGCGCGACAGCCAGATCGGCGCCTGGGCGTCCGATCAGTCGCGGCGGCTCGAGAGCCGAGAGGACCTCGAGCGGCGCGTCGCCGAGGTCAGTGCCCGCTACGGGAACGGACCGGTGCCGCGCCCGCCCCATTGGGCAGGCTTCCGCGTCGTGCCGCAGACGATCGAGTTCTGGCACGAGCGGCCGTTTCGGCTGCACGATCGCATCGTCTATCACCGCGCGGGGGAGGGCTGGCGAAAGGAGCGCCTGTTCCCGTGAGCGCCGAGGCGGTCGGCACCATCGGGTTCGCCGCGCGCCTCATGAAACGCGCCACCACCGCCTCCGTGGCGGTGGCGGCACTGATGATCTCGATCAAGCTGATGGCCTGGATCGTCACGGACTCCGTGAGCATGCTGTCGAGCCTGCTCGACAGCGTGCTGGATGCTGCCGCGTCGATCCTCAACCTGATGGCAGTGCGCCAGGCCTTCGTCCCGGCCGACCGCGAGCATCGCTTCGGCCATGGCAAGGCCGAGCCCCTCGCGGGCCTCGGCCAGGCCGCCTTCATCGGCGGCTCGGCGGTGTTCCTGTTCATCGAGGCCGCGCATCATCTGGCGCAGCCGGGCGAAATCTCGAATACAGTCATCGGCATCGCCGTGATGGCGATCGCGATCACGGTCACGCTCGGGCTGGTCGCCTACCAGCGCTATGTGATCCGGCGCACGGGCTCGGTGGTCGTGAGCGCCGACGAGCTCCACTACCGTTCGGACGTGATCCTCAATGCGAGCGTGATCCTCGCGCTGGTGATCTCGAGCGGGACCGGCTGGCCTTATGCGGATCCGCTGTTCGGCATCGCGATCGGACTTTGGATCATCTTCGGCGCTTGGCAGGTTGCGCAGAAGGCCCTGGTCCAGCTCATGGACCACGAGCTCCCGGACGCCGATCGGGCGCGCATCCGGGCGATCGCCCAAGCCCATCCCCAGGTCACCGCCGTGCATGACTTGCGCACGCGTGCGGCGGGTCCCACCGCCTTCATCCAGGTGCACCTCGAGATGGACGGGGCCATGACGCTTGCCGAGGCACACCGGGTCTCCGACGAGGTGGAGGCGGCGCTGTTGCAGGCGTTCCCCCACACCGAGGTGATCATCCATCAGGACCCCGCGGGCATCGAGGAGCCGCGGCAATCCTTTCCAGCGGCGTCGCAAGCCCGGCGCTAGCTCTCTGATAGGATTGACCTAGCTCAATGCCGTACGCTTGGGTTCGGTGATCGTACCAACTCCGACGGATAGCGGCGGCGGGCCGCCAGGAGCAGGGCGATGAGCATCCAGACGATCATCTTCGCGGCGAGCGGCGGCTCCGCGGGCCATGGCGCGGCCGACCTCGCCTGCCGGCTGGCGCGGCGCTTCGAGGCCCATGTCGAGGGTTTCCATGTGCGTGCGGATCCTCGTCAGGCGGCGCTCGCCTTCGGCGACGGGTTTGGCTCGCCCGTAGTTGGCGATCTGATCGAGCGCACCGCGCAGGAGGTCGCCGAGGCGGCGGCGCGCGCCAAGCAGCAATTCGACGAGGCGATCGCCGCGCACAATCTGCCGCTTCGCGCGGAGCCGCCAACGGTGAAGCCCGGCGAGCCCGTGGCCCGTCAGGCGACCGCTGCCTGGCGAGAGGAGACCGGCACTGCCGGGGACCTCGTGGCGCGCCGCGGGCGGTTGTTCGACCTGGTGGTCCTGGGCCGGTCCGAGCGTGTCGTCGACGAGCCCCATACCGACGTGCTCGAGGACACGCTGCTGAGCTGCGGACGCCCGGTGCTATTGGCGCCGGCCGAGCCGCCGAGGGAGCTCGGCGCCACGGTCGCCATCGCATGGAACGCCTCGGCGGAAGCCGCGCGCGCGGTCGCGGGTGCGTTGCCGTTCCTGCGCCATGCGAAGGCCGTGCGGGTGCTTACTGCCGGCGCCACCGACATGGCCGACGGGGCTGCGTTGGTGCAGTCGCTGGCTTGGCGCGGAATCGCCGCGACGGTGCACCATCGCTCCCCATTGCCTGGCGTCACCGTCGGCGAGCAGCTGCTGGCGGCGGCGCGCGAGGAGAGCGCCGATCTCCTGGTAATGGGCGGCTACGGCAAGGCGCCCTGGCGCGAGATGCTCCTCGGCGGTGCCACGCGGCAGGTGGTCGGCACGAGTCTGCTGCCGATCCTGATCGCCCACTAGCGAACAGCCATGACCTGGACGCGCATCCGCATCGAGCTCGCCCGCGGTCACGATTTCCCCTCGGGCAGCACGCGGCACGGCTACGAGATGGTGCTGCCGCTGCTCGACGATGGCCGGATCGACGAGAAGACGCTGAAGGCGACGCCGGAGCCCGCGACCGTGCATCGGTTCTGGGAAGGCGAGGGCGACGCCACCGGTCAAATCCGCCATCAGCACGGCCGCTGGCTCATCGCCTACGATCCCGGCGGCCCCACAGATGAGCCGCTGCATCGCTTCGGCGAGCACAAGTTCCGTCTCGACGAGTATGTCTCGGTCGGCGAGGGCGCCCGCGCCGAGCACGCTTTCAAGGTGGTCTCGGTGCGGCCGGCGCCAGGGCTATCGACGCAGAAGCGGTAGTTCATCACTGGCGTGGCCGGAACCGCTTTCGCGCGCGTCAAGTTGCCGAGCCGGTTCAAAAGCCGGTCCGACGCAACCTTGGTCACATACGACAACAACACCCAAACGCATGATCTCTGCGTAGGGGGATGCCGTTTGCCAGCCGCTCCGAAGCGGAGCTACTTTAACTGAATGCGGTTACTCAAGACCGATCGGGAGGGAATCATGAAGGTCGCCATAGTGGCGTTTGCTGTCGCTTTTGCGCTGATGCTGGCTCCGCCGCCGGCTTCAGTGAGCCTCTCTGCTCATGCTCAAGGGGTGGATTTCTCTAATAGCGAGCCTCGTAACGCGCAAAGCGAGACGATCGCGTGCGCGCAGTCCCGGCTAAAGCCGCCGGCAGGGCTCGATGTCCAATGTGGAAAGTATCCGATTTCCAATTCCCATTGTCTCAAGCAGGGTTATGTCGTCGAGAGCAAGGCGGGCGGGCCATCCATATTTGTTTACGCCATGACGCAGAGACCAAGCAGTAGATACTGCGGGATCGCGGCACCACAGAGCGTCAGGACCGACATGGTGATGGCGGTCAAGAAATACAGGCCGTTCGTGCATGACGATGCGACCAACTGGTCGAAGAAGCCATTCGAGCTCAAGCACGCCGGGCTTGCGCTGTTCTTCGATAGCCCGAATAAGGATCGAGACGGGAAGTGTGTCGCGTTCTATCAGCCAGGCACGCCAGTCGTAAATTATGGCGCGGAGGCGGCGCCGACTCACTCCTATTTGCGCGACTACTACATGCGCGGCTGGATCTGTGCGCCACCGGGCCAGACGCTGAGCAAAGACGCAGCGTACGACCTGATCAAATCCTTCAAGGTCGCCTCTAGATAAGGGTCTTTGCACCCGTGCGCACCAGCGCCTTTGCGGGCTGGTGCGCCGGGTCGCAGGAAACGATCCACATTGGAGGCACGCACCGCTGTCGGGTGCGTGCTTGACTCCGGATGATATATGCATAGGCTATGCATATGTTGCTCGCAAGCAAGCTGGGCGCCTTGGGTGTGCTGCTCTCCGATCTCGGAGAGCGGGTGGCTGGCGATCTCTCACCCAGCGCGGCGGCGCTGCTGCTGACGCTGCGGTTTCGCTCGGCGCTGACCGCGACGGTTCTGGCTGACATCGCGGGCATCGCTCAGCCGACGGCGGTTCGAGTGCTCGACGGCTTGATCCGCGAAGGCCTTGTGGTGCGTCAGGCGCGAACCGGCCGCGAGGCGCCGGTCCGCCTCACCAGGCTTGGGAGGCAACGCGCCCAGCGGCTGCTGTCTGCACGGCTGCAGGCCTTCCGGCATCTCCTCGCCGCCTTGCCGGGCGACGACCACATCCGGCTCGAGGGCATGATCGACAAGCTCCTCGCGGCCGCGACCACATCGCGCGCCTTTGCTCGGACGACCTGCCGGCTCTGTGACCACGCAACCTGTGATGGTCCGCGCTGCCCGATCGGCACGCGGGCAACGGAGCTCGCGGGCCGCTGAAATCGCATTCGGAGGAGGCGCGCCATGCTGATCGAGCATGCGGGTAATCGACCTCGGGTCGACGACACCGCCTGGATTGCGCCCGACGCGACGATCTGCGGCGACATCAGCGTCGGCCCGGGCGCCCGCATCCTGCATGGCGCACGCGTCATTGGCGAGGCCGGCGGCACCATCAGCATCGGCCACGACTGCATCATCATGGAGAATGCCGTGCTGCGGGCGAGCCGCCGCCACCCCCTGCGGATCGGCGACCATTGCCTCATCGGTCCGAACGCCCATGTGGTCGGCGCCGAGCTGGACGACCAGGTGTTCGTCGCGACCGGCGCGGCGATCTTTCATGGCGCGCGTCTCGGGCGCGGCTCGGAGGTGCGCGTGCACGCGATCGTGCATCTGCGCACGCGGATCGAGCCCGGCGCCGTGGTGCCGCTGGGCTGGATCGCGGTCGGCGACCCCGCGCGCATCTTGCCGCCCGATGAGCATGACGAGATCTGGGCGGTGCAGGCGCCCCTCAACTTCCCGCTGTGGGTCTACGGGTTTGACCGCGACACGCCGGACCTGATGGTTCAGGTCACGCGGCGGTTGTCGGAGACCCTTGGCGCGCACGCGCGGGATGTTGCCCTGGACGCCTGACCCGCATGTCGCAACGGGACGAATTTCCGCGCAAGGATCGGATATCGGCGCGCTCGGCCCGAACCTAGGCTCGTTTCATCGAGCTTGGGCCGGAGAGACACGATGCTGCGCCTCTACGATTATCTCCCGTCACAGAACGCCCGGAAGGTCCGCCTCTTGTTGAGCCACCTCGGATCGGACGCGTCGAGACGCAACCGAGTTTCTTGCGCGAGCGGTTTCCCTATTCGATCGACCCCTACGCGAGCCGCGAGCTAGGCTAGGCCCGCGCGCGGCGCTGCTTTCCCGCCGCGCTGCCCTCGCCTATGGTGAGGGCATGAGCTCAGGACGCAAGACGCTTCTCCTCACTGGCGCGAGCCGTGGGATCGGACACGCGACCGTGCGGCGGTTCAGCGAATCCCAATGGCGCATCATCACCTCCTCGCGGGATGCTGTGCCGCCGGAGTGCGGACGCAATCCGTTTTGGACGGACCACGTCACCGCCGATCTCTCGGACGCGCGGAATATCGACGGTTTCCTCGCGGAGGTGACGAAGCTACTGGGCGACGGCGGGCTCGATGCGCTCGTCAACAACGCTGGCGTCTCGCCGAAATCGCCGATGCGCGAGCGCTTGGGCTGCCTCAACGGCGACCTCGCGGACTGGCGAGATGTGTTCCAGCTCAATTTCTTCACGCCGCTGATGCTGTCGCGCGGCCTTGCCGCGCCCTTGGCGCGCGGCAAGGGGGCCATCGTCAACGTCACCTCGATCGCCGGTCATGCC
>DATFRA010000082.1:0-4185 GCA_035263705.1 Allostellaceae bacterium
GCTGTTCGTGGCCGAGAACGCGCGCGACCAGACGCTCGGCGTGGCGCTCCTGCTGCACGCGCCCGACATCGGCTTCTCCTATCTCGAAATCATTTCGGCAGCGCCAGGGCGCACCGGCTACGGCATCGGCGCCACTCTCTACGAGCGGGTGCGCGAGGAGGCTCGCGCGCTTGGCACGCAGCTTTATTTCGAATCTCTGCCTGACGACCCGGCGCTGAGCCCCAACCCAGAGATCCGCGCCCGCAACGCGGCGCGGCTCAACTTCTACGAGCGCTACGGCGCGCGGCCGATCATCAACACCGCCTACGAGACGCCGGTGACGCCGGGCGTCACCGATCCGCCTTATCTTGTGCTCGATCCGCTCGGCTCGAACGACCTGCCAAGCCGCGACAAGGTGCGAAAGGTGGTGCGCGCGATCCTCGAGCGAAAATACGGGCTTTCCGGCGACTACGTGCAGAATGTAGTCGACTCGATCAAGGACGACCCGATCAAATTGCGCGAGCCGCGCTACACGCGGGCAAGGGCCGCACAGAAGGGCGTGGCGCAGGCGACGAGCGAACCGCGCATCGCGCTCGTGCTCAATGACGAGCACACCATCCATCACGTGCAGGAGCGCGGCTATGTCGAGGCTCCGGTGCGCATCCGCTCCATCCTGTCGGAGCTGAATGCCTCTGGCCTGTTCGAGAGAGTTGGGGCCACGCGCTACTCGGACCGGCACATCCGCGTCGTGCATGACGGGCGGCTCGTCGATTACATCCGCAAGGCGAGCCTGATGGCCGGCCCTAAGAAATCGATCTACCCCTATGTGTTTCCCACGCGGAACCCGGCTCGCCCGCCTAAGGATGAGACCGTGCTCGCCGGCTATTACTGCATCGATACTTTCACGCCGCTCAATCAGAACGCCTATCTTGCCGCCCGTTCTGCCGTGGACTGCGCGCTCACCGCGGCAGAGAAGGTGCTCGAGGGCACCGACCTCGCTTATGCGTTAGTGCGGCCTCCGGGCCATCATGCCGAGACACGCACCTTCGGCGGCTTCTGCTATTTCAACAACGGCGCCATCGCCGCGAACCTGCTGTCGCGCTACGGCAAGGTCGCGATCCTCGACATCGACTATCACCACGGCAACGGCCAGCAGGAGATCTTCTATAATCGTGCCGACGTACTGACCGTGTCGATCCATGGCCATCCGAGCTTCGCCTATCCCTATTTCTCGGGTTTCCGCGACGAGGCCGGCATTGGCGAAGGCGCTGGTTTCAACCTCAACATTCCGCTGCCGGAGCACATCACGCCCGAGCAGCACCGAAACGCCGTGGCAGAGGGATTGCGCCGCATCAGGCGGTTTGCACCGTCTTTCCTCGTGGTGTGCGCCGGCTTCGACACGGCGCGAGGCGATCCGACCGGCACTTGGCCAAACCGAGCCAAGGATTTCGAGCAGCTCGGACGCATGATCGGCGAGCAGGGCTACCCCACGCTCGTGGTGCAGGAGGGCGGTTATCGCGTGCGCACGCTTGGCGCCAATGTGCGGAGCTTCTTCAGCGGCCTCGTCACCGGGCGGTCCGCGATGCGGCAGGTGGCGCCGGCGCTAAATCGCAGCGCTGCGGGCGCGGCGCGCGGTGGTCACCGCAACGGGCTCGATTGGCGGAGCGCGGTGATGCCGCACGACGTCGGCCGCGTGCGCTCGCTCGTAGCAAGCACCGGCATGTTCTCCAGCGCCGAGGTCGATATCGCGGCAGAACTCGTGACCGAGCGCCTTGCCAAAGGCATACGCTCGGGCTACCACTTCGTGCTCGCCGAACGCGGCCCGCGGCTCGTGGCCTACGCCTGCTATGGGTTGATCGAGGGCACGCAAGGCTCTTTCGATCTTTACTGGATTGTCGTGGCATCCGAGGAGCAGGGCAGGGGCCTCGGCACCCATGTCTATGCCCGCGCCGAGGCCGCCATGCGCAAGGCCGGTGCCAAACACATCTATGTTGACACCTCCTCGTCCGACCGCTACGCGGCGACGCGCGGGTTCTATCAGCGGATGGGCTTTGTCGAGGAAGCTCGCCTTCCCGACTTCTACGGCCCTGGCGACGGCAAGGTAATTTATGTGAAGGAGCTTGCTGCCGGCGTTCCCCAGGTCAGCGAGATCAGGCCGGAACCGCCTCGATGATGGTGAGGCCCAAGAGCGTGGATGTTGCCTTCGCCTGTTTAAGCCTTGTCTGAGAGAGCAGCGTCTCGAACTCGGCGAGAGAGCGCGCGCGGCCTCCGGTTATAGTCATCATGTGCAGGTCGAGCATAATGGCGGCGGGATCGTCGTCGGCCCGCTCCGGCATCAGCCGCTCAATGATCATGAGCTTGGCCGATGGAGACATGGCTTTCCGGCAGTTCTCGAGGATGGTTCGGGTCTCGGCGTCGTCCCATTGCTGCAACACGCCCTTTAGAAGATAGATATTGGCGGCGACCGGAATCTTGGTGAGAAGGTCGCCAGTCTCTAGTCGCACGCGCTCAACTACCTCTTGCGCTTGCAGAAAGGGCTTAGCCGCTGCGAGGATGTGCGGGCGGTCGAGCAAAATGCCTTCGATCTGCGGGTGAGCCTTTAGAAGCGCGGCAAGCAACCCGCCATAGCCGCCACCAATATCGGCAACGACCTTCGCGCCGGACAGGTCGAGTGCGTCGACGATCGGGCCAGCCTGTGCGAGCGTCTCCTTGGCAAGAAAGGCGTCAAACAGAGCGCCTTGCCCCGCGTGCTTCGCGCGCCAATCCGACACCCGCATGCCGAAGCATTGTTCGAAGGCCGGTTTGCCAGTCGTGAGGTTCGACTGGAAATTGGCCCAAGGCCACCAGTATTGCCCGACCACGATCTGGACTTTCTCAGCGAGCCGAGAAGGCGCGCCCGAGCAGAGGGCCCGGCCTCCTCGCGTCAGCGCGAAGGCACCGTCCGGCAGTTCTTCGCAGATCCCGATGCTGCAAAGTCCGCCCAGGAAGCGGGCGAGATACGGGGCCGACAACCCAAACGTCTTGGCAAGCTCCGATGCCGTCGCAACCTCTAATGCCAACCTGTCGGGGAGCCCGAGCTTCACCGCCGCATAGACGAGTGCCGCCTCGTGGTAGGCGTCGATTGAGCGGCTGATCCGCGCCTCAAGATCGTCCCACTCCCCTCCGGCCATCCGCTCGCCTCGATGATCGTCCAAGCTCTGCATAAGCCAATTTGAGGTCATTGCCGACTCCAAGACGCTGCTATAACCACCGGCCATGATGAACGAAACGGCAGACCCGGCGCCCCCTCCGCCACCACCGAGCCCCGCGCAAGAGGGCGCAGCAACGCGCGAGCCAGAGCAGATCCGCGTCCTCATCGTCGATTTCGGCAGCCAGGTGACCCAGCTTATCGCACGGCGTGTGCGCGAGGCCGGCGTCTATTCCGAGATCGTTCCCTACGACAAGGCCGAGGCCGCGATCGCGGCGCAGCGGCCGCGCGCCGTTATCCTTTCGGGTGGGCCAGCCAGCGTGCACGAGACCGGCACGCCGCAAGCGCCTCAGGCGCTGTTCACCTCGGGCGTTCCAGTGCTAGGCATCTGTTATGGGGAGCAGGCCATGGTGGCCGCGCTCGGCGGCCAGGTCGAAGGTGGGCATGACCGCGAATTCGGCCGCGCCGAGCTACAGATCATCGACGAGACGCCGCTGTTCGAGGGCGTGTTCAAGGAGGGCGAGCTGGCGAAGGTGTGGATGAGCCATGGGGACCGCGTGACGCGGCTCCCGCCCGGCTTCCGCGCGGTCGGCATCTCGACCGGCGCGCCATTTGCGGCCATCGCCGACGATTCGCGGAGGCTCTACGGCCTCCAGTTCCATCCCGAGGTGGTGCACACGCCGAAGGGCGCGCAGCTTCTCGCCAATTTTGTGCACAGGATCGCCGGCTGCCCTGGCGACTGGACCATGGCGCATTTTCGCGACAGCGAGGTCGCGCGCATCCGCGAGCAGGTTGGCGAGGGCCACGTCATTTGCGGGCTCTCCGGCGGCGTCGACTCCGCCGTCGCGGCGCTCCTCATCCATGAGGCAATCGGCAACCAGCTCACCTGCATCTTTGTCGATCACGGCCTGCTGCGCGAAGGCGAGGCGAAGGAGGTCGTCGACCTCTTCCGCGGCCACTACAACACCCCGCTCATCGCGGTCGGTGCCTCGGCGAAGTTCCTCGATGCGCTGCACGGC
>DATFRA010000083.1:0-4134 GCA_035263705.1 Allostellaceae bacterium
GAGGCGTCCGCCGCCCGCCGCGCGCACGCCTTCCACCGGCTTCATGTCGATGTTCTCCACGAGCTCGTAGAAGAGCTTGCCGAGCGCGCCCGTGGAGTGCAGCGCCAGCGCCAGAACGCCCGGCAAGGGTCCGAGTCCGAACGCCTCCACGAAGATGAGCGCGAAGACCAGGTCCGGCACGGTGCGCAGGAACTCCAGCAGCCGCCGGGCGCCGCCGCGCAACCAAGGACTCGCCGTCAGATTGGCGCTGGCGACGAAGCAGAGTACGAAGCCGACGGCGCCGCCGAGCAGGGTCCCGACATAAGACATGACGATGGTCTCGAGCAGCAGCGAGAGCCATGTGGGCAGGTTCCAGAGCCAGCCGTCATGGCCGAAGGGATGAGCCCAGACCCGCTCGCCGCTGTCGAGCGTCAGACAGCGGTTGAAGTAGTCGAGCAGGTCCCAGCGGTGGGCCCAGAGCAGCGCGGGATTGATCTCGGTGACCTCCGCTGCGCCCAGCACGGCCACCGCCAGGCAAGCGAGAAACAGCAGGGAGCGCATACGCTTGGCCGAGACCGCGCGGGCATAGCCGCGCTTGAGCGGCTCGAGCTGGCTCGCGGGCAGCAGATTGACGGCGGAGCCCATGCGCGGGCGTGATCCGGCCGCGGCGGTCGGGCCGCGGCCGGATCGGAACTCGAACTCAGCCTTTCCGCAGGCTGTCGACGAACTTCACCATCTCGATGGTCGGCAGATAGTCCTGGTGGGCGATCGGCTCCCAGGGCCGGTTCTTGCCGTCGGAGAGCCGGTCGTAGTCCTCCTTGTCGTTCTTGGCCGCGTCGAAGAAGGCCGTGCGGATCGCGGCCTTGAGGTCGGGCGGCAGATCGGACAGGTAGGCGTAGGGCGAGTTGATGATCAGGGGCGACTTGAAGATGATCCGGAAGTCCTCCTTCTTCAGCATGCCCTTGTTGACCATGCGCATGAGGTTCGAGTCGTCGTCGGCGTTCCACCAGTTGGCGGCGACGTCGACCGTGCCCTGCTGAAGCGCGGTGAGCGCGTTCTCGTGGCTGCCGGTGTAGACGGCGTGGGCGAAGTAGGTGTCGACGTCGATGCCGATCTGGTGCAGCGCGAAGCGCGGCATGTTGTTGCCGGAGGTCGAGTTCGGGTCGACCAGGCCGAGGTTCTTGCCCTTGAGATCCTCGATCTTCTGGTAGGGCGAATTCGCCTTCACGTAGAAGACCGAGTAGTAGCCCTTGGTGCCGTCGCTATTCACGTCGATGGCGAAGGGCTCGATCTTGGCGCCGACGATGATCGCCCGCGAATAGGAGGCCGGGCCGTAGTAGGCAATATGCACGTTCCCGGCCTTCTGGCCCTCGACCACTGCGGCGTAATCGTTGGCGATGCGCAGCGTGACCTTGGTGCCGAGCTGCTTCGAGAGATAGTTGATGAAGCCAGCCCAGCGCTCGGTCACGCCGGACGCGTTCTCGGCGGGCACCACCGCCATCACCAGCTCGGGATATTTCGCCTTCCAGTCTTGCGCCTGCGCCGAGGCGCCGAAGGCGAGACTGACCGCGAGCGCGGCCAGCAGCGTGCGACGAGTCGTCATGAAATCCTCCTCAGGGGTCGGTGACGAAACAACGGAGAAACGCGAGCGGCAACGGCGCACTCACGCGTAAGCGGGCTTGGCGGCTTCGACTGGCGCATCCGGTCGCGCCGGCTCGAGCACGTCGATCGCCTCGATGCCGTAAAGCTCCCGTGCCACGGTGTCGCTCAATGCCTGGGGCGCGCCGTCGAACACCACGCGGCCGCCGGCCATGCCGATCAGGCGGTCGCAATAGCTGCGCGCGACGTCGAGCGAGTGCAGATTGCAGAGCACAGTCAGCCCGAAGTGCTTGTTTATCCGCTGCAGCGCGTCCATGACCACTTTGGTGTTGCGCGGGTCGAGCGACGCGATCGGCTCGTCGGCGAGGATCAGTTCCGGCTCCTGCACGAGGGCACGGGCGATCGCCACCCGCTGCTGCTGGCCGCCGGAGAGTTGGTCGGCGCGCTGGGCCGCGAACTCCGCGATATCGAACTGCTCGAGAGCCGAGAGCGCGATCGCCTGGTCCTCGAGGTTCCAGAGCCCCGTGATCGAGCGCCATGCCGGTGCGTGATTGAGTCGGCCCATCAATACATTGGTGAGCACGTCGAGCCGGCCGATCAGGTTGAATTGCTGGAAGATCATGGCGCAGCGCGAGCGCCACGCCTCGAGCCGCCGGCCGCGCAGCGCCGTCACGTCCTCACCCTTCCAGAGGATGCGCCCACTAGTCGCCTCGCCGAGCCGGTTAATCGCCCGCAAAAGCGTGGATTTTCCTGCGCCCGACCGGCCGATGATGCCAAGGAACCCGCCTGCGGGGATTTCCAAAGTGACATCAGCGACCGCGAGCTTATCGCCGAAACGCTTGGTGAGGCCGACGATCTCGAGCATCCGGCCGCAGGCTAGGTGCGCTCGATGAACGTCTGATGACGGTTTCGTGAAGCTGGAATGGCGGCCGCGATCATTTTGTCGCGGCGGGTTTCGGCATTACTTTATGGTCTGGACCACCGGAGCAGAGCGATGAAGGAAAGCGAGATCCGCGAGCGCGCGTTCGCCATGCCCTTGACCAGCCCGGCTTTTCCGCGCGGGCCTTATCGCTTCATCGACCGCGAGTATATGATCATCACCTACCGGTCGGATCCGGAGAGGCTGCGCGCGATCGTGCCGGAGCCCCTCGAGCTTGCGGAGCCCCTGGTCAAGTACGAATTCATCCGCATGCCGAACTCCACCGGTTTCGGCGACTACACCGAGAGCGGCCAGGTGATCCCTGTCAGCTTCCGCGGCCGGAAGGGCGGCTACACGCACTGCATGTTCCTCAATGATCACCCGCCGATCGCGGGCGGTCGCGAGCTCTGGGGCTTCCCGAAGAAGCTCGCCGACCCCAAACTCCACGCCGAGATCGACACGCTGGTGGGGACGCTGGATTACGGACCCGTGCGCGTCGCCACCGGCACCATGGGCTACAAACACACCGCGGCCGATCCCAGCGGCATCCACGCCTCGCTCTCGGCGCCCAATTACCTCCTGAAGATCATCCCGCACGTCGACGGCAGCGCGCGCATCTGCGAGCTGGTGGAGTTCTATCTTGAGGAGATCAACCTCAAGGGTGCTTGGACGGGGCCGGCCGCGCTCTCGCTCAATCCGCACGCGCTCGCGCCCGTGGCGGAGCTGCCGGTTCTCGAGGTGATCTCCGCGACCCACATCCTCTGCGACCTCACCCTGGGCCTCGGCAAGGTGGTGCACGATTATCTGAAGTAAGCGCTACCGCAGGTACTTCTTCTCGTCCGCCTTCACTTGATCCATGCGCGTTCTCAGATCTCACGGCCCATCCGCTGGTCGAGCGAATAGCGGCCTCCACCGCGAAATAGGATGGCGACGTAAAGGACGAGAAGCACGAGCGGATACTCGAAGCCGCCGCCTTGGGCGGTGAAAGAGAAACCGAACCGGATATTCCAGAAGAACGTGATCACGACGAACTCGACCACCAAGAGAAGCGCGACGACGCGAGTGAGCAGACCCAGTGCGAGCATGATGCCGCCGAAGAGCTCGAGAATGCCGAGCCAATAGGCCCAGACGATCGGCGCGGGAAAACCCAGCTTCGCCAAAATGTTGTTCGCGACCAACGGCGCGAAACCGAGGAAGAGCTTGCCATAGCCATGCGGAACCAGAATCGCGCCGGCAACGAATCGCATCAGTGGGTAGCTGTATGGCGAGAAGCGCTCGTAGAGCGCCGCAAGGGCGGGGAAAACGAGTCTCTTGGGCTCGATCACGTCGCTCATTGGTGGTCCCCCTGCGTTATGCCCGCCGTTCCGATAGGTCAAGCTTGAGCTGAAACGATAACACGGAGGCGCGCGCCAACGTCGATCTTGACCGCATTTCGCTGGCCGACGACCGCGGAAACCCCACCAAAGTAGTGCTGAAAACACGGGCTGTGGCCGGCGCAGCCCGTTTGTTGCTAGAGTTACCGCTGTAGGCGGCCAACGCCTATTGGAAAAAGGGGAGAGGCCCAAACATGAAACGATTACTGATTGCGGCCTTGGCCGTCCTCGCGAGCTTCGCGGGACCGGCCCAGGCGCAGAAGA
>DATFRA010000084.1:0-3248 GCA_035263705.1 Allostellaceae bacterium
TCGAAGAACGCCCGCATGATCGGATGGGCCGAGCCATAGGCGAGCAATGCGTTGGGGTTCGGCATGCCCATGTCGCGCTGGTTTAGAGCGACCGGATAGCGGCCCACCCATATCGACAGTTGCGAGAGGGCCTCCAGGATCGGCCGTTCGTGCTGCTCGACCGTGACTTTGGCCTTCTTGGCGAGCTCATTGAGGTCGTGCGATTTCAACTCGCCGTGCAGCTCGTGTTCTTGGATGAGGCCCGGCCGATTGGAGACAATGAGGCCCTTGAGCACGTTCTCCAAGGCATAGGCCTACAGTAGTTGAGCCGGCGGATAGTTCGGCGCGTTGGCCTTAATGTCCGCGTCACCGATGCCGTCGCGGACGCTTGCAGCGACGGCCTCCTCGTCGGCGACCTTGTGGGCCTGGGAATACGAAATCTCGGCTGGAAGCTCATGCTCCAGGATCACCTCGGCCGCGTCGCGCAGGTGTCCGGCGCTGCGAAGCCACGCGGCCGGTTGCTGGCCCGCTTTGAACACTTGCTTTGCAAATTCGTTCGGATCGTCGGTTACCGCGTAAGGCATAATGCTCGATGAGATGGTGACGGCGCGGCAGTTGACAAGCTGAACAAC
This sequence comes from Allostellaceae bacterium, assembly GCA_035263705.1. Taxonomy (GTDB): domain Bacteria; phylum Pseudomonadota; class Alphaproteobacteria; order ATCC43930; family CGMCC-115725; genus DASZHJ01. The sequence goes on from DATFRA010000084.1 coordinate 612, forward strand.
GCAAATAGCCCCGCTGTGGCGCCAACCTGCTGCGCCAGCCCCAGCCACCCCCGTATGCCCGCGCCGGGGCAGCCGTGGCCGGGGGAGCCGATAGCTAGCCCCTGGGGGCGGGGGTTGGTGGCCCTACTGCCCCCGACCGCCGTCACCCATTACCCGCCCTGCCGCCCTGCCAGCCTGCCCGTGCTGTAGCCCCGGTGTAGCCCCGGCGCGCTTCCCCCAGCCTCCAAGATGCAAAAAGTGCCATGTTTACGGGCGCTGACGCATTGACACCCACTGGAACATCACCAGCGCCGCGAGCATGACAGCGCCGCCGAGCGCCTGCAGCGGCGTGAGCACCTCGGCGAGGAAGAGCGCGCTGCCGATGGCGGTGAGCAAGGGCTCGAGATTCATGAACAGCGCGGTGCGGAACGGCCCGATGCGCACGGTCGAGGCGAACACACCGAGCAGCCCGGTGGTCACCGCGGCGCTCAGCGCGATGAGCGCGAGCCAGCCGGTCGTCGTCGCGGGCGGCTGCCAGTTCCAAGTCGCGAGCGCGGCGATCACGAACACCACGGTCGAGGAGACGAGCGAGTACCAGGTGATGCGCAGCGCGTCGGCGCCGGAGAGCAGCGCGCGGGTGACGAGCAGGATCACCACCCGGCAGACGGCGGCGCCGAGCGCGGCAAGGATGCCCGCGGCCGCGAGCGTGGTCGGATGCGCGCCGATCATCAGCGCCAGCCCCAGGAAGGCGGCGAGGGCCGCAGCGGCGCCGCGCCACGTGATCTTCTCGAGACCGCTTGCCGCCGCCGCCAGTCCGGTGAGCAGCGGATAGACGAAGTAGGTGAGGATCGCGATCGGCACCTCGACCGTCTCGATTGCCGTGAACAGCAGAAACACGTTGCCGGCGAAGAGGAGGCCGAGACCAAGGGAAATCCACTTCGCGCGCGGGGCAAAAGCGGCGGCCGGCGGAACGAGCTTGAGCCACACAAACAGCATCGCGACGCCGAGCACGGCGCGCACGGCCGACATGGTGAGCACGTCGGCGCCGTCGATGAGCACGACTTTGCTCAACACGTCGGCGCAGGCGAACGAGGAGGCGCCGAGCAAGGCTGGGCCGATCTGCGCCAGACGGCTGCCGGCGTGTGGGGTCGAGAGCTGAGTCAAAATGGGGCGTATGCTGTGGCGGGACGTGCGGTAAGGGCGAGCGTAGCCCGGATCGAGCGTCACCGAAATACACAACCGTGCTTACGCGGACCGCCCTGGATTGCGCCGCGTTTCATCCGGCACCGGGTCCGCTGCTTGGCGGCGCGGCGGCGGCGAGGCCGCGCTCCGCGTGCAAACGGATTTAGCGCTCCGCGCGGTAACGGCGAGCCCGCTCGGCCGGCCCCAAGTTCCAGTTCCCGCCTCTGCCGTAACCCGTGCCGGGGTACGGATTTGGCTGGCAAAATCCATAGACGCCCGACACGCTCGCGAGGCATTGCTGCTGCGAGGTGTAGCTGCAGTTGATCCCGCTGTGGCCGGTGCCGTAATTCGCGCACCAGCCGCCATTGGCGTCAGCACGCGCGGCGCTCGTGGACAGGGATAAAGCAACGAACGTCATCAAGACGAACGGCATCGTGCGCATGACAGAGCCTCCTCGGCCACTCCCCGATCGATGGTGACGTTAGCAGATTTGATTGAATTCCAACACCGCTAGTTATCAAAGGCAGTCGCAAGGCCCGTCACTTCTTCTCGAGCATGAGCGTGCCTTCCTTGCGGATCGCGGGCGTGAATTTCTCCGCGAGCACCGCCAGCAGCCAGGGCAGCGCGACTTCCAGGCGCACGTGGTCATCGGCGACATCGATGAAGCCGACGGCGCTCTGGCCGAGCGCGCTGAGATTGAAGGCGAGCCGATCGCCGCTCCAGGTTTCCTCATGGATGGTCAGCAGCGCGGAATAGTTCGTGCGCGCGGCGGTGAGGCCTGACTTGATGCGGCGCGTCGCCTCTTCGCGGCCGAGGCGGTGCGGGATGGACACGATCAGGGGTCTGGACAATTCGAGCCTCCACGGATGCGAGAGGTCATATGGGGGACGCCATGCGTTCATGCCAGCCATACGCCCAGCCGCAGCGCCCTCCTCTCGGACCTCGAACCAGCGCCCGGGACGGCTCGACGTTCCGTCGACGAGGCCGGGACCGCCATGACCGCCGGTTCGCAACGAAGCCGCAACCAGGCTTATTGCGGGACGACATGGACTGTGCAGAATCTTGCCTGAGCGTGCGGGCGTGGGCCGAACGCACATGGCGCACGCGCGCGACGACACAAAAATGACATGCACGAGGAGCGCACCCATGAGACTCAAAGCCACGCTGTATTTGACCGTCGCGGCAATCGGCATCGCCTCCGTGCTGGCGGCCGCGCCGACGCAGTTGCGCGCCCAGACCGCCGTCGCCATCGACAATGACGACATCGGCGGCGTGGTCACCGGCGCCAACGGGCCGGAGGCCGGCGTCTGGGTGATCGCGGAAACCACCGACCTCCCCACCCGCTACGCCAAGATCGTCGTGACCGACGATCAGGGCCGCTACGTGCTGCCCGACCTTCCCAAGGCCAAATACAAGGTGTGGGTGCGCGGCTACGGCCTCGTCGATTCGCCCAAGGTCGACGGCGAACCGGGCCAG
>DATFRA010000085.1:0-3222 GCA_035263705.1 Allostellaceae bacterium
ATCTCCGGATGCCGGAGTTGGATCAAACACCGCCTATCGACGACATCGGGGAATGGGCCGCTAAGGGCCAGTAGGAGGACGATGAGGCCGATAAATCGTATCCGTCCGCCGGAGGCCGTCTTTCACGGTTGGTGCGGCTGAGCGAAGCTGAGGGGGCGGCTGGCGTGGTGAAGTGATGGTGGGTTGTGTCCGCGAATCCAGTTATGGACATGAATGGGTGTGGTCGGCGTCGCAACCGGTCGTGGCCGGAGGCGCTGAAGCGGGAGATCGTGGCGGCATCGTTTGAGCCGGGGGCATCGGTTTCGGTGGTGGCGCGGCGCTACGAGGTGAACGCCAATCAAGTATTTGGCTGGCGCAAGCTGTACCGGGATGGGCTGGTGGTCGGATCGGGTGGGCCGGCGCTCGTGCCGGTGACCGTCGCGGACGCGGGGGCTGGTGTGACGTCGAGACCGGACGTGGCGGATACGATCGAGATCGAGGTGCCGGGCGGCTATCGGATTCGTGTCGGCTCGGGCGTCGACGGCAAGGCGCTGCGGCGCGTCCTGGATGCGCTGGCGGGGCGATGATCCCGGTTCCGAGCGGGGTGCGGATCTGGCTGGCGGTGGGACGCACGGACATGCGCCGCGGCATGAACAGCCTGGCGCTGCAGGTGCAGGAGGCGCTCGGCCGCGACCCGCACGCCGGAGATCTGTACGCGTTCCGCGGTGCCAGAGGCGATCTGATCAAGATCCTCTGGCATGACGGAATCGGCATGTCGCTTTACGCCAAGCGACTGGAGAAGGGTCGGTTCATCTGGCCGTCGCCGGCCGGTGGCGTGGTCGCGATCTCCGCCGCGCAGCTCGCCTATATGCTGGAGGGCATCGACTGGCGCAACCCGCTGCACACCTGGCGACCGCGGTCGGCGGGCTGAGCTGCGGCATAGTGACTCGGGTGGCCGGTTGCAGAGGACGGAACCGGCGGGCCGTGATTCAATCCCGGGGTGACGACGCCGCTCCCAACCGATCTCGCCGAAGCCCACGCGCTGATCCTGCGCCAGCGCGCCGAGCTCGAAGCGGCGGCGGCTCGCGCCTCGGGGGCCGAAGCGATGATCGCGCATCTGAAGCTGACGATTGCCAAGCTGAAGCGCGAGCGCTGGGGCCAATCGGCCGAGCGCAGCCGGCATCTCGATCAGATGGAGCTGCAGCTCGAGGAGCTCGAGGCGGCTGCGGCCGAGGACGCTATCGCCGCTGCCGCTGCGCCGGTGCCGACGACGGTGAAGAGCTTCGACCGGCGCAAGCCGGTGCGGGCGTCCCTTCCGGCACATCTGCCGCGCGAGCGCGTCGTGGTTCCGGCCCCTTGTTCCTGTCCCTCGTGCGGCGGCCGGCTCGCCAAGCTGGGCGAGGACGTGACCGAGACGCTCGAAGTGATCCCACGGCAGTGGAAGGTGATCCAGACGGTGCGGGAGAAGTTCACCTGCCGCTCTTGTGAGAAGATCACCCAGCCGCCGGCGCCTTTCCATCCAATCGCCCGAGGTCGCGCTGGGCCCGGCCTGCTGGCGATGGTGCTGCACGGCAAGTTCGGTCACCATCTGCCGCTGAACCGGCAGAGCGAGAGCTTTGCCCGCGAGGGGATCGATCTCGACGTGTCGACGCTGGCCGATTGGGTCGGCGCCTGCGCCGCAACGCTGAAGCCGCTGATCGAGCTCATCCGGACGCATGTGATGAGCGGTGCGCGTCTCCACGGCGACGACACGACGGTGCCCGTCCTGGCGAAGACGCGGACGACGACCGGCCGGCTCTGGACCTATGTTCGCGACGACCGCCCGTTCGGCGGGCGAGACCCGCCTGCGGCGCTCTTCTACTACTCGACCGACCGCGAGGGCGTTCATCCCAACCGCCACCTCGCCCCCTATGCCGGGATTCTCCAAGCAGACGCCTATGCCGGCTATGGCGATCTCTACGAGCCGGCGCGGCGGCCGGGGCCGATTACCGAGGCCGCGTGCTGGAGCCATGGGCGGCGCAAGTTCTTCGTCCTGGCCGACATCGCCGGAGCCGTCGCGGCGCGCGCGCAGAGGAAGCAGGCTGCCTGGTCGCCGCTGGCGCGTGAGGCGGTGCGCCGGATCGACTCGATCTTCGAGGCCGAGCGCGCGCTCAACGGGATTGCCGCCGAGCAGCGGCTCGAGCTGCGCCGAACCCGCGTCGCGCCGCTCGTCGCCGAGCTCGCGACCTGGATGACCGCGCAGCGCGCCCAGCTCTCGCGGCACAACGACCTCGCCAAGGCCATGGACTACATGCTGAAGCGCTGGCCCGCCTTCACCCGCTTCCTCGAGGACGGCAAGATCTGCCTGACCAACAATGCCGCAGAGAGAGCGCTGCGCTGCATTGCCCTCGGCCGTCGCAACTGGACCTTCTGCGGCTCCGACCGGGGTGGCGAGCGGGCGGCGGCGATCTATACCCTGATTGCCACCGCGAAGTTCAACGACGTCGATCCCGAAGCCTGGCTCGCCGACGTGCTCCGCCGCATCAACGACCACCCGATCTCCCGGCTCGGCGAGCTCCTGCCCTGGAACTGGCGCCGCGCCGCCGGCGAGCGCGCCGCCTGATCGTGGCCGCGACGAGCAGCGTCTTCACCATTGGCCGCGTCGCCGAGATCCTCGGTGAGGACGAGAACTGGCTCGACGAGATCGCGATCGAGAGGGACCCGGAAGACGGCCGCCTCGTCGTCTGGGGACCCAACGACACTGCGACCACTGCCTTCACCCGCGACGGGATCGAAAATCTGCGGCAGCTCGTCATCGAACACAGGAAGCTGATCGCAGGGAAGCAATAGCCCGCCACACCGCGGTACTGGCCGGATGCGTACCCTTCAACAGCGTGGTTAAGCTGCTAATCGATGCGGGCAAGGCTTGTAGCGACTATCAGGATCGCGCGTTCCGCGAGCTGCTGTGCAAGCGCGCCTGCAGCTCGATGAAATCTGGTCCTTCGTCTATGCCAAGGCGAAGAATGTGAAGGACGCCAAGGCCGCGCCGGAGATCGCAGGCGACGTTTGGACTTGGGTTGCCATCGATGCAGACACAAAGCTGGTCCCGTCGTGGATGGTCGGGGACCGCTCTGGCGAGACCGCCCGCGTGTTCGTCGATGACTTAGCCTCTCGGCTCGCCGGCCGCGTCCAGATCACCACGGACGGCCACAAGGCTTGCCTACAGGCCATCGACGATGCCTTTGGCATCGGCGTTGACTACGC
>DATFRA010000086.1:0-5380 GCA_035263705.1 Allostellaceae bacterium
GCGCATGCACGCTCTGCGCCAAGCATCTGCCGCTGGGGCCGCGGCCGGTCGTGCGCGGTGCGGCGAGCGCTCGGCTCCTGATCGTGAGCCAGGCGCCCGGCACCCGCGTCCACATGACCGGGCTCTCGTTCAACGACCGCAGCGGCGATCGGCTCCGCGACTGGCTCGGCATTTCCCGCAAGACCTTTTACGACGAGCGACGCGTCGCCATCGTCGGTATGGCCTTCTGCTATCCCGGCGTCGATGCCGCCGGCGGCGACCTGCCGCCGAGAAAGGAATGCGCGCCGCGCTGGCACGGACCCATCCTCGAGCGTCTGCCGAACATCGCGCTCACGTTGCTCGTGGGCTCCTACGCCATCGAGTATTACCTGCACGAAGGTTCGCGCCGTACCATGACCGAGACGGTGCACGCCTGGCGTGAGCATCTGCCGCGCTTCTTTGCGCTACCCCACCCGAGCTGGCGCAACATCGCCTGGCTCCAGCGCCATCCGTGGTTCGAGCACGAACTCCTGCCGGAACTCCGCCGCCGCGTGCGAGCGCTCGTCTAAAGAATAAGTGTCACCCCTCCGCCTCCAGGCGCTCCATGTCCTCGTCGGAGAAGCCGAAGTGGTGGCCGATCTCGTGGATAAGCACGTGGCGCACGACGCGGTAGAGGTCCTCGCCGGTCTCGCACCAGTAGTCGAGGATGGGCCGGCGGTAGAGGAACACCATATCGGCATCGGCGCGCGTGCTGCTGACACTCTGGTGCGGGAGCGAGACGCCGCGATAAAGGCCCAGGATATCGAACGGGCTTTCGAGGCCCATCTCCTCCTCGACTTCCTCGTCGGGGAACTCGTCGACGCGGATCACGACGTTGCCGAGGTGCCGCTTGAGCTCAGCGGGAATGGTGCCGAGCGCCCGCTCCGCCAGCGCCTCGATGTCCGCGAGGCTTGGCGCCAAGCTGAAGGGATGGGCGTCCCTCATCGCCACGGCGCGGAGACTCGCTTGATATCGCGCGGCGGGTCCGCCAATTCTCTTGGCAAGCCACGGAATTCGGGAGGGACCGCATGGTCGAACGGCTGCACGGCCCGGCGCGGGGCGCCGCCATCCGCCAGCTCAATGGCTGGACCGAAGTCGAGGATCGCGACGCGATCCGCAAGACCTACCATTTCGGCACCTTCCGCGAGGCCTGGGGCTTCATGAGCGAGGTGGCGCTGCTCGCGGAAAAGATGGATCACCATCCTGAATGGTTCAACGTCTACAATCGCGTGGAGATCATCCTCACGACCCATGACGTCGAGGGCCTCTCCGAGCGCGACATCGCGCTCGCCCGCGCCATCGACGAGATCGCACCCGAGCGCGATCAGCGGCGGGGCGCGCATTAGAATCAGCAGAATCAGACGAGTGTACGCGTCCGCTGCACCTGCGAGATGGGCAGGCACAGTTTTGTCACGCCGATAGCGTTGGAAACTTAACCGCTTGTGCGCCTGATTAGGGAGTAGGGGGTTCCTGCCGGTTTGGAGGCCTGCCATGTCGTTCATATCCCGCTCCCTAGCAACGCTGCTGGTCGCCAGCGGGCTCACCGCCGGTGTGGCGCTTCTGCCGATCGCCCCCTTCGGAGTCCATCCGGCTTGGCCGCATGGCGGAGGCGGCGGCGGCGGCGGGGGCAACGGGAATGGCAACGGCGGGGGTCACGGCAACGGTGGCGGTGCCGCCTCCGGCTCCGTGGGGTCGGGTGTATCGGCGTCCGTTGGCACGAATGTCGATCTCGGGCATAAGGGCTCGACATCGAAGGGTGGCAAAGGCTCGACAGGCAAGGGCTTGGCCGGATCGAAGGATCCGAAGGGGAAGGGATCGACCGCCTCGGCGCTCGGCGCGCTCAACGCGGCGCACGCCTCGCCGAACGCACTGGCGCGCGCCTCGGCCAACTCGCGGGTGGGGAAGATCGCGGCTTACAAAGACGCGATCAACAATCTAAATGCGGTGAACGCCGCCTTCAAAGCGGGCACGGCGACCATAGCGCAGCAAGAGGCGGCACAAATGGCGGCGGCGCAGGCGCTCGCGAACGCCGCGAATAAGAGCATCAGCACCGGCGTGGTCAATAGCGTGGATGCCTTGCTGGGCGTGAGCCTCAGCGCGCCCACCACCGCCGCCGACCTCGCCGCTCAAGCCGCGGCGCTGCAGTAGTAGAAGTTAAGAGACGGCGCGCCGGCGGTTACTTCGGCGCCATCCGGAGCGCGCCATCGAGGCGGATCACCTCGCCGTTGATCATGGCGTTCTCGATGATGTGGAGGGCGAGGGCGGCGTACTCCTCAGGCTTGCCGAACCGGGTCGGGAACGGGACGCTGGCGGCGAGGCTTTCCTGCACCGGCTGCGGCATGCCGAGAAGCAGGGGCGTTGCGAACAGGCCCGGCGCGATCGCGTTGACGCGGATGCCGCTGCGGGCGAACTCGCGCGCGGCCGGGAGCGTGAGCGCCACGATGCCGCCCTTGGAGGCGGAATAGGCGGCCTGGCCGATCTGGCCCTCGTAGGCTGCGACCGACGCGGTCGAGACGATGACGCCGCGCTCACCGTCCTCGAGCGGCGGCAGGCCGCTCATGTCGGCGGCGGCGAGCCGCATCAGGTTGAAGCTGCCGATCAGGTTGATATCGATCACGCGCTTGAAGGCCTCGAGCGGCATCGGCCCTTCGCGACCGACGATGCGCTGCGCGGGGCCGATGCCCGCGCAGTTGATCAGCACGCGGGCGGCGCCATGAGCGGCCTTGGCCTTCGCCACCGCGGCCTCCGCGCTCTTGGCGGCCGCGACGTCGCAGGCAACGGCGAGCCCGCCGATCTCCCGGGCAACGGCCGTGGCCGCGTCGGCGTTGACGTCGAGCACCGCCACCTTGGCGCCCGCTTTCGCAAGGGCCCGCGCCGTCGCCGCGCCCAATCCCGAGGCGCCGCCGGTCACCAGCGCCGCTTGTCCGCCGAGCCTCATGCTTGTCTCCTTCGTTGAAGTGGCCGGCGACGAATACCAGCGCCATCAGGCTCGCGGCAAGGGTTCGCGCGCGCTGATGGTGGCGGCCGGTGGCGGAGCCGGGGCGCGCCGCAACGCGAGTTGTGCCTCGCGGCGGGCGACATAGATCGCCGAGGCCGCGATGGCGATGGCGCCGACCCAGGTCCAGAGGTCCGTCACCTCCTGGAAAAGCGCATAACCGAGGAAGGCGGCAAAGGGCAGGCGCAGGAACTCGAAGGGTGCGCAGGCGCTGGCATCCACCAACCCGTAGCCCTGCACCATCGACAGGTGCGAGAGCGTGCCCAGCCCGCCCAGCAGCACCATCCAGCCGATCGCAGCAAGCGACGGCCACTGCCACACGAAGAGCGCTGGCGCCAGCGAGAGCGGCGTCAGGAACAGCATCAGATAGGTCACGATCGCGGTCGGCGACTCCGTGCGAGCCAAGAACTTGACGGTCACCACGTTCATGCCCCCGGTCATGGCCGAGAACACAATCACCAGCGCGTAGGGATTGAGCGCCTCGACGCCGGGCCGCAGGATCACGAGCACGCCAAGGAAGCCCACCGCGAGCGCCGACCAGCGCCGGAGCCGCACGGCCTCGTGTAGCACCAGCGCAGCGCCGAGGGTCGCAAACAGCGGCGAGGTGAAATTTAGCGCGGTGGCGGTCGCGAGCGGCACCAGCGTGATGCCGTAGAACCACGAGAGCATCGAGACCAGGCTCACGAATCCCCGCAGCGTGTAGTAGAGCTTCTTGCGGGTCTTGAGCGCCCTCGGCCCGACTCTGAGGATCCACGGCACCAGCACCGCGAAGCCGAAGAGGCAGCGGAAGAAGGTGATCTCGAAGGGATGCAACTCCGCCGCCGCCTCGCGCACGATGACGTTCATCAAGGTGGCGCAGAAGCCGGAAACGATCACCCAGAACGCGGCGCGCGTGATCGGTGGAAGCGCATCGAAGCGGCGCGTGATGACGGGGAACGAGACCATGCTCGAGGCAGGTGCGCGCCTCACACCTTAAGCTGCGGCAGATCCTTGTAGAGGGTGAGGGCCTCCGGGTTGGCGAGCGCCTCGATGTTCTTGACCGCGCGGCCGTGCACGACGTCGCGCACCGCGAGCTCAACGATCTTGCCGCTCTTGGTGCGGGGGATGTCGGCGACCTGCACGATCTTGGCGGGCACGTGCCGCGGCGTCGCGTTGTCGCGGATCTGCTTCTTGATCTTCGCCACCACCGCGTCCTCCAGCACCAGCCCCTCGCGCAGCTTGACGAACAGCACCACGCGGACGTCGTTGTCCCAGTCCTGTCCGATCACCAGCGCCTCCAGGACCTCCGGTATCTGCTCCACCTGGCGATAGATCTCGGCGGTGCCGATACGAACGCCGCCGGGATTCAGCACCGCGTCCGAGCGGCCGTAGATCACGACGCCGTCGTGCTCGGTGATCGCGGCGTAGTCGCCGTGGCACCAGATATTCGGAAAGCGCGCGAAATAAGCGGCGTGATAGCGCTCGCCCTTGGGATCGTTCCAGAACCCGATGGGCATGCAGGGGAAGGCCCTGGTGCAGACGAGCTCGCCCTTCTCACCGACGGGTGCGGGCTTGCCGGTGTCGTCATAGACGCCGACCGCCAGGCCAAGTCCGGGCGTCTGGATCTCGCCGCGCCAGACGGGCCCGATGGGATTCCCCAGGACGAAGCAGGAGACGATGTCGGTGCCGCCGGAGATCGACGAGAGGCAGAGGTCCGGCTTCACCTTCTCGTAGACGTAGTCGAAGCTCTCGGGCGCGAGCGGCGAGCCCGTCGAGGTCATGAGCCGCACAGTAGAGAGTTTATGGGTGCGGCGCGGGGCGAGGCCGGCCTTGTTGAGGGCGTCGATGTATTTGGCGGAGGTGCCGAAGAGCGTCATGCCCTCGGCGTCGGCGTAGTCGAAGAGGATGTTGCCGCTGGGGTGGAACGGCGAGCCGTCGTAGAGCAGCAAGGCGGCGCCCGCCGCGAGCGCGCTCACCAGCCAGTTCCACATCATCCAGCCGCAGGTGGTGAAGTAGAAGACGCGGTCGCCCGGCCGCTCGTCGCAATGGAGCACGTGCTCCTTCAGGTGCTGCAGCAGCGTCCCGCCGGCGCCATGCACGATGCACTTCGGCACGCCCGTCGTGCCCGAGGAGAACAGAATGTACAGCGGGTGATCGAAAGGCAGCCGCTCGAAGCGGATGTCGCCCGGTGTGTGCGAGGCGGTGTAGTCCGCCCAGCGGGCGGCTTTGGGCAGCGCGCCGATGTCGGGACTGGCGCTCAGATAAGAAACGATCACGACGCGCCGCAAGCTGGGCAGCTTGTCCGCTATTACGCGGATCTTCTGCATGCAGTCGATCGCCTTGCCGTTGTACCAGTAGCCGTCCACGGCGAACAAGACGACGGGGTCG
>DATFRA010000087.1:0-3258 GCA_035263705.1 Allostellaceae bacterium
CGCGCGCAAAGAACGGACCTGCCAGGACTCGCCATGTCTCGTTTCCCACGACTTACCCAGCGCGTCGACGAGGCGCGCAGTCCCGCCAACAACCTGGCGCTCGTCATGGCATTTTCCGGTGTGGGCCTCATCAGCACGTTCATGCAGACGATGGTGGCTGGCCTCGCCTACGTCTTGCGACTCTTGCCTTGAGGCGTAGTCAGCGGAGTTGATATTCGGCCTGGTCCTCGTAGATGGCGCCGCTCTTCGTCAGGTAGCTCGCGACCAGGCTGAACGCCGTCACGTCGAACGCCTCGGCGCGGAAGAGCGCGTTGGCGCTGAGGAAGGCCGGTACCTTCGGTCCGAGCGGCGGCCTGAGGCGCGCCAGCGAGACGTGCGGCGTGAAGCGGCGCGTGTCCGGCGCGATGCCGATCCGCTGCAGCGCGCTTTCGACCTTGCCTTGAAGCTGCAGCAGCCGCTCGGACTTCTCCACGCCGACCCAGAGCATGCGCGTGCCGAACTGGCCGACGCCCGAGAGCGCCAGGGAAAACCGCGGGCTCGAGAGCCGCAGGAGCGCCGCGTCGATGTCACTCGCCAGCCCCTCGTCGACCTCGCCGATGAAGCGCAGCGTCACGTGGAAGTTGCCAGGGTCGACCCAGCGCGCCTCGGGGACGCCGACGCAGAGCGTCGAGAGGCGGAGCTTGAGCTCGGGCGGCAGGCCGATACCGACGAAGAGACGCAGCATGATGGAGCCGCTCAGAGAAACAGCGTAAGCACGCCCGTATAGCCGTAGAGACGATCGTGGGCGATCTCACCGTTGCCGAAGAATCCCGTGAGCGGGAAATCGCCGAGCGCGTCGCGAATCGCCCGGAGCTCCTCGGACTCGGCGGCGAACAGGTTCGGCCCGCGGGCGACGCAACTGAAGTAGAGGCCCGCCCTGGGCGGCGCCTGGGTGCGGCGCTTCAGGCCTTCGAGCATCCGCTTCAGATCCTCGAGCGCGCTCGCGGCGTCGCGCCGGCAGAACAGGATGGCGTCGCCCGGCGCCATGCGCTCGGCGATCGCGATCCATTGCCGCTCGGCATCGATCGCCATCAGATTGCGCACCAGGTAGTCGCCGGTATCGGAGCCGCGCACCGGAATCCCCGCGAAGATGCGGCCGGCGACCTTGCGGAGATCGCGAGATAGGAGCTCGCCGATGTCCTCCTTGAACACCTCGAGCGCCGGACGGTCGTCGATCTCCATCACGATATTCTCGCGCGCCTCGGTCACCCGGCGCGCCGGTCCGATCGGCGAGCAGCCCTGGGTCAGGCCGGTCGCGACGGTGATGTCGGGCGACAGCACCACGCCCGAGAGCCCGCCCTCGACCACGCGCTCGGCGATCTGGCGCGGCGGCGCCGACGAGGACGCGGCGAGACCGCCCACCAGATAGAGCCCGCCTTGGGCGCTGAGCGACGCCACCGCCTGCACGACGCGCCCGTCCCGGGGATCACCGTGCACGACGCCGAAGGCGGGGTGCGTCCGGGCGAACCACGCTGCCTCGCTGGCCGCCACGCCCTTGGCGCCGGCGGTCTGCGGCCCGAACACGCGGAACGCGCTATCGGGCCAGCACGTCACCAACGCGCTCACGGCCGGCACCTGGAAATACTCCTGGCCCGCGCCGCAGACACCGAGACCGACGGTACCCACCCAGTGCGGGACGCGCGTGCGCTCGCGCAGGAAAGTGAGGAGGCTGCCGAGATCGTCGGCGAGCGCCTCCGTCGCGTAGAGGAATCCGAGACTCGCGCCGTCGGGTAGCGGCAGGAGCGCGTCGGCGCAGGAACTTGCCGCCTCCGCCCAGCCGGCGCCGGTGGAGTGGACCGCCCGGAATTCCCCGCCGCTCATCCGTTGCCCGCCGCCGCGGCGCCGAGGAGCCGCAGCACATAGGGACCAACGCGACCCACGATGGCGTCGACGCCGCGCGCATTGGGATGGAGGCCGTCCGGTTGATTGAGCGCGGGATCAAGCGCGACGCCGTCGAGGAAGAAGGGATAGAGCAGCGCGTGGTGCTGCGTGGCGAGCTCCGGGAAGATCGCGCGAAAGGCGTCGCGATAGTCGGCGCCCCAGTTCGCCAGCGCCTCCATGCCGAGCAACAGCACCTTCACGTGGCGCCGATCGAGCCGGCTCATGATCTCGTCGAGATTCTTGTAGGTCTCCCTGGGATCGAGGCCGCGGAGCGCGTCGTTGGCGCCGAGCTCGACCAGCACGGCGTCCACGGGGTTCGCGAGCGACCAGTCGAGCCGCGCAAGTCCGCCCGCGCTGGTGTCGCCGGAGACGCCGGCATTCGTCACCTCGGCATCGACGCCGTGATTGCGAAGCCAGCTCTGCAGTCGCGCGGGAAACGCCTCCTCGACCGACGGCAGCCCGAAGCCCGCCGTCAGGCTGTCGCCGAGCACGAGGATGCGCGTCGCCGCCGGCGCTGGCGTCGCAAGACACGCGAGCGTGAGCAACGCCACGCCGAGATTGACAAGCTTCCGCCACAGTCCATAACCAGACTCGCGCGCGCCTGATGAATCATTAAATCCGGTCCACGATCGCATGACTGTCCCGGCCGACGCCGCCATGATCCTGCTTGAGGGCATCGAAGTTACACTGACGAGCGCGGCGGGTGCCGTCAATGTGCTGAGGGGCGTGTCGCTCCGCCTATCGGCGGGCGAGACCGCGAGCCTGATCGGACCGTCCGGCTCCGGTAAGACCACGCTGCTGATGACGACCGCGGGCCTGGTGCGCCCGAGCGCGGGCCGCATCCAAGTCGCGGGGACCGATCTTGCGACACTCGACGAAGATGGTCTCGCGCGCTTCCGCCGCGACGCCGTGGGCATCGTGTTCCAGGGTTTTCACCTCGTCCCAACCATGACCGCGCTCGAGAATGTCGCCCTGCCGCTGGAATTCGCGGGCCGACGCGACGCATTCGAGATTGCAGAAGAGTCGCTGACGGCGGTGGGACTCGGAGCGCGCACCCGACACTATCCGGCGGAGCTCTCGGGCGGCGAACAGCAGCGGGTGGCGCTCGCCCGCGCCTTCGCGGCCTCGCCCAAGCTGATTCTTGCTGATGAGCCCACCGGCAATCTCGACGGCGGCACCGGGAAGCAGGTCATGGACCTGCTCTTCCGCCTAGCGACCGAGCGCCGCACGACGTTGCTGCTGGTGACGCACGAGCTCGACCTCGCGCGCCGCGCCCACCGTATCATCGAGCTCGCGGACGGCAGGATCATCGGCGACAGCGCGCGGCCGCTCGCGGCC
>DATFRA010000088.1:0-5997 GCA_035263705.1 Allostellaceae bacterium
GAAACCGGAAACGAGGACGGCGCTTGTCGGGCTTATGAGTCCATGATCTAGAGCTTGACCCTGCGCAAGCGCAGCGAGTTCCCGATCACGCAGACCGAGCTCAGGCTCATGGCCGCGGCCGCGACGATGGGGCTGAGCAGCAGGCCGAAAGCGGGATAGAGCACGCCCGCCGCCAGTGGCACGCCCAGCAGGTTGTAGACGAAAGCGAGCACCAGGTTCTGCCGGATGGTCCGCATGGTCGCGCGGCTCAGCATTCGCGCGCGCGCGATCCCCGCGAGATCGCCCTTCACCAGGGTGACGCCCGCGCTCTCCATGGCGACGTCCGTGCCGGTCCCCATGGCGATGCCGACGTCGGCCTCGGCGAGCGCCGGCGCGTCGTTGACGCCGTCGCCCGCCATGGCGACGGCGCGGCCCTCGCTCCTGAGCCGCCGCACGATCGCGTGCTTCCGCTCCGGCAGCACCTCCGCCTCGACCTCGGTGATGCCGAGCTTCGCCGCGACCGCCTCTGCGGTCGCGCGATTGTCGCCGGTCAGCATCACCAGGCGGACGCCGTCACGTCGCAGCGACTCGAGCGCCGCGGGCGTGCTCGCCTTGATCGGATCGGCCACCGCGATCACGCCGGCGGCACGGCCATCGAGCGCGATGAACATGGCCGTGGCACCGTCGCGCCGCAACGCATCTGCCCGGCCCTCCAGGATCGTGCCGCCCGCGCCGATCTCCTGAAGCAGCGCCGAGTTGCCGATTGCGACCGGCCGGCCCGCGACCTTGCCCAAGACGCCCTTCCCGGTGATCGACTTGAACTCGGCGACGCCCTCCAGCGCGAGCCCGCGCTCGCGCGCGGCCGCCGTGATCGCGGCGGCGAGCGGGTGCTCGCTCGACCGCTCGAGGCTGGCGGCGAGCGTGAGGATCAAGGCTTCGTCGAAGCCATCGGCGGGTACCACGGCAACCACGCGGGGCTTGCCCTCGGTGAGCGTCCCGGTCTTGTCGACGACCAGCGTGTCGATCCGCTCGAGGCGCTCGAGCGCCTCGGCGTTTCGGATCAGCACGCCGGCCGTCGCGCCCTTGCCGACGCCGACCAAGATCGCCATCGGCGTCGCCAGACCGAGCGCGCAGGGACACGCAATGATGACGACGGAGACGGCGGCCACCAGCGCGTAGGCAAAGGCCGGCGGCGGACCCCAGATCAGCCACGCCGCGAACGCCAGCACCGCGACCGCGATCACCGCCGGCACGAACCACGCCGACGCCACGTCGGCGAGCCGTTGGATCGGCGCGCGGCTTCGCTGGGCCTCGGCCACCAAATGGACGATGCGGGACAGCATGGTGTCGGCGCCGACCCCTTCCGCGCGCATCACCAGGCTGCCGGTGCCGTTGATGGTGCCGCCGATGAGCCGTGCGCCGGGCTGCTTCCCAACCGGCATCGATTCGCCGGTCACCATGGATTCATCGACCGCGCTCTTGCCCTCGAGCACCACGCCATCCACCGGCACGGAATCGCCGGGGCGGACCCGCAGGCGATCTCCGACCTCGACCCGGTCGAGCGATATCTCCTCGTCCTCGCCGTTCTCGCGCATGCGTCGGGCCATTTTGGGAGCGAGATTCAGCAAGGCACGGAGAGCGCCGCCCGTCCGCTCGCGCGCGCGCAATTCCAGAACCTGCCCGAGCAGCACGAGCACTGTGATCACGGCCGCGGCCTCGTAGTAGACCGCGACCATGCCGTCCTGCCGCAGACCGGCGGGGAACAAGCCGGGCGCCACCGTCGCGGCGAGGCTGTAGACGTAGGCCGCCCCCACGCCGAGCCCGATCAGGCTGAACATGTTGAGGGATCGATTGCGGACGGACGCCCAGGCCCGCTCGAAGAATGGCCAGCCGGCCCACAGCACCACCGGTGTCGCCAGCGCGAGCTCGACCCACGCGATCAGGCCGGGCCCGATTGCGCGGCCGAGATCGAGGCCGGGAAGATCCGACGCCATGTCGAGGGCCACGACCGGCGCCGCCAGCCCAGCTCCGATCCAGAACCGGCGCGTCATGTCGACGAGCTCGGCGCTGGGCCCGCTCTCCTCGGCCACGCCCACGGGCTCGAGCACCATGCCGCAGATCGGACAATTGCCCGGCTCCGTCCGGCGGATCTCCGGGTGCATCGGGCAGGTATAGATCGTGCCCTTCGGCAGGGCCGGCTCGGAGGTTTGCGCTCGCGGCGTCACGTACTTGGCGGCATTGGCCGAGAATTTCGTGGCGCAACGCGCGCTGCAGAAATGGTAGACGGCGCCGCCGTGCTCCACGCGGTGCCTGGACGTCGCGGGATCGACGCTCATTCCGCAAACCGGATCGTGGGCGCGACCTACAGTGGCGCCGGCCGGCGTGCGGGCGCCGTGGTCGTGGCGGTGCTCGGCTACGGACATATCGCGGCCTCGTCGGGAAGATATTGTCCCGCCGTAGTCTTGTTCATTTCAAGGTCCCGATCGATGAAGATTACTGCGCTGGAAGGTTGATCCGTGGAGAATCTTGCAAATGCTGTCGTCTTTATTTGAGGATTGATCGATCGAGGTCAAGCCGCGATCCGCGCATACCCGCGCGGCGGCGCGCACCGTGCGATAGAAACCGCGAGCCGGGTTTGCATGCCTCGCGCTCAACGCCGCGAGATCGCCCTTGTGCACGCTGCCAGACTTGTCGAATAGTTAAGCGAGCGCACGGACTTTACCCCTGCGGAGGACGACATGCTCTTGTCGCTCGTGTTCCGTAACCTGGTCAGGCGGGGAAGGCTCACCATCGTCGACGCCGGGGGTCGGCGCCACGTCTACGAGGGAGCGCCCGGCCGGGACCTAGTCGTCCGCCTGCAGGACCCCAAGCTGCACTGGAAGCTGTTCGTGAACCCCCGCCTCTACCTGGGCGAGGCCTTCATGGACGGCAGCCTCACCATCGAGCAGGCCTCGATCTACGACCTCCTGCATTTCATCGGGGAGAACCTGAATCTCGCGCCGGATCATTGGGTCACGCGGGCGGGTACCGCGATTGAATGGGCGTTGCGCAATTGGCAGCAGCACAACCCCATTCAGCGCGCGCACCGGAACGTCGCGCATCACTACGACCTATCCGGCACGCTCTACGACCTATTCCTGGACGCGGACCGCCAGTATTCCTGCGGCTATTTCCCCACGCCCGAGATCACCATCGAGGAAGCGCAGGCCAAGAAGAAGCGCCATATCGCCTCGAAGCTCCTGCTGAAGCCCGGCCAGAAGCTGCTCGACATCGGCTCCGGTTGGGGCGGCCTCGCGCTCTACCTCGCGCGCGAGTGCGGCGTGTCGGTGACCGGGCTGACGCTGTCGCGCGAGCAGCTCACCGTCGCCGAGCACCGCGCCGAGGAGGCCGGCCTTTCCGACCGGGTCCGCTTCGAGCTCTCCGACTACCGCATGCACCAGGGGCGCTACGACCGCATCGTCTCCGTCGGCATGTTCGAGCACGTGGGCGTGCCGCACTATCCCGACTTCTTCGGCAAGGTGCGCGATCTCTTGACCGAGGACGGCGTGGCCCTCCTGCACTCGATCGGCCGCATGGATGGACCCCACGTCACCAATCCCTGGATCCGCAAGTTCATCTTCCCCGGCGGCTACTCGCCCGCGCTCTCCGAGGTGGTGCCGGTGGTCGAGCGGATGAAGCTCTGGATCACCGATATCGAGATCCTCCGGCTCCATTACGCAGAGACGCTGAAGGCCTGGCGGGCGCGTTTCAACGCCAACCGCGAGCGCATCCGCGCGCTCTACGACGAGCGCTTCTGCCGGATGTGGGAATTTTATCTCGCGGGCTCCGAGGTAGCGTTCCGCGATCAGGGCCACATCGTCTTCCAGATGCAGCTCGCCAAGACCGTCGACGCGGTGCCGGTGACCCGCGACTACATGGTCGACTGGGAGCGCAGCCACCGCGAGCCCGCCGCGGACGAGCGCGCGGCGTAAGCGGACCCCGATCCGGCGCTCGCTCTATTCCGCCGGCGCGGCGCTGCCTTCGCGGAGACCCGCGGGCTTCTCGATGTTGAGCCACAGCGCCGAGACCACCGCCGAGATGAGCGCGAAGCCCGCGAGCGCGTAGAGCCCGCCGGCGAAGCTGCCGGTGACCTTGCTCACCCAACCGACGATCCCGGGACCGAAGAAGCCGCCGAGATTGCCGATCGAGTTGATCCAGGCGAGGCTCGCCGCGGCCGTGGTGCCGGTGAGGAACATCGAGGGCATCGCCCAGAACGGGCCCTTGGTTCCATAGAGCCCGATCGTCGCGATCGACATGCCCACGAGCGCCCAGTAGGTGCCGACGCCAAGGCCCGCGACCATCAGGCCGAAGGCAGCCACCAGGCACGCGCTGAACAGGTTCCAGCGCCGCTCGTCCGTTCGGTCGGATGCCCAGCCCCACACGACCATGGCGATGGACCCGCAAATATACGGAACCATGGTTGCCCAGCCGACCTGCATGTTGGTGAGCCCGAGCTGCTTGACGATCTGCGGCAGGAACAGCAGGAGGCCGAGACTCGCGGTGACGATGCCGAGGAAATTGAGCGCCAGCAGCAGCACGCGCGGGTTCAAGAACGATTGCCAGAGACCGACGGTCCGGTGCGCCTCGATCTGTCGGCGTTCTCGCTCGAGCGTATCGGAAAGCCAGGCGCGCTCGGCCTCGCTGAGCCAGCGGGCGTGGGCCGGACGGTCGGTCAGGATGAACGGCAGCAGGCAGCCGATCACGACCGTGGGCGCCGCCTCGGCGAGAAACATCACCTTCCAGCCGGCAAGGCCCCAGAGCCCGTCGAGTTCCATGAACCCTGTCGAGATCGGCGCACCCAGCGCCACCGCCACCGGCAGCGCCAGCGTGAAGCCCGCGACGATCCGCGCGCGGTGCTGGTTCGGGAACCAATAGGTGAAGAAGAGCAGCACGCCCGGATAGAGCCCCGCTTCGGCGACGCCGAGCAGGAAGCGCACGGTCATGAAGCTCCAGGGCCCGGTGCAGAATGCGGTGGCGCCGGACAGCAATCCCCACGTCACCATGATGCGCGCGAGCCAGAGCCGCGCGCCCACTTTCTCGAGCACGAGGTTGCTCGGCACCTCGAACAGGCAATAGCCCCAGAAGAAGGCGCCGGCGGCGAAGCCGAAGGTCGCGGCGTCGAGGCCGAGATCCTTGTTCATCGTGAGCGCGGCGAAGCCGACGTTGATGCGGTCGATGTAGCAGAGGAAATAGATCAGCAACATCACCGGCAGCAGGCGCGCATAGACCTTGCGCAGCGCGGTTCGCTCGATCGCTTCGTCCATGTTGTCCCTCCCCGGGATGACGGCGCCGGTTTTCCGACTTTCTCCCAGCATAGTCTGGAAACGGCGACGCCGCGAGTAACCTCACCGCGACGGAAGGTCCCTCGTGTTCCTAGTTGATGGAACGAAAGGCCCTCCCGGTCAGGTTCTCGCGTCGAGAACCCCGGGAATTAGTGTTTAGGCTAATGCTTCTTGGTCGGACTGAAGGTGTGCACCGGGCCCGCTTGGATACCAGCACCGATACTGCCGCTGTTGACGATCCCGCCCGACGTGCCAGTGGGCCCACCGCTTGTCCCGCCGACACGGCCACCGCCGGGACAGCCCGTGAGAGACAACAACGCAAACCCACAGACCGCAGCGATGATGGCAGCGCGCATCCTGCACCCCCAATGGAACACTTATGGGTAGAGTGGCAGTTTGTAGAAACACGGTCAATGATTTGATCCTTACGGTTGTGTGACAACATGGACCGCCAAGCGTGGAACCGCGTTTGACTCCGGCTGAGGAAGCGCCTCATACGTCTTTCAGCGACGACGCAAATCAGAAGGTCCACCCCTGATGCCGACCATCGACTCCCAAGTGCACTGCTACGAGCGCAATCACCCCGGTCGGCCTTGGGTCGGGCATCTCCACGGCCCGCCGGAGGTCACTGGCGACGACATGGTGAAGGCGATGGATGCCGTCGGCGTCGATGGCGCGCTGCTGGTCTCGCCCTACG
>DATFRA010000089.1:0-2229 GCA_035263705.1 Allostellaceae bacterium
CGAAAAGATCATCTCCGCGGTTTCGGCGGCGAGCTGGCGGCCGGCGTCCGAGGCGCCGGCCTGGACGATGACCGGCCAGCCCTGGACCGGGCGGGCGACGTTCAACGGACCGCGCACCGACAGGAACTCGCCCTTGTGGTCGAGCACGTGCATGCGCTCGGGGTCGAAATAAATGCCGTTCTCGACATCGCGGATGAAGGCGTCATCGGCCCAGCTGTCCCACAGCCCGGTGACGACGTCGAAGAACTCGCGGGCGCGGCGGTAGCGCTCGCCATGTTCCATATGCTCGGTCATTCCGAAATTGAGCGCCGCGTCGGGGTTGGAGGTGGTGACCAGGTTCCACCCGGCGCGGCCGCCGCTGATGTGGTCGAGCGACGCAAAACGGCGGGCGATCGTGTAGGCCGGCTCGAAGGTCGTCGAGGCGGTAGCGATGAGCCCGAGATGCTCGGTCTCCATCGCCAAGACCGGCAGCAGGGTCAGCGGGTCGAACGACGTCACCGTGGCGCTGCGCTTCAACGCCGCCATCGGCATGTTGAGGACAGCCAGATGGTCGGCCATGAACCAGGCGTCGAACCGGCCGTATTCCAGCTTCTGCGCAAAGCGGATCAGGTGCTTCAGGTTGAAATTGGCGTCGCTGTAGGCGCCCGGATAGCGCCACCAGGCGGTGTGGATGCCGACCGGCCGCATGAAGGCACCCAGATGCAACCGACGTGATCCCGTCATCGCTTCCGCTCCCTATGGATAATTGGCGGATGGTGGACAAATCGGTGCCGCCAGCCGATGCTGGAGGCGGCTATAAGTGCTGCATCAAGGCGTGCGTCCTTCGAGACGCGCCCCTCGGGCGCTCCTCAGGATGAGGGATACTTCTGATGGCATCAAGAAAACTCCTCATCCTGAGGAGCCCGCGAGCGCGGCCATCTCGAAGGATGCATGGCGCCGATCCAGCCACTTAGCGATATCTTGCGCACCACAGCATGCTTGCGCCACGCGAGACCCCGGATTTGCTGGGCCACGAGAACACCGAACGAGAGCTCCGGCGGCTTGCGGAAGGGGGACGGCTGCCGCATGCGCTGCTGCTGACCGGGCCGCGCGGTATCGGCAAAGCGACGCTCGCTTTCCGGCTCGCTCGCTTCCTGCTCGTGCAATCCGGCGATCGTGCCGATAGCGGGCTGTCGGTAAACCCCGCGAGCAATGCGTTCCGTCGCGTCGCCTCGGGCGGTCACGCCGATCTTCTGACCGTAGAGCGCGCCTATGATCCGCGGCGCCGTCGGCGGCGCAGCGACATCATCGTCGAGGATGTACGCGAGATCTCCGGCTTTATGCGGTTGACCGCGGCGGAAGAGGGTTGGCGCATCGTCATCGTCGACGGCGCCGAGGAAATGAACCGAAACGCCGCCAATGCGCTGCTCAAGATTCTCGAGGAGCCGCCGCGTCGGGCGCTGCTGCTTCTGGTCAGCCACAGCCCGGGGCAACTGTTGCCGACGATCCGCTCGCGCTGCCGCCGCTGCCCGCTCGCGGCGCTGCCGCAGCCGCTCGTACTAGAGCTGGTCGGACGGTACCGCCCTGAGCTCGAAAGCTCCGAGGCAGAGGCGTTAGCGCAGCTGGCGACAGGCAGCATTGGCCGCGCGATCGAGCTCGGCGACGCCGGCGGGCTGGCGCTCTACCGGTCGCTGCTCGACATGTTTGCGCAGATTCCCCGCCTGGATATTCCCGCGCTCTACGCATTTGCCGACAAACTCGCCCGCGCCGATGCGGAAGACGCCTATCGGGCGAGCGAAGAGCTGCTGTCGCGGTTCCTGGCCCGGATGGTCGTCGGTCGCGTGCGCGGCGGGCTCGCTGGTCATGATCTACTGCCTGAAGAGGAAGAGGTCATGCGCCCTCTAGCGGCCCGCGCCGATCCGCCACGCTGGGCGGCGCTGCGCGATAAAATCGACCGCGATTTCGCCAATACCGATCAGCTGAACCTCGATCGCAAACAGGCCATCCTCGGCGCTTTCTTTGCGGTCGAAGAACTGGCGCGATAGAAACGGCGCGCCGGTCGCGACTGGATCGCGGTCGGTCCCGGCCCATATCTGGGCTTTGGAGACAAAAAATGAGCGAGAACCGGCCCTTTTTCATCACGACGCCGATCTATTACGTCAATGACACGGCGCATTTGGGCCACGCTTATACGACGGTAGCTTGCGACGCGCTGGCGCGCTTCATGCGGCTCGACGGGCGGCGCGTGAA
>DATFRA010000090.1:0-2633 GCA_035263705.1 Allostellaceae bacterium
CACTTCTCCCTGACGCAGATACACAAAGCGGGAGGAGTTCTCATCGAACATCCTCCCGCCTTGCATGGACTAACCCGTACACGGATTAGGCGGAAATTTTACGGGCGTTTCGGGCGATGTGTCCATGAGAAATTCCGCCGCCAGTGCCTTCCGATGGACCTCGTGCACCCTCGAGTAAATATCCTTAACCCTCTGTTTTGTTGAATATAAAGTCACTCATGCCATAACGTCCGGGGGGCTGCGACGAAAGCCAAAGCGCGGCCGCGAGTGCGCCGCGGGCAAAGACGCCGCGCTCGCGCACCCGGTGGGTGAGAACGAGCTCCTCGCCCGCACCGCAAAAGAGCACCGTGTGCTCCCCGACGATGTCGCCGGCGCGCAGCGAGGCAAGACCGATCTGCCCGTCCTCGGGGCGCGGCGACGGAGGGGCTGGGGCTGATGTGCCGCTACCCGGTACCGGCAGTCCGCGCGCTTCGGCCGCGATGCGCGCGAGCGCAAGCGCGGTGCCCGAGGGGGCGTCCTGCTTGAGACGGTGATGCAGCTCGAGCACGTCGATGTCGAAAGCCGGGGGTAGTGCTCGCGCCGCCTCGCCGGTGATCTCCCCGAGCACCGCCGCCCCAACGCTGGTGTTGGGCGCCACGAGCAGCGCCACCTCGCGCGCGGTGGCCTCGAGCTCGGCATCGAGCTCGGCGCTAAAGCCGGTCGCGCCGAGCAGCAGCGGCTTGCGCGCGGCGCGGCACGCCTGAAGATTGCTGCGGGTCGCGGCGGAGTTGCTGAAATCGAGCGCCACATCCGCCTGGGCGAGTGCGGCCGGCAAATCGCTCGTGATGAGGAGGTTCGCGTTGCCGGTCCCGGCCAGCCGCCCGGCATCGCGTCCGAGGGCAAGGCTGTCCGCGGAGGCGATCGCACCTGTGACGATGAGCTGCGGGAACGTGGGCGCCGCTCGCAGCAGCGCCTCTCCCATCCGCCCGCTCGCCCCGATGATCACGGCGCGCGTGAGGGGTCGGGGGTTCGAACGGGCACTCACCGGCTCTAGCTCTTGGTGGGCCCGGTGGCGAAGAAGCGCCGCACCCCCTCGAGGAAACCTTTTTCTCGCGGCGCGTGCCGGGAGGCGTGGGCCTTCAGTGACTCCTCGAGCTGGCGCACGAGCTCGCGCTGCTCGGCCGAAAGGTGCACGGGCGTCTCGACCACCACGCGGCAGAACAGGTCACCGCGCGAACCGCCACGGACCGGCTTCACCCCTTTGTCGCGCAGCCGGAATACGCGGCCGGACTGGGTTTCGGCCGGGACTTTCAGCATGACATCTCCCTCGAGCGTCGGCACGTTGACCGAGCCGCCGAGCGCCGCCGTGGCGAAGCTCACCGGAACCTCGCAGCTGAGGTGCACGCCATCGCGCTCGAAGATGGGATGCTCGCGGACGTGGATCTCCACGTAGAGATCTCCGGGCGGACCGCCATTGCGTCCCGCCTCGCCCTCCCCCGTGAGACGCACACGATCGCCCGTGTCGACGCCGGCGGGGACCTTGACCGATAGCGTGCGGCTGCGCCGCACGCGGCCCTGCCCGAGGCACGCATCGCAGGGATTGCGCACGATGGTGCCGGTACCGCGGCACCGCGGGCAGGTTTGCTGCAACTGGAAAAAGCCCTGGGCGATGCGGACCTGGCCGGCGCCTCCGCAGGTCTCGCAGGTGGCCGGCGAGCTGCCCTTGGCGGCGCCGGTTCCGCGGCACACCTCGCACTCGACGAGCCGCTCCAGCTCGATCTCCACCTGGTGCCCGAACACCGCCTGGGACAGATCGAGCTCGAGCTCGTAACGCAGGTCCGCACCGCGGTAGACCTGCGAGCGGCTGCTGCGTCGCGCGTTGCCGAAGATGTCGCCGAATACGTCGCCGAAGATGTCGCTGAAGGTGTCGGCGCCAAATCCGCCATGGCCGGCACCGGCGCCGCGGCGTGAGGCCGCCTCGACCCCGGGATGCCCGTACTGATCGTAGGCCGCCCGCTTATGGGGGTCGGTGAGCACCTCGCAAGCTTCCTTCGCCTCCTTGAAGGACTCCTCCGCGTCCCGATCGTTGGGATTGCGATCGGGGTGATATTTCATGGCCAGGCGACGATAGGCCTTCTTGATCTCCGCCTCGGTCGCCCCCCTTGGTACGTCGAGTACCTTGTAGTAGTCGCGCTTCGCCATGGACCAAGCTTAAGATGCCTTGCGTCCCTTGTCCTTGACCTCCTCGAATTCCGCGTCCACGACGTCTTCGCGCCCCGGACCGGCACCGCCCTCCCCCTGGGCTCCGCCGGCACCGGCGCCGGCCTGTCCCGAAGCGCCGGCCGCACCGGCGTCGGCTCCCGCATAGGCGCGCTGCGCGATGCTGGCGGAGGCCTGGGCGAGCGCCTCGGCTTTCTTGTCGATGACGCCGCGGTCATCGCCCTTGAGCGCGGTCCGCAGGTCGGAGACGGCGCTCTCGACCTTGGCGCGCTCGGCACCATCGACCTTGTCGCCGAGATCCTTGAGCGATTTCTCGACGGCGTGTATCAGGCCATCGGCCTTGTTGCGCGACTCGACGAGCTCGCGGAAGCGCTTGTCCTCCTCCGCGTGTGCCTCGGCGTCGCGCACCATGCGCTTGATCTCATCCTCGTTCA
>DATFRA010000091.1:0-2468 GCA_035263705.1 Allostellaceae bacterium
GAAGAACGACACGCTCCTGAGCGCGAAGATCAGGCTCTCGATCACCAGGGCCTCGGTGACCGCGAGCGCGCTTCCCATCAGCCAGAGCGCGAGCCAGACCTCCAGCGCGGAGGCGACCCAGCCGGCGAAATGCACCACGACACTGCCGATGAACCGCGCGCGGTGCTCGTAGAAGCTCTGGATGTGATCGTGGAAGAGCTCGGCGCGCGGGCCGCTGCTCCTGCTCGCATCTCGGCCTCGCCAGATCCGGTCGATGGCGCGGCCGAGAAACCTGAAGAGCCCGCCGAGCTGGGCCGCGAGGAATCCAAGGAACGCCAGCGTGATGATGGCCATGCCGAGCGCCGCCCAGAGCACGCGAGGATCGTCGGGCCGGAGCGCCAGCAGCAAGGCGAGGCCGAGCAGCCCGAAAGCGACCTGGCCAAGCAGCTCCGAGGTGAGATCCACCACCGCGCTGGCGCCCGCCCGGTGCTCGCCGCGCGCGAACAGAACGCGCGTCCCTGCGAGCACGCCGCTTACCGCGAGGATCGGCAAGATATTGTCGACGGCCTCGCGCACCCAGCGCGCCCAGGTGAAATCGATCCAGCCGACATGGCCTTCGGCGCCAAACAGAATGCGCCAGCTGACGCCGCGCAGGAGCGTCGGCACGAGATGCGCGACCGAGACGGCCGCCAGGGTCAGCCAGCCGGCCGACTGGAGCGCGGCGAGCACGGCCGGCGCGCCCGCGTCGGCCACCAGATAGGCCGCGAGCGCCGCGCCGCAAAGCGCCGCCACCACGACGGCGAGCCGCGTTTTCGTCATCGGTCCTGCGCGAGGATGGGAGCGGTCAGGCGCCGCGCTTTTCCCAGCCCGCACCCGTCTGCTGCCAGTAGGTCAGGCTGTGGCCCGCGGCCTTCGCGGCGCTCCAGCGCTGCCGCGCGGCCTCGACGGCCGCGGCGTTGTTGCCGTCGAACATGTCGCAGCAGCGTGCGAAGTCGGCGATGTGGTCGGAGCGCGAGCCGTCGAGCAGCACCAACATGGTGGCGCCGTTGGGGTTCTCGTCCCGATCCGTCAGGCAAATCGGATGCCGCGCGGCGTTGCTGTCCCGGGCGCTGCCGTGCGGCAGAAAGCTCGCCTCGCTGTAGGTCCAGAGCAGCCCGTCGAGATGAGTCACGCGCTCCTCTGATCCCGCATGCACCACGACGCGGTGGCCGTCGGCGAGCGCCCGCTCCAGCAGCCGTGGCAGCGCACGCTCGAGCGCGGTGGCACCCAGGTGATAGAAGCCGACCTCGGTCATCCCGCTCTACGCTCAGCGGCCCTCGTAATGGCTCTCCACGAGCTCGTTGAGGAGGCGCACGCCGAAAGCCGTGGCTCCCTTGGGCACCAGCGGCGCGTCCTTCTTGGCCCAGGCCATGCCCGCGATATCAAGATGCGCCCAGGGCACGCCATTGACGAAGCGCTGCAGGAACTGCGCCGCGGTGATGCTGCCGGCATCGCGGCCCTCGCCGATGTTCTTCACGTCGGCCGCCTCGCTGTCGATCTGGCGGTCGTAGGCCTCGCCGAGCGGCATGCGCCAGAGCGGCTCCTCTACGGCCTTGCCCGCCGCGGCGAGCCGGGCGGCAAGCTGGTCGTTGTTGCTGAACATGCCCGCATACTCGTGGCCGAGGGCGACCACGATCGCGCCGGTGAGCGTCGCGAGGTCGACCATGAATTGCGGCTTGAAGCGGTCCTGGCAGTACCAGAGCGCGTCCGCGAGCACCAGGCGCCCCTCGGCGTCGGTGTTGAGCACCTCGACGGTCTGTCCGGAGAGGCTGTGCACGATGTCGCTCGGGCGCTGTGCGTTGCCGCCGGGCATGTTCTCGACCAGCCCCACGATGCCGACCGCATTCACCTTGGCCTTGCGTCCGGCGAGCGCCTTCATGAGGCCGATCACGACGCCGGCGCCCGCCATGTCCCACTTCATCTCCTCCATGCCTTGCGCGGGCTTGAGGGAGATGCCGCCGGTGTCAAAGGTGACGCCCTTGCCGACGAACGCGACCGGCGGCTTGTCCTTGCCGCGCGGGTGCCCCCGATAGTCCATGACGGCGAGGCGCGGCGGGCGGGCGCTGCCCTGCCCCACGCCGACCAGCGCGCCCATGCCGAGCTTCTTCATCAGCTTCTCGTCGAGGATCTCGACCTTGACGCCGAGCTCGCCCAACGACTTGGCGTCCAGGGCGAGGGTCTCCGGGTATTTGACGTTGGGTGGCTCCGAGACCAGGTCTCGCGTGAAGAAGATGCCCGCGCCAATGCTCTCGAGCGGCGCGTAGGCGCGGCGCGCCGCCGCGACCTCCGCAGTCAGCACCGTCAGCTCAGCGAGGGTCGGTTTCTTCTCGGGCTTCTCTTTCGTGCGGTACTTGTCGAAGCGATAGCTGCGCAGCATGGCGCCATGGGCGAAGTTCGCGGCGGCCTCCGCGGGCGTGAGCCGCGTGCCCGGCACCTTGTCGACGGCGACC
>DATFRA010000092.1:0-8589 GCA_035263705.1 Allostellaceae bacterium
AGAGGCTCACGATCCGCGTCTCCCTCGACCACTACACGCGCGCGCTCCACGAGGAGGAGCGCGGACCCGACACGTTTCAGCCGACCGTCGGCGGACTCATGTGGCTCGCGTCCAACGGGTTCAACATCGCGGTCGCGGGCCGGCTAATGTGGGGCGAGAGCGAGACCTCCGCTCGCCAAGGCTTTGCCGAATTTTTCGCCGAGCGGGAGATCGCCATCGACGCCGACGATCCCGTGCGCTTGGTGCTGTTCCCGGAGATGGACGCCGCGGCCGACGTGCCGGAGATCACCGCCGCCTGCTGGAACACGCTCGGCGTCTCGCCCGCGACCCTCATGTGCGCCACCTCCCGCATGGTGGTGAGACGCAAAGGCGCCGACCGCCCCGCCGTCGTCGCCTGCACCCTCCTCCCCTACGACCCCCAATTCGAGCTCGGCACGGCCTTAGCCGACGCCGCCGGCTCGGTGCCCCTCAACCACCCCCACTGCGCCAAGTTCTGCGTGATGGGTGGCGGGTCGTGCAGTCGGGGTTAAAGAGTCTCAGCTTCGCTCGTCCACCCTTGCCGGCACGCCCGCGGCCTTGAGCGCATTCTTCTGCCGGCGTGCGAGGGCGTCGGCGTCGAAATCGTCGATCAGGCCGTGGAACATGCGGTGCCAGTTCACCTCGGCCTTCAAATGCATGAAGACCGAGCCGAGGCCGATGGCGGCGCGATCCATGAAGACGAACTCGCGGGGCGGGCGCACGCCACCGAGGCGGCGGATCTCGCGGTGCACGTCCTCCGCGACCTCGTGGCCGTAGGGGCCGGCTCCCTTCTCCTGGATGCGGCGCTTGCGGTCGTCCATCAGCGGCGCATAGAGGAAGCGCGCCCAGCGGTTCAGCACCTCGATCATCTCACGCGAGAGGCTCTTGAAGCCCCAGCTCTCGTAGGCCGCCACCGCGAGCGCCGCGTCCTCGCGGTCGAGCGCGTGGTAGAGGTCGATCACGCCCTTGACGAAACTCGCAGGGAAGACGCGCACGCAGCCGAAATCGAGCAGGTTCACGCGGCGGTCAGGCCGCACGGTGTAGTTGCCGAGATGCGGATCGCCGTGGATCACGCCGTACTCGTAGAACGGCACGTACCAGGCGTGGAACAAGTTGCGCGCGATCTCGTTGCGCTCGGCGAGCGGGGCCTTCGCGGCGTCCAGCAGCGGCGTGCCGTCGAGCCAGGTCATGGTGAGGAGGCGGCGCGTGCTGAGCGCCGGCAGCACTTCGGGCACGTGCACGTGACGCTCACCCGCGAGCGCCGCGCGATAGAAGCGGATATGCGCGGCCTCACGCAGATAGTCGAGCTCCTCGCGAAGCCGCGCCGAGATCTCCTGATGGATCTCCGTCGTGGTGACCGCGCGGTCGTAGCGCTCGTAAATGCCCAGCGCGAGGCGGAGCTGGGCCAGGTCCGCCTCCACGGCCGACGCCATGTCGGGATATTGCAGCTTGCAGGCGAGCAGCCGTCCGTCGAGCCCCTCCGCGTGATGCACCTGCCCCAGCGAGGCCGCGCGCGCGGCGGTGCGCTCGAAGCGGCGGAATTTCCCCTGCCATTGGGGCCCGAGCTCGCTCGCCATGCGGCGTTTGACGAACGCCCAGCCCATGGGCGGCGCGTTCGCCTGCAGCTGGGCGAGCTCCCCCGCGTATTCCCGCGGCAGCGCCTCGGGAATGGTGGCGAGGAGCTGCGCCACTTTCATGAGCGGCCCCTTGATGCCGCCGAGCGCCGTCTTGAGATCGGCCGCGTGGCGCGCGCGGTCGACGGGAAGGCCCAGATAGCGCTCGCCCGCCAGCCGCGCCGCAAGCCCGCCCACGGTGGTCGAGACTCGCGCGTAGCGACGGACGCGCCCTGCAAAGGTGTTGCTGTCAGTCACAGCCAAGCCCAAAGAGAAGATTCACCACGGAGGCTTCGAGGACACGGAAAAGCCTTGCGCAAGGTTAGTGCGTCCTTCGACGCGCTTAGCTTGCTCAGGATGAGGATCTTTGAGTTCTGCAGCAACTAAAGCCTCTCATCCTGAGCAAGCGACCGTGAGGGAGCGCGTCGAAGGACGCAGCATGGTCGATCCTCCGTACTCTCCGTGCTTCCGTGGTGAACCCGGCTTCTGCATGCGCGACTCACCCCATCTGCTCGAGCTCGTCGATGAAGCCGGCGATCACCGAGAGGCCCTTGTCCCAGAATTTGGGGTCGCTGGCGTCGAGGCCGAAGGGGGCGAGCAGCTCCTTGTGGCGGCGCGTGCCGCCGGCGCGGAGCATGTCGAGGTACTTCTCGGCAAAACCCTTGTCGGCGCCCTGGTAGACCGCATAAAGCGAGTTCACGAGGCAATCGCCGAAGGCATAGGCATAGACATAGAACGGCGTGTGGATGAAGTGCGGGATGTAGGTCCAGTAGACCTTGTACTCATCCTGGAAGGTGATCGCGGGCCCCAGGCTCTCGCCCTGGATCGACATCCAGATCTCGCCGATGCGGTCGGGCGTGAGCTCGCCCCGTCGGCGCTCGTCGTGGACGCGCCGCTCGAACTCGACGAAGGCGATCTGCCGCACCACCGTGTTCAGCATGTCCTCGACCTTGGAGGCCAGCATGACCTTGCGGCTCTTGGGAACGGTTTCCTCGGCGAGCAGCGCGCGGAACGTCAGCATCTCCCCGAAGACCGAGGCGGTCTCGGCGAGCGTCAGCGGCGTGTCCGCCATCAGGGCACCCTGAGAGCCCGCCAGCACCTGGTGCACGCCGTGGCCGAGCTCGTGGGCGAGCGTCATCACGTCCCGCGTCTTGCCCTGGTAGTTCAGCAGCAGATAGGGATGCGCGCTCGGCACGGTCGGATGCGCGAAGGCGCCCGGCGATTTGCCCGGCCGCACCGGCGCATCGATCCAGCGTCCGTCGAAGAAGCGCCGGCCGATCTTCGCGAGCTCCGGCGAGAAGCGACCGTAGGCCGCGAGCACGGTGTCCCGCGCCTCGGGCCAGGGGATGATCCGGTGCGGCTCCTCGGGGAGCGGCGCGTTCCGGTCCCAGTAATTGAGTGTCTCGACCCCGAACCATCTGGCTTTCAGCCCGTAGTATCGGTGCGAGAGCCGCGGGAAGGCCGCGCGCACGGCGGAGATCAGCGCGTCCACCACCTCGTCCTCGACGTAGTTGCCGAGATTGCGCGAGGAGATCGGCCTCGGGTAGTGCCGCCAGCGATCCTCGATCTCCTTGTCCTTGGCGAGCGTGTTGGTGATCAGCGAGAAGAGCCGCGCGTTCTTGCCGAGCACCTCGCCCAGCGACTTCGCCGCGGATTTGCGAAGCTTGGGATCGGGCTCGGAGAGCAGATGCAGCGCCTCGGCGCTGGTGAGGTCCTTGCCGTCGACGGGGAAGCGCAGCGCCGCCATGGTCTCCTCGAAGAGCCGGGTCCAGGCCGCGCGGCCGGCGACGTGCTTCTCGTGCAGCATCTTCTCGAGCTCGTCGCTCAATTGATGCGGCCGGAACACGCGGACATCGCGGAGCCAGGGCGCGTAGTGCTTGAGCGTCGGCGCCTTCAGCTTCTCCGCGAGGTCGGCGTCCTCGAGCTTGTTGAGCTCGAGGGTGAAGAACAGCAGCGTCGACCCGATGTCGGTGACGCGCTCCTGCATCATCTGATAGAAGCGGCCGATCTCCGGGGCTGACATGTCGCCGGCGTAGACCAGCGACGCGTAGCTCATGACGCGCTCCAGCGTCTCGCGGAGCCGCTCGTATTGCCTGATCGCGCCGCCGAGCGCCTCGCCGGAGAGGCCGGCGAGCTTGCCGCCGTACCGCTCGGCGAACGCCGTCGCTTCCGCCGCAGCGCCGTCGAGGGCGCTCTTCAACGTGGGGCTGTCGCGGCCGGGGTAGAGATCGGAGAGATCCCACTCGGGCAGCGCTCCGAGCTCGCTCTTCTTTTCCGATGCGATTGCCGTGCCTTGCGTCGCCATGATGCCCTTTCCTGTCGCCGGTCAGCCTCTTGGATATAGGCTCAGCAGGCAAGACCGCAACGCACATCCACGCTATTCCGCCCGTCGGAGAAACACCGTACAACCCTCACCTTCCCACCGCTTCGCGGCGGGCCCCTCCCTCTCCCGTTTCACGGGAGAGGGGTAAGACGGCCCCTCGCCCGCGGAGCGGGAGAGGGAGGGACCCGTTGCGAAGCAACGGGAGCGTGAGGGAGGAACCGCTGAGAGTTGACGACTACCGGAGCTGCCGGAACCTCGTCGCGATGTTCTTCGACGAGGCGGCGCGGAAGGGCGACCGGCCCTTCCTCTGGGCCAAGCGCGACGGCACCTACCGGTCGACATCGTGGCGCGAGACCGCGGAGGCGATCCGCGCGCTTGCCCGCGGCCTGCGCCACCTCGGCATCAAGCCCGGCGAGCGCGTGGGGCTGGTCTCCGAGAACCGGCCCGAATGGATGATCGCCGATCTCGCCATCATGGCCGTGGGCGCCATTACAGTCCCCGCCTACACCACCAACACGGTCGACGACCACCGGCATATCCTCGCCAACAGCGGCGCGCGGATCGTGATCGTGTCCACGAACGCCCTCGCCCAGCGCGTGCTGCCCGCGGCGGATCAGGTCACCTCGATCGAGCACATCATCACCGTCGATCCCCTGACCGAGGGCCAGGTCTCGCATCCCGAGATCCACGCTTGGGCGGACGTGATCGCCGCCGGCGGGGCGGCATCGGACGATGTCTCCGAGGCGGTCGCGAGGATCGGGCGCGACGACATCGCCTGCCTGATCTACACCTCCGGCACCGGCGGCGTGCCCAAGGGCGTCATGCTGAGCCACGCGAACATCCTCGCGAACTGCCGC
The DNA here is from genome assembly GCA_035263705.1 of Allostellaceae bacterium. Taxonomy (GTDB): domain Bacteria; phylum Pseudomonadota; class Alphaproteobacteria; order ATCC43930; family CGMCC-115725; genus DASZHJ01. The sequence goes on from DATFRA010000092.1 coordinate 4,812, forward strand.
GGCGCCTATTTGCTGCTGGAGGCGATCGGCTACGGCGAGGAGGTGTTCCTCTGCTTCCTGCCGCTGTCGCATTCCTACGAGCATACCGCGGGCATGATGTTCCCGATCTCGTTAGGCGCCGAGATCTACTTCGCGGAGGGCGCGGAGACGCTACCGGCGAACCTGCTGGAGGCGCGCCCCACGATCATGACGGCGGTGCCGCGCCTCTACGAGACCATGCACCAGCGCCTGCAGCGCGCGATGGAGCGCGAGGGCGGGCTGAAGGCGAAGCTCTTCAGGCGCGCGCTCGCGCTCGGCCGCAAGCATTACGAGAACCCGAAGAGCCTCCGTCTCGGCGAGCGCATCCAGCACTGGATCCTCGGCCTCCTGGTCCGTCGCAAGGTCAGCAAGCGGTTCGGCGGCCGGCTCAAGGCCATGGTCTCCGGCGGCGCGCCGCTCAATCCCGAGATCGGAAAATTCTTCCTGGCGCTGGGCGTGCCGCTGCTCCAGGGCTACGGCCAGACCGAGGCCTCGCCGGTGGTGAGCGCCAACCCGCCCAACCGCATCAAGATCGAAACCGTGGGTCCGCCGCTCGACGGCGTGGAACTCAAGATCGCCGAGGACGGCGAGATCCTGGTCCGCGGCGAGCTGATCATGAAGGGATACTGGAACGATCCGGAGTCGACGGCGCGCGCGCTCCAGGATGGCTGGCTGCACACGGGTGACGTCGGCATGCTCGATCCCGACGGCTACATCAAGATCACGGATCGGAAGCGCGACTTCATCAAGAACTCCGGCGGCGACATGGTGTCGCCCGCGCGCGTCGAGGGCTATCTCACCATCGAGCCCGAGATCGGCCAGGCGATGGTCTATGGCGATCGGCGGCCCTATCTCGTCGCAGTGATCGTGCCGCACAACGACTTGATCCAGAGCGTGGCGCGCGCGGCGGGCGTGAAGCCCGAACTTGCGGAGCTCCAGGAGCATCCCGACCTCATCAAGTCGGTCGCCGCCGCGGTCACGCGCGTCAACGCCGAGCTGTCGCCGATCGAGCGCGTGCGCCGCTTCATCCTGGCTCGCGAGCCCTTCACCACCGCCAACGGCCAGATGACGCCGACCCTCAAGATCAAGCGCCATGCGATCCGCCAGGCCTACGGCGAGGCGCTGGTCAGGCTCTACGAGACGAAGGCGGCGTGAGCCCTCAGTAGCCGGGCGGACCCGGCGGCAGGGGGCCGGAGGGCGCGAGCGAGCCATCGGCGTCGTGCAGTTCGTCGCCCCGCAGGGGCGGCGAGAAGATGCTGAGGATGTGGAGGTCGGTGACGGCCTTGAGGTTGTGCCGATCCTTTGGGCCCACGTAGTAACCCATGCCGGGCTTGAGGTGCCACGACTGCCCGGTCGTGAGGTCCGTGAGCTCCGCGCTGCCCGCAAGAATGTGGTTCGCTTCCCAGTGGTGCTTGTACCAGAGGGTGGCCTCGTTGCCGCCGTCGAAATGCACGTCCGAGAGGCCGAAGCCGACGTTGTCCGCCTGGGTCAGCATGCGGATGGTGCGTGCCTGGCCATTGGCGGCCACCAGCTCCTTGCCCTGGGCGCGCATCTCGTCCGCGCGCTTGACGAACATGCGCATGTCGGTCTTCGGCACGGGCCCGCTCGCGGCGTAGGCGCCGTCCGCATCGTGGCGCTCGTCGCCCTTGAGCGGCGGACAGAAGACGCTGATATGGCGCTCGGGAGTCGCGGCGGAGATGTGAAAGCGATGCCGGTCGTTCGGCCCCACGACGTAGAGGACGCCGGGCTCTAGCGCCCATTTCTGACCGCTGGCGAGATCGGTCACCGCGCCCTTGCCGGCGATAATGTAATTCGCCTCCCAATGATGCTTGTACCAGAGATTGATGTCCGAGCCGTTGCCGATCCGGTTCTCGTTGTAGGAAAAGCCCAAGCCATCCGCGGAGGTGAGGAAGCGCGCGGATTGCGTGGTGTTATTGACGAGCGATTTGACCATGCCGGCCGCCTGCCGGTCCTCGAAGCTGCGGATGAACATGGCATGGCCTCCCTTCAGCCGGACGAAACGCGTCACACCCCGTGATACCCGCGATACCACTGGACGAAGCGCGGCAGGCCCTCGTCGATCGTGGTCTTGGGGCTAAAGCCGAATTCGCGGGACGCGGCGTCGATATCGGCGTAGGTCGCGATCACGTCGCCGGGCTGCATCCTCACCAAATCCCGGCGGGCGGGCTTGCCGAGCGCACGCTCGAGCACGGCGACGAAGCGCTCGAGCTCCTCGCTCCGGTGGTTGCCGAGGTTGTAGACGCGGTGCGGCGGCACGGCGCTGGCGTCTGCGGGAGGCTTCGAGAGGCAGGCGAGCACGCCCGCCACGACGTCGTCGATATAGGTGAAGTCGCGCCGCATCTTGCCGTTGTTGAAGAGCGTGATCGGCTCGCCCGCGAGGATCGCCTTTGTGAAGAGCCAGGCCGCCATGTCCGGCCGGCCCCAGGGTCCGTAGACTGTGAAAAAGCGGATCCCGCTCGTGGGCATGCGATAGAGATGCGCGTAGCAGTGAGACATCAGCTCGTCCGCCTTCTTCGTCGCGGCATAGAGCGACTGCGGCGTGTCCACGGAATCGCTCTCGGAGAACGGCAGCTTGGTGTTGCCGCCATAGACCGACGAGGAACTCGCATACACGAGGTGCTTGAGGGAGGATATCCCGCGGCATGCCTCGAGCACCTCGAGGTGACCCACGAGGTTCGCGCTGACATAGGCACGCGGCTCGATCAGCGAGTACCGCACCCCCGCTTGCGCGGCCAAGTGCACGACTCGATCGATATCGCGCTGGCCGGAGAGGAGCTTGCCCAGCGCGCCACGCTCGGCGATGTCGAGGCGCTCGAAGGCGAAGCCCGAAAGCCCCCGCAGCTCCGCCAGCCGCGCCTCCTTGAGGCGCACGTCGTAGTAGGGGCTCAGATTATCGACGCCGAGCACGCGCTCGCCGGCATGCGCGAGCGCGGCCGCCACGTGAAATCCGATGAACCCGGCGGCGCCGGTGACGAGAACGGTCATGCAAGCCGATCGCTGCTGCGCCTTCGGTGGGCTTATAGCTCGGACGCGATAAACTGTCATCGCTGCGGTCCGCGCCTAGGTTGACACCGGCCGCTATCCGAGTGCTAGGCTCGCTTTCGCCCGACATGCCCGATGAAATTCGGGACGCGCGGCAGCCGCGGTCCCCGGCCGGGCGGACGAGACAACGACACAAGAAGGGAGCTCGATCATCATGGCCATCTCGATTCATCCCGCCGTGGATCACGGCTTGAAAGCCGGAGCGAAGGATTTCGCCGGCGGCACGCTCGCTTGCAAATGCGGTCAGAACGCGGTGCAGGTGTCGATCAAGGGCCAATGCGCCTTCAACCACGTCTGCGGCTGCACCAAATGCTGGAAGCCCGAGGGCGCCACCTTCTCGCAGATCGCGGTCGTCCCGCGCGACAACCTCAAGGTCACCGCGCACGCGGAGAAGCTCAAGGTGGTCGATCCCTCCGCCGCGATCCATCGTTACGCCTGCAAGGACTGCGGCGTCCACATGTACGGCCGGATCGAGAACAAGGGTCATCCGATCTACGGCTACGATTTCATCCATACGGAGCTCTCGAAGGAGAGCGGCTGGGCACCGCCGGAATTCGCGGCCTTCGTCTCCTCGGTCATCGAATCCGGCACCAAGCCCAGCCAGATGGGTGCCATCCGCGGGCGGCTCAAGGAGCTCCACCTCGACCCCTACGATTGCCTCTCGCCGCCGCTCATGGACATGATCGCGACGCACACG
>DATFRA010000093.1:0-9369 GCA_035263705.1 Allostellaceae bacterium
GGCGTCATTCCCGCGGCGCTCGCGGGCCTGCTGCTCGGCATGAATGCACCGGGCGCGCGGGTCATCGCGTCCGTCACCTTCGTCGCCATTCTCATGACGATCCTGATCCAGGCGCCCACGACCAAGTGGCTCGGAACGAAACTCGGCCTGATGCAGGAAGGAGGGCCAGCTCTGACCGGCCGGCCTTAGTTGAGCCGCTGCGGCAGCTCCTCGATCGCCCGATCGACCAGGGCCTGGCCCTGGGCGTCGCCCAGGCGCTCCACGATCACGTGGCGGGCGGCGCCGATGGCGATCTCGACGGCGGCGTTCCGTATCTCCGCGAGCGCCTTTGCCTCGGCGAGCGCGATCTTCTCGGCGGCGAGTCGCTGGCGCCGGTCGATGGCGGCCTCGAGATCGCGCTTGGCGCGCTCGGCGAAGCGGACAGCGTCCTCGCGCGCGTGGGCGACGATCGCCTGAGCTTCCTGTAACGCGTCGCGCTGTTTGCGCTGGAACTGGCCCAGCGTCTTCTGCGCATCGTCCTTGAGCTTCTGCGCCTCGTCGAGCTCGGCCTTTATTTTGGCCGCGCGCTCGTCGAGCAGGCTGCTCAGCGCCTGCCAGACTTTCTTCGACACCAAGACGATCGCGATCACGAAGGCGACCGCGACCGCGAGCTCAGGATCGTGGAAGATCTCCCGGATCATCAGGCGCGCTCTCGCATCACTCGATCGACCGCCGCGGCGGCGCTGCCCTCGTCGACCTCGACGCCGACGAGTTTGCGCGTCGCCGTGCGCGCCACGTCGATCGCAACGGCGCGCAGGCCGGCGAGCGCCTGGGCTCTCGCCTCCGCGATGCGCTTCTCGGCGGCGGCGGTCTCCGTGGTGAGCGTCGCCGCGGCCTTGCGCTGTCGCTCGGCGGCCTCGGCGGCGAAGCGGTCCATCGCCTCTTTGAGGGTTGCCTGGGCCTGGGCGCGCGCATCGGCGAGCGAGCGCTCGTAGGCGGCCATCACCGCCTCGGCCTCGGCCTTCATCTGCGCTGCCCGCTCGAGGTCGCCGTCGATCCGGGCCTTCCGTGCGTCGATCATTGCCGAGACGCGCGGCAGCGCCACCCGCGCCATTAGCAGGTAGAGCAGCACGAAGATCACCGCCAGCCAGAAGATCTGGGACGGGAAGGTCGAGAGATCGAGCTGCGGCATCGCGAGGGTCGCCGTCCGGCTGGACTAGGGCCGGCTCAGAACGCGAACAGGATCATGAAGGCGATCAGCAGGCCGAACAGGCCGGTCGCTTCCGCGAGCGCGAAGCCCAGGAAGGCCCAGGTGGTGACCTGCGCCGAGGGGTTGCGCGCGAGCGAGTTGATGAGCGAGCCGAACACGTTGCCAATGCCGATACCCGCGCCCACCAGCGCGATACAGGCGAGGCCGGCGCCGATCATCTTGGCCGATGCGAGATCCATGGGATGAGTCCTCTCTCAGTGAATTGGCGTTCAGTGAAGGTGGATGGCGTCGCGCAGATAAAGGCACGACAGGATGGTGAAGACGTAGGCTTGCAGCACCGCGACCAGGAACTCGAGCAGAACGAGGGCCGCGTCCATGGCGATCGGCGCGAAGAAGAATAGACCAAGCGGCGCCACGAAGCCCGCGAAGATCACCAGCATGGTGTGGCCCGCGACCATGTTCGCGAAGAGCCGGATCGAGAGCGTGAACGGGCGGATGCAATAGGACAACAGCTCGATCGGCACCAGCAGCAGGAGCAGCACCTTCGGCACGCCGTGCGGCACGAACAGGCTCAGGAAGTGAAAGCCGTGCCGGACGATCCCGATCAGCGTCACGCCGAGGAACACCGTCGCCGCCAGCGCGAAGGTCACCACGATGTGGCTGGTGAAGGTGAAGCTGTAGGGGATCATGCCGAGCAGGTTGCCGAACAGGATGAACATGAAGAGCGTGAACAGGAACGGGAAGTACTGCCGGCCTTCCTCGCCGACGTTGTCATCGACCATCTTGGCGACGAAGTCGTAAAGCATCTCCGCGAGCGACTGCAGGCGGCCCGGTACCAGCGAGGCGTTCCGGGTCGCCGCCACCATCAGCGTCGTGATCAGCACGGCGGCGATGGTCATGAGTAGCGACGAGTTCGTGTAGGAGAGATCGAGCCGCCCGAGATGGATCTCGGCGATGCGGTCGATGGTGAATTGGTGGAGTGGGCTTGCTTCCGTTGCTGCCACGTCAGTCCTCGTCCTCGTCCCAACCGCCCTTGCCGCTTTCGCCTCTGCCAGGCTCGGGGCCGCCGCGCCCGTCGCCCTTGTATCCCACCGTCATCCCGAGGCCTTTGACGACGCGGTAGACGTTGGTCATGCCGGCGCCGATGCCGAGGAAGAGAAACACCAGCAAACCCCAGGGCCGCGTTCCGAGCCAGCGATCACACGCCCATCCGATGGCGACGCCGACGAAGACCGCGACCACCAGCTCGAGGCCGATGCGGAAACCGAGACCCATCGCCGATCGGGACGATTGGTCAGCCCCCCCGTCGGGCGCGCGCCGCCCGCCCTCTCGCGCGCGTCGCGCTCGCTCGAGACGCTCTCCCAGCGCGGTGAGGGGATCGGGCCGCTCGGGCTCGGTCATCGCGACCGCCTTTTGCCGGTGCAAATCGCCCCCTCTTCCGAGCGCCGGGAGCGCCGAAACGGCGCGACCTTAGGTGCGGGCCAACCCCACTGTCAAGGCGCGCAAAGTCGCGCGTGCCGGCCGAATTGGCCACTGGTGCATGCAAACCAAACCACGCTGCTGCTAGCCCTCGATCCACTTCTCGATTGACCAGAGGAGCATCAGAAAGGCGACGCAGCCGGCGAATCCGAGCATTCCGCGTAGAGCGTTCCGGCGGTGAACGCGTGCCGGTTCAGGAGTCTCGGCGTCAGGCGTCGAAATTGGCCCCAGGAGCATGCGTTGGACGGCGTGGTCCGGGTCAAGCTGCATCCATCGCACGGCGAACATGATCAGGTGATAGCAGGCGTAAAGCCAACACGCGATTGCGGCGGTGGCTCCAAGAACGGAAAGCACCAACGTTGCCCAGCCGATAGCGCTCAAGGCTTGCTGCCATCAGGGTCAACCAGAAACGAGATCGCGGCCAGGCCGCAGATTCCGGCCCTTTCTGCACTCATCGCTCAGGCAGTCTCGCGGAGCTGCTCCGCCGCCTGCAGATCGACCGAGACCAGCTGGGAGATGCCGCGCTCGGCCATGGTCACGCCGAACAGCCGGTCCATCCGCGCCATGGTGATGCGGTGGTGCGTGATGATCAGGAACCGCGTGAGCGCGCTCTGCGCGATCTCCTCGACCAGCCGGCAGAAGCGGTCGACGTTGGCGTCGTCGAGGGGCGCGTCCACCTCGTCGAGCACGCAGATCGGCGCGGGGTTCGTAAGGAACACCGCGAAGAGCAGCGCCAGGGCCGTAAGCGCCTGCTCGCCGCCCGAGAGCAGGGACAGGCTTTGCAGGCGCTTGCCCGGCGGGCTCGCCATGATCTCGAGACCGGATTCCAGCGGGTCCTTGTTCTCGCCGCCCTCCTCGGGCTCGCGCAGTTCGAGATGCGCCCGCCCGCCGCCGAACAGCCGCACGAACAGCCCCTGGAAATGCTCGTTCACCCTGGCAAAGGCCGCGATCAGGCGCTCGCGCCCCTCGCGGTTGAGCGCGTTGATGCCCTGGCGCAGCCTGGCGATCGCCTGCAGCAGGTCCTCGCGCTCGGTCTTGAGGCTCGAGACGCGCTGCTCGAGCTCGTTCGCCTCTGCCTCCGCGACCAGGTTAACTGGCCCCATGTTGTCGCGCTCGCGCACCAGGCGCTCGAGGCGCGTCTCGGCGTGCGCAAGCTCCGGAAGCGCCTCGTCGGGCTCGATCTCCGCGACTTCCGGCACGCGGTCGGGCGTGGTGCCGAGCCGCTCGGCGACCCGGGCCGCCACCTCGTCGCACCCATGGGAGGCCTGGTCGCGCACACCCTCGGCGCGCACCCGCTCCTCGCGCGCCGCCGCCAGCTGCGCCTCCGCCGCCTTGGCGGCCTTCTCGGTCTCGGCGAGATGCGTCTCGGCGCTTGCCAGCGCGTCACCGGCCTGGCCCCGTTTCGCGCCCGCGCGGGCGATCGACTCCGCGAGTGCCTCGCGCTGCCGGGTGAGTTCCGCGGGCTTGCGGAGCAGCGCCTCGATCTCCTGCGTAAGCGCGAGCCGGCGCTCCTCGAGAGCCGCCTGCTGGCGCGCCGCCGCCTCGGCGCGCTCGCGCCAGGAATTCTGCTCGACACCGATCAGCTCGAGCCGCGTGCGGCGCGCCGTCGCGGCGTGCGCCAAGCGGTCGACCTCGCTCTGCTGCGTCGCCTGGGTACGGCGCTTATCGCCGAGTGTCAGCCGCAACGCCGCCGCGCGATCACGTGCGATCGCGGGACTCTGCAAGGTGGCGAGGGTCTCGCGCGCAATGGACTCGCGCGTCTCGGCCTCCGCAAGGTCCGCGGCGACTTGCGTTGCCGTCTCGTTGAGCGAGGCCAGACGTGTGTTGGTCTCGGCCTGGCGTTGCACATAAACCGCGTGGCGCTCGCGCATGACTGCAAGCGTGCGGACCGCGTCCTGCACCGCGGCGCGGGCCTCGCGCGCGGCGATCGAGGCCGTCACAACATCGGCACGGGCGGTCTCGAGGACGCGGCCCGTCTCCTCCACGCCGTGCGCGGCGCTCGTGAGCTGTTCCGCGATCTCGGTGAGCCGATTGCGCTGGCGGAGCCGCTGCCCGGCCGAGGTCGGCGTGTCGCCGGCGCGCGTCAATCCGTCCCAGCGCCACAGCCGGCCGTCGCGGCTCACCAGGCGCTGACCCGGGCGGAGCCGCTCGCGCAGCCGCTCGGCGGTCGCGGCGTCGGGCACCAGCCCGATTTGGCCGAGGCGGCGGCTTAGCACGGGCGGTGCCGCGACATGCGCGGCCAGGCTCTCGACGCCATTCGGCAGCCCCGCCGTAACCTCGTAGGGCGGAAGGGTCGTCCAATGGATCGGTGCCGTGGGATCGAGTGGCGCCGTCAGGTCCTCACCGAGCGCCGCGCCCAGCGCGGCCTCGAAGCCCGTCTCGACTCGCACCGCATCGATCAGCGGCGCCGCGTGCGAGCTCGCCGTCGCCGCCAACAGCTCCTGCAGCGCCTGCGCCTCGGTGTCGAGCTTCTGGCGCTGACTCTGCGCGGCCTCCGACGGCGTGCGCGCGGTCTGCTCGACGGTCTCGGCGCTTCGCAGGGCCTGCTCCGCGGCATCGGCAGCGGCACTGGCACGCGCCATCTCCGCCTCGGCGGCGGTGACCAGGGCCAGCGCGGACTCGACGATCCCGCTCGGCAACGCCTCCGCGCCGAGGGCGACACGCTGCCGATCGAGCTCGGCGCTGCGCTCCGCCAGCCGCGCGCGCCGCGCGGCCATATCCTGCGCCTCGCGCAGGAGCGCCTCGCGACGCGCCTCGAGCGCGGCCACTTGCTGGGTCAGGGTCTCGATCTCGGCGTCGAGCCCTGTGACCTCACCGCTGGTGAGGCGCAAGGCGTCGGTCGCGGCGGCCTGCTCGCCGGCCTCGCTCCCTTGCGCCGCTGTGAGGTCTCGGCGCTCGGCTTCCAGCGTCTCGAGGGCCGCGTGAGCGTCGGCCGCAAGGGCCGCCTCGCGGGCGCGGTCCTGTGCGATCTGGTCGAGGCGCCCCTCGGCGACGGCGCGCGCCTCCGTGACGCGGCGCTCCTCGTCTTCGAGCGTCTGGCGCGCGAGGGTGAGACGCTGCAGCTCCGCCGACGCCGCGGCCTCGCTCTGCCGCAGGCCCGGCAGGACGCCCGCCGCCTGCTCCCGGGCGCGCTCGGCTGCGAGCGCGGACATGGTGAGCTCGCCGACCTGGCCTTCGACGGCGTGCAGGCGCTCCACCGCCGCCTCGAGCTCGGCATTCGCCCTGAGCCAGCGCAGATGCAGGACCATCGCCTCGGCGCGGCGGATGTGGTCGGAAAGCCGCCGATAACGGCCGGCTTGGCGCGCCTGTTTCTTGAGCGCCTCGAGCTGCTCCTCCTGCGTGCGGATGATGTCGTCGAGGCGGGTCAAGTTTGCCTCGGCGGCCTTGAGCCGCAGCTCGGCCTCGTGCCGGCGGGCGTGCAGGCCGGAGATCCCCGCGGCTTCCTCTAGCAGCGCCCGGCGCTCGATCGGCTTGGCGCCGATAATCCAGCCGATCCGGCCCTGGCTCACCATCGCGGTTGAATGCGCGCCGGTCGCCAGGTCGGCGAACAGCAGCTGCACGTCCCGCGCGCGCACTTCCTTGCCATTGATGCGGTAGGCGGAGCCTGCGCCGCGCTCGATCCGGCGGACGATCTCGATCTCGCTGTGCTCGTTGTATAGCGCGGGCGCCCTGTGGTTAGCGTTGTCGAGATGGAGACCGACCTCCGCCACGTTGCGCGCGGGCCGCGTGCCGGTGCCACCGAAGATGACGTCGTCCATCTCGCCGCCGCGCAGGCGCTTGGCCGAGGTCTCGCCCATCGCCCAGCGAAGCGCCTCGACGAGATTGGACTTGCCGCAGCCGTTCGGTCCGACGATGCCGGTCAGGCCCGGCTCGATCATGAGGTCGGTCGGGTCCACGAACGACTTGAACCCGGTCAACCGCAACTTTGAGAATTGCACGGTGTCCCTATCGAAATCCCGCTGTTGTTTCTTGTCTGTCCCGTCCGTCTCAGGGCTGCGCCGCCTTGTTCAGCACGCGCTGGAACTCCGCATAAGGCTGCGCGCCCACCACCTGGACGCCGTTGATGAAGAAGGTTGGTGTCGACTCAACCTTGTAGGTCTGCTCGGCCTCGAGCCGGGAATCGAGCACCCGTTTCTGGATGGCATCATCCTTCATGCAGGCGGCGAACTGGTCATCGCTCATGCCGGAAAGCTTCGCGAGCTTGCCAAGCGCTGCGTCGACCTTACCGCCGGCGGCCCAGGTGGTCTGGCTGTGAAACAGCGCGTCGAGGAAAGGATAGAACTGCTCCGGCGGAGCGCAGCGCGCAAGCATGGCCGCGCGCACCGCGGCCTGGTCTAGCGGAAAATCCTTGAACACGAGGCGCGCCTTGCCGGTGTCGATCCACTCGGCCTTCAGCTTCGGCAGCGTGTTGGCGTCGAAGTCGGCACAATGGGGGCAGGTGAGCGAGGCGAACTCGACAATCGTGATGGGCGCGTCCGGCTTGCCTAGAATGCGGTCATCGGCTGCGATCGCGGGGCCCGCCGAAGCCGGTGGAATGGCGGCCTGCTGCGGCGCTGGCGCGGCGTTGGACGCGGCCGCTGGGACAGGTGTGAGCGGGGCCGGCGTGCTTGATGGCGCGGGCAGCGCCGGGGCTGCCGGTGGGGGCGGCGTCTGGGCGGCGGTGGTCGGGCTCGATGTGGGGGTCGAGGCCTCGCGCTGCCATAGAACCACGACGCCGATGACGACGACGACGGCGACCAAGCCCGCGATGAGGAGGTTGCGGTTCATTGGCGTACCCGCAGCGCCAGCACAAGGGCAGGTGTCCGCGCGCGAACCACCAACGCCGAAATATTCCTCATAACGTCTCCGCCTACTAGATGTTGATGCTAGGTTCGGTTCCCGCCTATTGCAAGCCGCCGGAACTCAATCAACGGTTCCGCTCGGCAAGGATTGCGGCGCCAAGCCGTTCCAGCGCGGATTTTAGGCCGGGATCAGGTACTTGCGAGACGCGGCGAGCCAGCGAGGCAGCCTCGGCCGGGGACAAGGCCCGTCGCGGCCTAGGTCCGACACTCGCCTGTTTGGGCAGGGGCCCCTGCACCAGCGCGAGTCGCGCCACGGCGCCATAGCCGAAGAAGCCGTTGATGCGCTCGAGGATTTGCGGCTCGCGGTGCTGAACCGAAAGAGCGGCGGCCGAGGTGACCCGGAGCTTGAGCACGCCGTTCTTGCGACCGCCTAGTGGAAAACTCAGCTTCATCGGGAGCGTCTCACCGGCGAGTTCGTCGCCCACCACTGCGCGCCACTCGGCCAGCAGCTGTGCCTCTCCCAGTCCGCGCTTGCCCAGCGCGCGGCCCGCAATGCGCGGGAGCTCCCGGCCCACCGCCCGCATCTTACCGCGCCGCCGCTCGCCTTCCCCGCTCACTGCCATCTGGCAACGCTCCCGAGTCTCATGCGATGGTAACGACGGGTCACGCCACCGTCGAAGGAATCCGTCCGAGGGAGTGCCGCGCGCCCGACCCGATGAGCCCGATCGCCGCCGAGGCCGTCCTGGACACGGACACCATCGCACCGAAGCTGCTGCGCTGGTACGACCGACATCGCCGCATCCTGCCCTGGCGCGCCAAGCCCGGCGAGACGCCGGATGCCTACCGCGTCTGGCTCAGCGAGATCATGCTGCAGCAGACCACCGTCGCGACGGTAGGGGCTTATTTTGACCGCTTTGTGGCACGCTTCCCGACCGTCGAGGCGCTCGCGAACGCGTCGCTCGACGACGTGCTCCATGCCTGGCAGGGCCTCGGCTACTACGCCCGTGCTCGCAATCTGCACGCCTGCGCGCGTGCCGTGATGGCCGAGCACGGCGGACGCTTCCCCGGCACGGTCGAGGGCCTGCGTGCGTTGCCGGGGATCGGCGCGTACACCGCCGCGGCGATCGCCGCCATCGCCTTCGATCGGAAGGCCGCCGCCGTCGACGGCAATGTCGAGCGCGTCGTGGCGCGGCTCTTCGCCGTGGAGGCGCCGCTGCCAGCCGCCAAGGCAGAGCTACGCCATCTCACGGGGACCCTTGTCCCCGACCGCCGCGCCGGCGATTTCGCCCAGGCATTGATGGATCTCGGCGCCGCCGTCTGCACGCCGCGGGCACCCAGATGCATTCTCTGTCCGATCGGGGATTCCTGCCGCGGCCGTGGACTCGGCCTAGCCGAGACCTTGCCGCGTCGGCGCGCCAAGGCCGCACGGCCGACCCGGCGCGGCATTGCCTTCTGGGCGGTACGGCCTGACGGCTCCGTCCTGCTGCGCCGGCGGCCGGAGCAGGGCCTGCTCGGGGGCATGGTCGAGGTGCCTTCGACCGAGTGGCAGGAAAAGGCGATTTCCGAATCCGCTGCCCGCAAGGAAGCGCCCGTGCGCGCGAGCTGGGTGCGGCTCCCCGGCACGGTCCGGCACGCCTTCACGCATTTCAACCTCGAGCTTGCGGTCCTCGCGGGCGAGACCGACGCCAAGACGAAAACATCGGCCGGCGATTGGGTCCCGCTCGACCGGCTCTCGGAACAAGCGCTGCCGACCGTGATGAAGAAGGTGGTCAACCACGCGCTCGGCGTGGCGCGGCGGAGCCGGCGTTAAGCGTTCGAGATCGCGCCGCCACCCATCTCCGCGCGCATGCGCTGGCGGAGCGCGTCGATCGGCACCATGGTGCCCTTGCGCTCGACGTACCAGAAGGCCCAGCCGTTGCA
>DATFRA010000094.1:0-2347 GCA_035263705.1 Allostellaceae bacterium
ATCATCTTGTCGTAGCGGGCGCCCTTGACGAACACTGTGGTCGCGGGATCGGAGCCGCCGCCGCGGTTGACGTCGGTGCCCCGGTAGATGCCGTCGTTGTTCAGGATGACCACGCAGATCGGGAGGTTGTAGCGGCAGATCGTCTCGATCTCCATGCCGGAGAAGCCGAAGGCGCTGTCTCCCTCGATCGCGAGCACCTTGTGGCCGGTCTCGACGGCGGCGCCGATGGCCTGGCCCATGCCGATCCCCATTACGCCCCAGGTGCCGACGTCGAGGCGCTTGCGCGGCTTGTACATGTCGATGACGCCGCGCGTGAGATCGAGGGCATTGGCGCCTTCGTTGACGAGAATCGCGTCGGGCCGTTCCTTGATGATCGTGCGGAGCACCCCGAGCGCGCCGTGGTAGTCCATCGGCACGTTGTTGTTCATGAGCCGCGGCGCCATCTTGGCGACGTTCTCCTCGCGCTTCGCCTTGACGGTCGTCGTCCAGTCCGACGGCGGCACCGGCCAGTTGCCGCCCATAGCCTCGAGCAACGCCGCCACGCAGGACCCGATATCACCCACCACCGGTGCCGCGATCTCGACGTTGCTGTCCATCTCCTTGGGCTCGATGTCGACCTGGATGAACCTTTTCGGCGCCTCGCCCCAGGTCTTGCCCTTGCCGTGCGACAGGAGCCAGTTGAGCCGCGCACCGATCAGCATCACGACGTCCGAATCCTTCAGGACCGTCGAGCGCGCGGCACCGGCGCATTGCGGATGCGTATCGGGCAACAGGCCCTTCGCCATGCTCATCGGCAGAAACGGCACGGCCGACTTCTCGACCAGCGCCCGGATCGCATCGTCGGCCTGGGCATAGGCGGCACCCTTGCCGAGGATGATCAGCGGTCGCTTGGCGGATTTGAGGACATCGAGGGCGCGCTTGACGGCGGAAGATGCAGGAATCTGCGCAGGTGCCGCGTCGATCACCTTGACCAGGGACTTCCGACCGGCCTCCGCATTCATGACCTGGCCGAAGAGCTTCGCGGGCAGGTCTAGATAGACTCCGCCGGGCCGCCCGGAGACCGCCGCGCGGATCGCGCGCGCAACCCCAACACCGATGTCGGTGGCATGCAGCACACGGAAGGCCGCCTTGCAGAGCGGCTTGGCGATGGCGAGCTGATCCATCTCCTCGTAGTCGCCCTGCTGCAGATCGACGACCTCGCGCTCGGAGGAGCCCGAGATCAGGATCATCGGGAAGCAGTTGGTCGTGGCATGGGCGAGCGCCGTCAGCCCATTGAGGAAGCCGGGGGCGGACACCGTGAGGCAGATGCCGGGTTTCTTGGTGAGGTACCCCGCGATCGCGGCGGCATAGCCGGCATTCTGCTCGTGGCGGAACGAGAGCACGCGGATGCCCGCCGCCTGCGCCATGCGGCCGAAATCCGTGATGGGGATGCCGGGCACGCCGTAGATCGTCGTGAGTCCATTGAGCTTGAGAGCGTCGATGATTAGGTGGAAGCCGTCGGTCAGGTCCGGCGCTTTGGCCGTGGCCTGCTCCTGGCGCGTCGTGGTTTGCGTCATCCGGGCGGTTCTCCCTGGGGTCGTTGCTCGTTCAGGTCAGGAAATCGCAGTACGTCTCGACGTGCGCGGCGAGGCCGAGCGTGTGCTCGCGGTCGAGGCGCTCCGCGAGCGCGGTATTCCGTTGCTCCAGGGCCTCGATGATCTTCATATGGTCTGTGATCGACCGCGCCGCGCGATCGGATTGGCGGATTGTGACCTGACGGATCGCACGCACGTGGATCAGCAGGTTCTCGGTCAGGTCGCCAATAAGCTTGGATTTGCTCAAGCGAATGATCGCCTGGTGGAAGGTGAGGTTCGCGTCGGAGTACTCGTCCATGTGCCCGCCATCGGGCGTCGCGCCGTGGAAGTCGTCGAAGAGCTTTCTCAATGTCGCGATCTCCGCGTCGGTCGCGTTGAGCGTGATGAGACGCGCCGCCATGCTCTCGAGTGCCGCCCAGACGTGGATGATCTCGAGCATCTCCTTCTTGGTCTTGCGCACGACAAAGACGCCGCGCCGCGGCAGGGTGCGCACGAAGCCCTCCTGCTCCAGGAGCGTCATCGCCTCGCGGATCGGCGTGCGGCTCACGCCGAGGTCTTGTGAGAGCTGGCGCTCGTCGAGCCGGATTTCCTGCGGATGGGCGTAAATATTGACCGAGGTGATCGCCTGCTTGAGGGCGTGATAGGCCTGGGTGCGGAAGCTCGACTGCGTGTCGATGGGTTTGACGGCGAGCCTCGGGGGAGTCGCCACGGTCATGTCTTCGGCCATCCATCCCTCCCCTCGATTCAGAGAAATCAATGACTTGCGGGCACCG
>DATFRA010000095.1:0-5464 GCA_035263705.1 Allostellaceae bacterium
CGACGCTTTCAGTGCGCACACTTATTTCATGACCAATCCGAGCCTCTCCGGCCGCGGCAGCGCGCTCCGCCGGCCGAGGCCCCGGCCGATCGGCGAGCACGTCGCGGCATCGGAGTAACGGATGCCGGCGAGGGGGACGGCGCCGCGATCGGGCAGGCAAGGCCGGGTCGGGGTCATCGACATCGGCTCGAACTCGGTCCGGCTCGTGGTCTACGACGCGCTATCGCGCGCGCCGGTGCCGCTGCTGAACGAGAAGGTCCTGTGCGGCCTCGGCCGCGGCCTCGGCGAGACGGGCAGGCTCAATCAGGAAGGCGTCGAGTCCGCGCTCGCGCATCTCGCCCGGTTCGTGGCGCTCGCCCGCACCATCGGCGTCCGGCGACTCGATGCGCTGGCGACGGCGGCGGTGCGAGACGCGGAGGATGGTCCCGCGTTTGCCGCCGAGATCCGCCGCCGCACCGGCGTCAACGTGCAGATCCTCTCGGGCGAGGCGGAAGGGCGGCTCTCGGCGCTCGGCCTCATCGCGGGAATTCCCGACGCCAGCGGTGTGATGGGTGATCTCGGCGGCGGCAGCGTCGAGCTCGTGCCGGTCCGCCGTGGCCGCACGCACAAAGGGGCGACGCTGCCGATCGGGCCGCTTCGGTTGGCAGAGCTTGCGGAGGACGAGCGCAAGCTCGGTGCCTCGATCGAGCGGGAGGTCGAGCGGGTGGATTGGCTGCGCCATCGGCGGAGCGACACCTTCTACGCTGTCGGCGGTGCCTGGCGGGCGCTCGCGCGCATCCACATGGAGCAGTCGCACTATCCCATCCATGTGATCCAGGGCTACACGCTGCCGCGGCGCGACGCCGAGGATTTCCTGGGGTTGGTCGCGCGCCTGTCGCGCCGCTCGCTTGAGCAGATCAGCACGGTCTCGCGCAAGCGCCTCGAGGTCGTGCCGATCGCGGCCGAGATCCTCCGGCGCATCGTCGCCGTCATGGAGCCCAAGCGGATCGTGTTCTCGGCGCTCGGCTTGCGCGAGGGCCACATCTACGAGCTGCTGGCGGAGCGCGAGCGACGGCAGGATCCGTTGCTGGTGGCCTGCGCCGCGCTGGCGCACGGTCATCCCCGGTTCCGCGCCGGCAACGGCGAGATCGACACGTGGCTCGCTGCGACATATCCGCGTCCGGATGCCCACCGGCGGCTGCGCTACGCCGCGAGCCTGCTCGGCGACGTGTCCTGGGCCGAGCATCCCGACTATCGCGCGGAGCAGGCGTTCCGCACAGTGCTCTACATGCCGGCCGCCGGCCTCAGTCATCGCGAGCGGGCGTTCCTTGCGGTGGCGCTGCACGCCCGGTATGGCGGACCCGAGAGCGCGATTCGCGACACCGTGTCGCGTCTCATAGACGACGACGCGCTCGCGGACGCCCGCCGGACGGGTCTCGCTCTGCGCTTGGCCTACACGATTTCCGGCGGCGTGCCCGGGCTCCTGCGTCGCGCCTCGCTCGCTCTCGAGCGTGGCGAGCTCGTCCTGCGCGTGCCGGGGCGCGGTCCGCTCCAGGGCGGCGAGGCGGTCGAGCGCCGCCTCGGCGCCTTGGCCCGCGCGTTCGGCGTCGAGGCGCGTATTCGCTCCGCCACCGGTGCCGGCAAGAAGCGCCCGTCAGCGCGCGGGTTCAAGGCGGCCTAACCTCTCGGCCGCGGTCGGCTCGGCGGGCGCGAAGGTGAGCCCGCTGCTCAGCGCCTCGCCAGCGTCATCTCGATCAAACGGGCGAAATAGCTGGCTCCCACTGGCAGGATCTCGTCGTTGAAATCGTAACGGGGATTGTGCACGTTGCAGGTGCCCTCGCCATCGCCGTTGCCGAGGAAGATGAAGGCGCCGGGCCGCGCCTCCAGCATGTAGGAGAAATCCTCCGACGCCATGTGTGGCGCGCCGTTGCGGTCGACATTGGTCTCGCCGACCACCAGCGCCGCCGCATCGCAGGCGATTCCGCGTCTGCGGCGCTACACTCTCTCGTGTGCGTCGGCCGGCGCGTCGAGACGCACCAGCCGGATCTGCTTGCCGGCGGCGGTGAGGGCGATGCGGCCGTGCTTGAGCGCAAGTGCATCCTCGCCGAAGAGCTCGCGGCGCCAGCCAGCGAGCGCCGGTACCTCGGCGGTGTCCTCGGCGGCGATCAGCTCAAGGTCGTCAGCGCTCGCGACCAGCTTCTGGGCGACGCCGTGCTCCTCGCAGCGGAGCTTCAGCAGCACGCGGAGCAGGTCCACCAGCGGCCCGAGGCCCGGCGGCATCTCCCGGCGCGGCGGCGTCTCCGGATGGGCGTGCTCGGGCAGCGCGAGGGCGTGGCGGATCACCTCGAGGACCTCGGCGCCGAACTTGCCCTCGACGAAACCCTTCCCGAGGCCGCGGGTGCGCGCGAGGTCGGCGGGCGTGCTCGGCGCGTGCGCCGCGATCTCCATCACCTGCTCGTCGCGCAGGATCCGGTTGCGCGGGAGATTGCGCTGCTGGGCCGCGATCTCCCGCCAGGCCGCGAGTTCGCGCAGCAGCGCGAGAGTGCGGCGGCTGCCGCCCCGCAGCTTGAAGCGACGCCAGGATTCCCGGGGATCGAGCGCGTAGGTCGCGGGGTCCGTCAGGACCCTGATCTCCTCGTCAAGCCAGGCCGAGCGGTCATTCCGCTGAAGGCGCGCCTGCAGCTTCTCGTAGACGGTGCGCAGCGGCACCACGTCGGAGAGCGCATAATGGATCTGCCGGTCCGTGAGCGGCCGGTGCGACCAGTCCGTGAAACGCGCGGACTTGTCAATGCGCGCGCCTGCGAGCTTGCCGGCCAGCGTCTCGTAGCTCGCGGACTCGCCGAAGCCGCAAACCATGGCGGCGACCTGCGTGTCGAACAGCGGCAGCGGCACCGCGCCCATGAGCTTGTGGAAGATCTCGATGTCCTGCCGCGCGGCGTGGAACACCTTCAGCACCGCCGGCGCGGCGAGCAGCTTGAAGAGCGGCGCCAGATCGATGCCGTCGCCGAGCGGATCGATCGCCGCGGCCTCCTCGGGGCCGGCCACCTGGACCAGGCAGAGGTCCGGCCAGTAGGTGCGGTCGCGCATGAACTCGGTGTCGACCGTGACAAACTCCGCCCGCATTTGTCGCTCGCAAAACTCGGCGAGCCCGGCGGTGTCGGCGATGAGTTTCATGCGTGCGCTGCTATACACGCAAAACGCCAGGGGTGAAAGCCGGGAGGATCGGGGAAACTACTTAGAGAGCGGATTTTAGTGTCGCGGTAAGGTTTACGCCTTTTGATGGGATCCGGGGCCGACGGGTGAAATAAGTTCGCAACATGGAATGGCAGCGGCATCTACAGGAACGGGCGGCGCGCTACGCCGACATCGCGCGCACCGCGCCCGACCCGCGCCGACGCGTGCAGGCCAAGGTGACCGCGCGCGAGTACGAGGCGGCGCTCACCGCCTGCAACACCACCGAAGACAACCCCGACTGCTGCTTTGCCCCCGATCACTGGATGCGGAAGGGATGCCGCCGCGCCCAGACGGGGTCGTGCGCCATCGTCGCGACGCCTGAGCCGAAGGCCGAGCCGCAGGAGCCGTCCTCCAACGCGGCGTGACGCGCCGGGAGGCCGGGCGGGATAGCGGTCCGTCGCTTGACACGCCGCAAAATTCCGTGCGTTCTCCCGCCTCTCGCGCCAACGCCATTACGCCGAGCCCAGAGAATGCACGCCTATCGCACCCACACTTGCGGCGCGTTGCGCCTTGCCGATGCCGGAAAGTCCGTGCGCCTTTCCGGCTGGGTGCATCGCAAGCGCGACCACGGGCAGCTGCTGTTCGTGGACCTGCGCGACCACTATGGCGTGACGCAGACCGTGATCGACGTCTCGAGCCCGCTTTTCAAGCAGGCGGATGCGTTGAGGAACGAGAGCGTGGTCACGCTGACCGGCACGGTGGTGAAGCGGTCGCCCGAGACGGTCAATCCGAAGCTGCCGACCGGCGAGGTGGAGCTGCAGATCGCGGAGATCGCCGTCTGCTCCGAGGCGGAGCCGCTGCCGTTCCCTGTCAACGCCGACGCCGAGTACCCCGAGGAGATGCGGCTCAAGTACCGGTTTCTCGACCTCCGCCGCGAGGCGATCCATCGCAACATCGTGCTGCGGTCGAAGGTGATCGCTTCGATCCGGCACCGCATGATCGACCAGGGCTTCACCGAGTTCCAGACGCCGATCCTGACCGCGAGCTCGCCCGAAGGCGCCCGCGACTACCTGGTGCCGAGCCGGCTGCACCCCGGCAAGTTCTATGCGCTGCCGCAGGCGCCGCAGCAGTTCAAGCAGCTCCTGATGGTGGCGGGGTTCGACCGCTACTTCCAGATCGCGCCCTGCTTCCGCGACGAGGCGAGCCGCGCCGACCGGTCGCCGGGCGAGTTCTACCAGCTCGATTTCGAGATGTCCTTCGTGACCCAGGAGGACGTGTTCGCGGCGGTCGAGCCGGTGCTCGCGGGCGTCTTCGAGGAGTTCGGCCACGGCAAGCCCGTCACCAAGCCGCCGTTCCCGCGCATCCCCTTCGACGAGGCGCTGCTCAAATACGGCACAGACAAGCCCGACCTGCGCAACCCGATCGTCATGAGCGATGCAGGCGACGTGTTCCGCGGTTCGGGCTTCGCGGTCTTCGCGGGTGCGCTCGAGAAGGGCAGCGTCGTGCGGGCAATCCCGGCGCCAGGCGCCGCCGCAAGACCGCGCAGCTTCTTCGACAAGCTCAACGATTGGGCGCGCGGCGAGGGCGCGCCGGGGCTCGGCTACATCGTCTTCGCCGATGGTGCGGCGAAAGGCCCGATCGCGAAGTTCCTCGACGCGGCGCGCCTCGGCAGCCTGAAAGAGATCGCGCACGTCGGCGACGGCGATGCCGTGTTCTTCGTCTGCGACAAGCCGGCGCCCGCCGCGAAGCTCGCGGGCGCCGCGCGCACGCGGATCGGCCGCGAACTCGGCCTCGTGGGCGAGGGTCAATACTGTTTCTGCTGGATCGTCGATTTCCCGATGTACGAGCGGGACGAGGAGACCGGGCAGATCGTGTTCAGCCACAACCCGTTCTCGATGCCGCAGGGCGGGCTCGAGGTTCTCACCACGAAGGATCCGCTCACGGTCAAGGCCTACCAGTACGACATCGTCTGCAACGGCGTGGAGCTGTCGTCGGGCGCGATCCGGAACCATCTGCCGGAGATCATGTACAAGGCCTTCGAGATCGCGGGCTATCCCGCGTCCGAGGTCGAGGCGCGGTTCGGCGGCATGCTGAACGCCTTCAAGTATGGCGCGCCGCCCCATGGCGGCTCGGCGCCGGGCATCGACCGCATCGTCATGCTGCTGGCCGAGACCCCGAACATCCGCGAGGTCGTGGCCTTCCCCATGAACCAGCAGGCCCAGGACCTGCTGATGCAGGCGCCGGCGGAAGTGCCGCTCGACCGCCTCAAAGAGCTGCACATCCGCGTGGTGCCGCCACCGCCGTCCAAGGG
>DATFRA010000096.1:0-15589 GCA_035263705.1 Allostellaceae bacterium
CGCCCACGGCGCCTTCGCCGCGGTCGGCGGCTACGTCGCGATCACGCTGATGAACCAAGCCCAGGTGCCGTTCCCGCTGGCGCTCCTGATCGCGGCGCTGGCGGGCGGGCTCCTGGGGATGGTGCTGGAGCGCACGCTCTACAGCCGGCTCTACGGCAGCACCGAGCTCAACCAGGTCCTGTTCACCATCGGGCTCATCTTCATCGCGACTGCGGCCGCGCGCTGGATCTGGGGGCCGCTCTCGCAGCCGCTCCGGCCGCCGAGCTATCTGCAGGGCGAGTTCGACCTCTGGTTCCGCCGCTTCCCCGCCTATCGGAGCTTCCTGATCATGGCGGGTGCCGGTCTGGTGACGCTGCTCTGGCTCGGCCTCGAGCGTACCCGCTTCGGCGCCCAAGTGCGCGCGGCCGTCGACAACCGGCCGATGGCGCAATCGGTCGGGATCAACACCAGACGGCTCTTTACGCTCACCTTCGCGCTCGGGAGCGCCCTCGCGGCGCTCGGCGGCGCGGTCGGCGCCGACATCCTCGCTCTCGATCCCGACTATGCGCTGGAGCATCTCGTCTACTTCCTGATCGTAGTGGCCGTGGGCGGGCTCGGCAGCATCAGGGGGCCGTTCATCGCTGCGCTCGCGCTCGGCACCGCCGACATCGGCTTCAAATACCTGCTGCCACAATTCGGGGCGTTCTTCATCTATGCGATGACTTTGGCGGCGCTGCTCTGGCGGCCCTACGGCCTGTTCGGTCGCGCGCGATGACGACGCTCACGGGAGCACCACCCGGGGCGATCGCGGCGTTGTCAGAGCGGCACCGCCTTCGGGTCTCCGAGACATTGCCGTGGATCGTCGCGCTCGCCTGCTTCTTCGTCTTTCCGGAGTATCTGGCGCTGGGGACGCAGGTCCTCATATCGATCCTGTTCGCGCTCTCGCTCGACCTCATTCTGGGCTATGGCGGCGTGGTCACGCTGGGGCAAGCCGCGTTCTTCGGCGTCGGCGCCTATACGGCCGGGATCCTCGCCGTCCACGGCTGGACCGAGCCAATGAGCGGCCTCCTCGCGGCGGGCGCCGTCGCGGCAGTACTGGGCGTCGTCACGGGCTTCATCCTGCTCAGGACCGAGGGCCTGACCCTCCTCATGTTGACCCTGGTGGTCGCGGCGATGATCGGCGAGGCCGCCAACAAGGCGGGAAAATGGACGGGCGGCGCCGACGGCCTGCAGGGCATGACCATCGCGCCGATCCTCGGCCTCTTCCGCTTCGATCTGTACCGGCGCACGTCCTATCTCTATGCGCTCATCGTGCTGTTCCTGGCCTGGCTCCTGGTGCGGGCGATCGTGCATTCGCCCTTCGGCCGCTCGCTCACGGGCATCCGCGAGAGCATCACCCGCATGCACGCGATCGGGTCGCCGGTGCTCCGCAGGCTGGTGACCGCCTACGCGATCGCCGGAGCGCTCTCGGGCATCGCCGGCGCGCTCCTGGCGCAGACCGAGCAGTTCGTGTCGCTGGAGGTGCTGAGCTTCGGGCGGTCGGGCGCGGTGGTGATCATGCTGATCCTCGGGGGCGCCGGCCGGCTCTATGGCGCCTTCGTGGGCGTGCCGCTCTACATGCTGGCCCAGGACCAGCTCGCCGAGCAGTTCCCGATCTACTGGTCGACGGGGCTCGGCCTGCTGTTGATCGCGGTGGCGCTGGGCGCGCGCGGCGGCGTCCTCGACCTCTGGGACACCGTGCTTCGCTGGTGGCACCGACAGCGAGCATGACAGGGCCACCCTCACCCGGCCCGGGCTCCGCCCGGGCCACCCTCTCCCACTCCGTGGGCGAGGGGCAACCTGGCCCCTCTCCCGCGCTCGGGCGGGAGAGGGAGGGACCCGGCGCAGAGGGCCGGGCGGGTGATGGTGCGACGGCATCGGCACTCGCGCTCGAGACCCGGGGCCTCTGCAAGAGCTTCGGCGCGCTCACGGTCGCGAGCGAGATCGATTTCCGGCTGGAGGCGGGCGCCCGGCACGCGCTCATCGGCCCGAACGGCGCCGGCAAGACCACCTTCGTCAACCTGGTGACGGGCGCGCTCGCGCCGAGCCGCGGCCGCGTGCTCCTGGGCGGGGAGGATGTGACGGCGCTCCCTCAGGCGCGCCGGGTGAAGCGCGGCCTCGCCCGCACCTTCCAGATCAACACGCTGTTCCGCGGCTTGAGCGTGCTCGAGAACGTGGCGCTGGCGATTGGCGAGCGGCGGGGTGTCGCGGGCGAACTCTTCCGGCCGGCGGGCCGGCGGAGCGGCGTCGCCGAGGAGGCCTATGCGGCACTGGAGCGGCTCGGCATCGCCGGCGAGGCGAGCCGGCTGGTGCGCGAGCTTCCCTATGGGCGGCAGCGGCTGGTGGAGATCGCGGTGGCGCTCGGCCTCGAGCCCAAGGTGCTGCTGCTGGACGAGCCCGCGGCCGGCGTGCCCGGCGCCGAGAGCGGCATCATCGTTGAGACCATCGAGAGCCTGCCCAAGGAGATCGCCGTGCTCATCATCGAGCACGACATGGACCTGGTGTTCCGCGTCGCCCGGCGGATCACCGTTCTCGTGCAGGGCTCCGTCCTGGTCGAGGGCACGCCCGAGGAGATCGCCGCCGACCCGCGGGTGCGCGAGGTTTATCTGGGCGAGCGCGAGCCCGGATGAGCGGCGGGTTGCGCCTCGAGCGCGTGCGGGCCGGCTATGGCGAGACCGTCGTGCTCGATGGCATCTCGCTGGACCTGCCCGAGGGCGGCACGCTCGCCGTGCTGGGCCGGAACGGCGTCGGCAAGACCACGCTGCTCGCCACCATCATGGGCCACACGAGCCTGCACGGCGGCTCGATCCGGCTCGGCGACGCCGCGATCGAGGCCTTGCCCCCCTATCGCCGCGCGCGGCGCGGCATCGGCTACGTTCCGCAGGAGCGCGAGATCTTCCGCTCGCTCACGGTGGCGGAGAATCTGCGGGTCGCCGAGCAGCCGGGCCGCTGGACCGCCGAGCGGGTCTACGAGTTCTTCCCGAGCCTCGCCGAGCGCCGGCAGCACTGGGGCAACCAGCTTTCCGGCGGCGAGCAGCAGATGCTGGCGATCGGCCGCGCCCTCATGGGCAATCCGAGCCTTCTGCTGCTGGACGAGCCCTTAGAGGGTCTGGCACCTGTGATCGTCGATGCGGTGCTCGCGGGGATCGACCGGCTGCGGCGCGAGGCCGCGCTCGCCTTCGTGCTGGTCGAGCAGCACTCGCGGCTGGCGCTTGGGGTCACGGCCCAGGCGATCGTGATTGAGCGGGGCGTGATCGTGCACGCCGAGGCCAGCGCCGCGCTGCTGCAGGCGCCGGAGCGGCTCGGCGCGCTGATGGGCGTGGCGGCGCGAGCCGCGAACCGCCGGCGCTAGAGCATGTTCCGATCAGATCGAATCGGGACGTCCTCCATATTTTGTTTGGTCGCATTTTCCGCGCCGAATCGGTGCCCCACTTCGGCGGAAAATGCTCTAAAGGGACCATAAGCAGAAACCCGCCAGCCTTGCGGCTGGCGGGTCGACTAGCGTGAGCTCAGACTGCCTAGAACTTGAACTGTGCGGAGACCTGGACGCGGGTGAGCTGGCCCTTTTGGCCGCTCTCTACCCTGCCCTGCATGCGCATGAACTCGATGCCGAAGTTCGTCTGCGGTACCGGGCTCCAGATCAGGTTCACGTGCCCGGTATAGGCATCCTTCCACAGGAGGCTCTGGTTGCACGCGTCATCTGGCGAACCACGGACCGCGTCATTGTTCTCCTGGCGCCAGTAGCTGCCGGCGATATTGCTCCGCAGCGTATCGGTCCAGAAATGCGTGTAGTTGGCCGCGACCAGCCAGCTATTGATCTTCTTCAGATGGCGTGTTGCCGATGGACAGGCGACGTCACCAACATCAGCCGCATTGTCAGTGTCGGGACAGGCGCTCGTCACGAACGCGTCCGGTGTCGGCGGACCGCCGCTCGTGACGTAGCGACCGGCACCCTCGCCATAGGCGGCTTCCCACGCCAGGGAGTCCTTGCCGATCGGCACGTTCCAGTTGCCCGAGAAGCCGATGGCCCAGCCGAACAGCGAGTCTTTCACGCCGCCCTTAGACACGTCCGTGGCGGTGTGCCAGTAGATGTCACGCACTACGCCGCGGAGGTTCAAGTGTCCCCACGGGGCGTTATAGACCAGTGCGGTGGTGAAATCGGGGATCTTGTCGCCTTGCCTGGGCGACGCGCCGAAGGTGGTCGTCGTTCCGCCGCTATCGAGATTGAAAATCTGAGTCTGCGGATTCTCCGCCGCCACTGCCCAGGTCAGACCGTTGCCTAAGTCGAAAGTGTAGCGGACCTGCGGCTGACGGGTGACGCCGGTCGCCAGCGCACCGCCGAAGTCCAGGGTCTCGGCCTCGGCCGCGCCGTCGCGGAAGAGCGAGAGGGTCTGGCCCGCGAGGAACGGGCCCAAGGTGCCGTAGGCTTGGCGCAGACGGAAGCCGTAGGAGTTCGAGTTGACCTTGAGGCTGCCGCTGTTGCTGAGGCCGTTCGGGTTGGTGAAGTCACCTTCGATGAAGGTCTTGAGCTCGCCGTAGGCGGTGGGCGTGCGCGTCTCGATGTTGAACCGCGACTCCGACGCCGTGAGCTGCGAGGTGCCATGGATTCGATGTGAGGCGTCTTCAAACGCCTTGCTACAACCGTCGCCAACACCGCCCGAGACACAGGGACCAGAGTCGAGGGAAATGCCGATCGGGCCGGCACCGCCGTTGATGGTCTGCTGTGGCCCGAAGTCGTAGGTGTAGTCGAGCTTGACGTAGCCGCCGACCTTGAAGGAGGTCTGCGTGCCCGGCACCAGGAACGAGCCTGGGAACGAGCCTGCGCCCGGCGCGCCCTGTGCGTGCGCGCCTTGGATGCCCGTGAGCAACGCCACCGATGCCGTCAGGCTCCCCAGTGCCGTCGCGGCGCTTAGCTTGCGAATTTTCATTTCTCAACCCCCAAAGCCATTAATTCATCCGTCCGCGAAAGGATGGCGTCCCTTCGGCTCGTGCAGGATGACCCGTTTCCGAACCGGTAAACAAGGCAAAATCCGCTCTTTGGGCGCATTTCTTGGAAGCTGTGGTGATTTTGCAACAGTTCTGCCGCACTGCGGCGAGTTCTGGCCCCCTTCGATCAAGGCCGGAGACACGTCGGGAGATCCCCCGCTGGGACCTCGAAATAGGCCCTTGTATACTGGAGATTCTCGTTTCCTATCACCCTATTAGGACATCAATCGTGACTCCGCTGAGCTGCCCGAGTGCGCTCTCCAGTGCGGCGCAAAGTGCTTCCCAGCGTGACCTGCTGCATCGCCTCTGCCGCTAGCCAGAATTATCACCACTGTCTGGTAAGGCTCCCCGAATCGCTGGCCCCGATGGAGCCTTCGGTAGTCCTCGTCGACCAGGGGCTGACACCTAAGCAGCGTCGGAGTCTCAGGACCCGAGCCGTCCGTCTCCTGGTCCCTTTTTCATTTTATGCGCGCTTGACAGCGCCGCAGGCGTCAGGTCGACCGGGAGTTCTGCGGCTTCTATTGCGCTGGCGGCTCCGGCGAGCCTAGTTTGCCCCATCTACGGGGCTCGGGGAGCACGCTGCTGGCGCAGTGCCCCACGACGATCCGCGCAGCTAGTGGGAAACACCCTTGGTCAATCGCCGGGAGTGCGGCGCTGCAGGCAAGGCGGCAAGACAGGCGCTGAGCGGGCGCCCTGACTCGGGTATGCCTGGGGTGTCCCCGGGGATGCCAGAGCCGAGTTCGCCCGGCGAGAATCCCGACGCGCTCTATCGGCTCGGAGTCCTCACCGGACAGGCTGGGCGCTTGGCGGAAGCGGACCGCTATTTGAGCCAAGCGGCGGCGCTGCGACCGAACGCGCCGAATGTCCACCACGCGCTCGGTTTACTGCGGACCGCCCAGAGCCGGTTCCAAGATGCTCTGACCTGCCACGACGCCGCGCTGGCGCTGGACGCCGCCCATATCGGCGCCCTCGTGGGACGGGCGGACGCACTGCATGAACTCGGCCGTCTGGCCGAGGCGGAGGCCGCCTACCGGCGCGCCGCAGCGCTGGCTCCGCGCGCGCCGGAGATCTGCTTCGGCTGGGCGACGGTGCTGGCCGATCTCGGTCGGCTCGACGAGGCCGTAGCGGCCTATCGCGAGCTGCTGGCGCTCAGCCCAAGCTCCGCCGAGGCGCGCGTCAACCTCGGCACCGTCCTCCGGGACCTCGGCCGGCTCGACGAAGCTCTGGTGGAATTCCAGGCCGCGCTGACCCTCAAGCCCGACATCGCCCACGCGCCCGTCGAGCTGGTCTCGGCGCTCATCGCGTTGGGCCGGATCAAGGAAGCCGCGGATCGCGCCGTCGAGGCGATGCGACGAAATCCGCGATCGCCGGACGCGTGCCGTGCCTTCGCCATCGCCGCCGCGCGCAGCAGCTCATTGGACCGCAGCGCCGAGATCGCTGCGTTCCTGGAACGCTGCCTTTCAGTGGACACTGTGGAACACGACGATCTCGCGAAAGCGTGCGCTTGGCAGATTCGGCAGAAGCATCGGATCGATTCGTCGCCATCAGAGGCGGCACGCCGCACCGTGGTGGCCGCCGCCGCGCAAGTCGGAAACGGGGGGTGCCTTCGCGATCCTCTGCTTCTCCAGTTCTTGTCCCGGACGACCAACACCGATCTTGTACTCGAGGCGTTCCTGACCGAGACGCGGCGTCGACTCTGCCTGGCGCGGGACCTCCCGGCCAACCTGAACCCATTCCTCGCGGCACTGGCGCTGCAGTGCTTCGACAACGGCTACGTGTTTGCGGTCGATGAAATCGAAGAAGCGCGCATCGTCGCACTTCGCGCGGAGCTCGACCGCGACCTCTCGCGCGCCGCCGCACTCGATGCCGTCCTGGAGCAGAAATTGCTGCGCCTCGCGCTCTATGAGCCGCTCACGGCGCTGACGGAGGCAAAGCGCCTCCTCGACGCGTCGATCTCGCCGAGCTCGCACGTGAGCGCGGTGCTCGCGCATTGCCTCGCCGAGCCTTTCGAGGAATCGGAGCTCGCACGCGCGATCCCGAGCCTCGGAACGATCGAGAATGCTGTGTCCCGGGCGGTCCGCGACCAGTACGAGGAGCATCCCTACCCCCGCTGGCGCTCCTTGCCGCGCCTCGCTCCCACGAGCTTGCCGGCAATGCTGCGCCGAAGGTTCCCGCATGCTGCGATGCCGCGATTTCTCGAAGGTCCCGTCGAGATCCTCGTCGCCGGTTGCGGTACCGGGCGGCAGCCGATCGTGACGGCCCTCTCCATCGCGCAGGCGCGTGTCCTTGCCGTCGATTTGTCCCTGAAAAGCCTCGGCTATGCGAGACGCATGGCGATTCGGCTCGGCGCCTCGAATGTGGACTTCCTGCACGCGGACCTGCTGGCTCTCAGGCAAATTGGCCGCGAATTTTCCGTCGTTGAGGCAGTGGGCGTTCTCCACCACATGGAAGACCCGGTGGCGGGCTGGCGCGCTTTATGCGGGCTGCTTCGACCCGGCGGCTTCATGCGCATCGGTCTCTATAGTACCCTTGCCCGGGCCGACGTGGCGGCCGCGCGCGAGCGCATCGCCGTTTTGAGGCTTACGCCGACACCGCGGGACATCCGCGCGTTCCGCCAGCGCGTGCTGTTCGGTGAGGAGAGAGAGAGGTTTCCGAGGCTCGCGCTGTCGAAAGATATCTTTGATTTGCACGGTTGCAGGGACCTGCTCTTTCACGCGCGGGAGCATCGCTACACAATCCCGGAGCTGCGCGAGGCGCTGGAAGCGCTCGGGCTCGAGTTCCTGGGCTTCGAATTCGTGGACGAGCGCGTGCTCCGCCGCTACCGCGCCGACAACCCGCACGACCCCGCGGCATCAGACCTCGCGCGCTGGGCGCGATTCGAGACGGCGCACCCGCACACTTTCTCGGGTATGTATGTGTTTTGGTGCCGGAAGACGGCCATGGAGTAATTTTAAGGATTGAGAAGCCAGACACAAACCCGTGGAACATGGAGGAACTGGTTACACAAAAGGGGAGCTGGTAAAGATCGCCGTGTCGCACGCGTCGTGGGTGTGCGGCGGCGATGCATTCACTGGAAATCCGCGGTTTCGCATGGTCCAAAACACCCTAACGCCGTTCGATGCGCTGCAGCGCGGATTTGCGGCCCATCGGGCGGGCCAGGCGGCGGAGGCCGAACGGCTCTATGAATTTGTGATCCGTGTCTGGCCCAATCAGTTCGATGCACATCATCTGCTCGGCGTGCTCAAAGCGGAGGGCGGGCAACAGGGCGAAGCCGAGCGCCACATTAAGAAGGCCCTCAGCATCAATCCCCGCTCGGCGGAGGCCCTAAACAGCCATGCGAACGTTCTGCAGCACCTCAAGCGATACAATGAAGCGCTGGCGACCTGCGACCGCGCGCTGGAGATCAAGCCGGATTTTGCCGAGGCGCTGAACAACCGCGGCAATATCCTGCATGACTTGGGCCGTCACGATGAGGCGCTGGCGAGCTTCGCCCGGGCCCTAACCATCAGACCCGGCTATTTCAAGGCGCTCTATAACCGAGGCCTAGTGCTGCAGGACTTGAAGCGGCCGGATGCGGCAGTGGCAAGTTTCGATGCGGCGCTAGCGAGCAATCCTGGGCACGCCGAGGCGTGGAATAGCCGCGGCACCGCACTCTACGGCTTAAGGCGCCTCGACGAGGCGCTGGCGAGCTTCGGCAAGGCGTTGGCGATCAACCCCGCATACGCGGAAGCTTTGTGCAACCGCGGCCTTGTTTTACGCGCGCTGAATCGGCCCGAGGAGGCGCTCGCGCACTTCGACCAGGCGCTCGCCATCAGGCCCCACTACCCCGAAGCACTGAACAATCGGGGTATTGCGCTGAAGGACTTGAACCGAGTTGAAGCCGCTTTGGCAGCCTTCGCGGAGGCGCAGGCGCAGGATCCCGACAACGCGGACGCGCATCTCAACGAGGGGCTTTGCCGACTTGTCCTGGGCGATTTCCAGCGCGGCTGGCAAAAATACGAATGGCGCTGGGAAACGGAGCAACAAAAGTCGGCAAAGCGGGTCTTTTCTCAGCCCCTCTGGCTGGGCAAGGAAGACATCGCAGGAAAGAGGATATTGCTCCACGCCGAGCAAGGCTTGGGCGACACGATTCAGTTCTGTCGCTACGCACGGATGGTCATGGCCAGAGGCGCGAGCGTCGTTTTAGAGGTGCAGCCCGAGCTCAAGTCTCTCATGGGCAGCCTCGGCGGCGCGAGCATCGTGATCGGGTGGGGCGAGACGCCACCGCCATTCGACCTGCACTGCCCATTGCTGAGCTTGCCGCTCTCCTTCAATACAACGCTCGATACAATCCCGGATGAAACGCCCTATCTCGCCGCGGACCCCAATAAGGTCGCGACTTGGAGTGACCGACTGGCGCGGACGCGAGGCGCCAAGATCGGCATTGTATGGGCCGGCAATCCGCGAGCGCACCTCGCCCTTCGGCGGCGTTCGATGCATTTGAGCCAGTTCGCCCCATTGGCACAGGTTGCCGGCGTGAGCTTCGTCTCGCTGCAGAAGGGCGATCCCGCCGAACAGGCTGGCTCACCCCCCGCGGGAATGCAGCTGATAGACTGGACGAAGCAACTAACGGATTTCTCAGAGACCGCCGCCCTCGTGGAGGCCCTGAGCCTCGTTATCGCCATCGACACCTCGGTCGCGCACCTAGCGGGCGCTCTGGGCAAGCCCATCTGGTTGCTCGATCAATTCGAACCCGAGTGGCGCTGGCTCGTGGAGCGCGAGGACAGTCCTTGGTATCCGACGATGCGGATCTTCCGCCAACCACGCCCCGGTGACTGGGACAGCGCCATGGATCGCGTCGCGGCGGAGCTCGCGTGCTGGATCGCGCGCAGACGCGTGGTCGAGCTGGGATAGCGAGGGAAGAGGGTATGTCAGAATCGGGGCGACAAAACGGTGGCTCGCATGCATCGAGTCCAGCCGACCTTGTGGAGCGGGGACGCGCGTTACATCGCTCCGGAAGCATCGAGGGGGCGGAGCAACTCTATAGAGAAGCGCTCGCGCAAGACGCGGATTACGCCGAGGCGTACCAGCTTCTCGCGGTGATCGCAGGCCAGCGCGGCCGCTTCGACGACGCGATCGCGGGATTCCGGCGCACGATAGCGCTCGATGGACCGACGGCCGATAGACTCTTCAATCTGGCCGAAGCGTATCGAGTGACCGCCCAATTCCAGCCGGCGTTCGATGCCTACAACCAGGTCCTCACGATCGATGCCAGCTACCTGGACGCCTACCGCAGTGGTGCGGAAATGGCGAAGGCGGCGGCGGCCCGGGCGGCCGACAGCGGTGATTTGGCATCCGCCGAACGTCTGGCAAAGCTAGCAGCGCACTATCTGGTCGGCCTCGGTCACGCCCTGCTCAGGGCACAGAACGTGAGCGCCGCGGAGCAGGCCTATCGCGACTCGATTGCGCTCGATGAGGACCGCGCCGAGTCATACAACTGCCTGGGCGCCATCGCGCTCGAGGCCGGTCGCCCGATCGAGGCGGAGGCGTTGTGCCGACGCGCACACGCCCTGGAGCCCAAATCGCCACTCTTCCTCAACAACCTTGGCAGGGCGCTACTCGAGCAAGTGCGGACCGACGAGGCCGCTGATTTATTCAAACAGGCCATTGAGGCCGATCCTTCATTCGCAGAGGCCAGAACTAATCTCGAGGAGCGCATCCTCCCATGGCTGCACTATCGCGCCGATTTGAGGCCTGGCGCCGTGTATGCTGCCCACCGAGAGTGGGGGCGCATCGCCGTGGCGCGCGCCGCTGAAATCGCGGAGCCGTGGGTAGTTGCAGCCAATTCGCGGAGGCCGGATCGGCTACTCAAGATCGGCTATGTCGGGGTCGATATCAGCTCTCGCCTGACGCGCTCTTTCGTTGTGCCCTTGCTGGCCAATCACGATCCCAGAGAAGTGAACATCACCGTTTATGCGACCAGCGGAAGCAACGCCTTGGAAGTAAAGTCTTTCAAACGCCAATTTGCGGGGCGCTTTCAGCCGCTCGTGTTACGCCGCACCAAGGGAGCATTGAAGATGATGCGCGACGCTGGCGTCGACATCCTGATCGATATCGCGGGACATCTACCCCACAACCGGCTCGACGTCTTCGCGCTTAAGCCGGCTCCCGTGACGATCACTTGGCTCGGCTATCCCGATACGACCGGTCTTTCGACCATCGACTATCGGATCACCGACGATGTTTCGGACCCACCGGGTGCTGAGGAGCTCTACACCGAACAACTCTATCGCCTAAGCACGGGATCTTGTGTCTATCGCCCACCGGAGCGAGCGCCAGAGGTTGCTCCGCTGCCAGGCCGCGCGACAGGCGCGGTCACGTTCGGCAACTTCGACGATCCCCGGAAAATTTCGCCCCCGACAGTCTCCGCATGGAGCTCGATCCTCCGGGCCCTGCCGATGGCTCGCCTGTTGTTGTTGGCTCGGGAATTCGCCGACACGGCATTCGCGGCAAGAGTTCTTGCCAGTTTCCAAGCGGCTGGAATCGCGCCCGACCGACTAGAGCTCCGGCGTGCAGCCGGCGACCCGGACGAGACCCTGCGGGCCTATGCGGAGGTGGATATCAGCCTCGATACCTTTCCTTACAATGGCGCCCTCACAACGATCTGCGAGGCGCTGTGGATGGGAGTTCCCGTAATCACTCTCTCGGGCGACCGACCTTGCGCGCGGACCAGCACGAGCCTCCTCGCCCAGGTTGGGCTTGAGCGTCTCGACTCCCACACGGCTGAGGAATACGCGGAGACCGCGGTCGAACTCGCCGGAGATCTCGATCGGTTAGAGGCGCTCAGATCCGGCATGCGGGAACGCATGCGCGTCTCTCCGTTGATGGACGAGCGGGGATTCGCCCGCCGCTTCGAGGCAGCGCTACGCGACATGTGGCAGCAGTGGTGCAAGAGCGGGATTTGAGGCTCGAGTTTTTCGAAACTCTTGTTCCAAGCGTGGCGGGGGGCTATAGGCTGACCGGGCTTGAAACAGCTCGCTCGTGCTGGGTGCGGATATGGTACTACGCCGCAGCGACATGGAGGACGCGCCGGCTTATGAGCCGCCGCGCTCGGACACCGAGCGACAGCTTGTGGTGATTTGGCAGGAGAGCATCGGCATCGACAGCATCGGCATTCACGACGATTTTTTCCTGGTCTGCGGAAGCTCTCTCGTGGCGGCGATCATCTTCACCAAGATTCAAAAACTGTTCGGGGTGAAGCTGCCTCTGTCTCTCCTGGTCTCGGCGCCCAGCGTCGCGCAGCTCGCGCTGCGCATCGACGAGCGCAAGACACAGGACTGAGCTATGTTGATTCCGGTGCAGACTGGAGGGAGCAAGCCGCCCCTCATCCTGATGCATGGAATGTTCGGCGTGTTGCCGTGGCGGCGCGGGCGAGCGTTGGCGGAATTCCTTGGTCCCGACCAGCCGCTATACGGGATCGAGGCGCCCGGCTTCGACGGCAGTCGCAAGCCGCGCGCCAAGGTCCCGGAGGCGGCCAACGATTATCTCGCCGAGATTCGTCGCGCACGACTGCAGCCTCCGTTCGTTGTGACAGGAGTCTGTGGCGGTTGCATCATGGCCCTTCAGCTCGCGCAGAACCTCGCCGTCGCCGCGCAATACGCGGGCGAACCGCCGCCAGTTCCGCTGCTGATCCTGATCGACCCGCCGGCTCTTCCGGGATACGAATTCAACCCGAGCGAATTGGCCGATGCGGCCGACCTGCTTCGCGACCGGGTCGGCAACTGGTTCTTGGAGGCGCGCAGCCGGCTTGAGGAGATCCCGTTCGACATCGGCGATCCCAAACAGCTCGCGACCGCGACCGAGGTCGGCGCCGCGGTGGAGTGGTCCATCAGCACCTATCATCCCACGCCCTATGCTGGACCGGTTCAAGTGTTGGCGATCGAGCCCATCGCGCAAATGGTCGATCGCCCCCACTGGCCGTGGCGCAAGGTTCTGGTGGGATCGTGGGGTCTGGGCACCCTGCAGTGCAAGCATTACGAGATCTTCACTACGCACGCCCCTGAGGTTTTCAAGTGGGTGAAGGGGCGCCTCGACGAGCTGCGACCGTCTGCCGGGTCGCCGATCGACGAGAGACCTGCGGCGGGACCGTGAACCTCGCTGAGGTCATCGCGCGACACGCTGCCCAGTCCGACGCAGTCGCCATGGTGGATGGTGGCCGCGAGCTGAGCTACCGCGAGCTCGATCGTCGTGTACGCCGCGGCGGCGCCCACCTGCGCTCGCTCGGCATCAAGCCGGGCGACGCGATCGCGATCTGTCTCAAGGACACGTCCGATCACGTGATCGCCTTTCTTTCGGCGGCGCGGCTCGGGGCGGTGGCGGTTCCCATCGACTGGCGCGCGCCGCCCGCCGAGCGCGCACGGGTGGCGCAGGGGTTCGGGGTGAAACTGGCGCTGACCGAGGCGGGTGCGGCGCGGATCGCCGGCGTGCCAAGCCGGGCGCTCGATGCGAGCTGGCACGCGGAGGTGGAACGGCAGGACTGCGATCAAGAGTTTCCCTCGGACGCCGACGCGCCCCTGATGATCGGGCTCACCTCGGGCACCACCGGCGCGGTCAAGGGCATGCTGGTGACCCATCGCCAGATGCACGCTCGCGCGAGCCCGTTCGACGGCATCCTGAGCGAGCGGCCGCATCGCTACCTCTCGGCCTCTCCCCTCGCGTTCAGCGCGGGGCGGAACTACTGCCTTACGCACCTCATCAAGGGCCACACGGTGGTCTTCCACCCGCCGCTGTTCACGGCCGAGGAGTACGTCGAGGCGATCAACCAAAACCAGGTAACGGTCGGCTTCGTAGTGCCTACGGTGATCCGCTGGTTGCTCGAACTGCCGCGAGGCAGCGGCCCGCTGCTGCCGGGTGTCGAGGTCCTGATGTGCGGCGGCGCTCCGCTGCATGCCCAGGAGAAGCGCGAGACTCTGGGCCGCGTCACGCCGAATTTCTATGAGGTCTACGGCACCGTCGCGACCGGGCCGATCTCGTTCTTGCGGCCGAGCGAGATGGCCGAACACGCCGACAGCGCGGGCCGGCCGGCCGCGCTCTGGGATCTGGCCATCGTCGGCGAGGACGACCGTCCGGTCGAGCCGGGAGCGACCGGTCGCTTGCGCGCGCGCGGCCCAGCGCTCGCCTCGGGCTTGGTCGGCGCGCTCACCAGCGACAGCGAGGGATTCCGGGATGGCTGGTACTACACGGGCGACCTTGCCGAGCTCGACGATGGCGGCTTCCTGCATCTAAAGGGGCGCGCCAGCGACGTGATCCTGCGCGGCGGCAGCAACGTCTACCCCGACGAGGTCGAGGCCGCGCTGGTCGAGCACGTCGCCGTGGCCGATGCCGCGGTCGTCGGCCGGCCCTCGCCACAGCTCGGCCAGGAGGTGGTCGCTCTCGTGATTGCGCGCGGCGCCGTCACCGAGGACGACCTTATTGCCCATTGCCGCCGCCGCCTGAGCGCCTACAAAGTGCCGGCCGAAATCGTTTTCGTCGACGGGCTGCCGCGCACCAGCTTCGGGAAGCCGGACCGGAAGCGGCTGGCGGGCTCGATCGGGGAGCGCGGGGCGCAGCGCTGACGACGGGAGCGCAGCGATGAAGCCCAGCGAGCGAGCACCCTATTCCGCCATCGTCGACCGGCCGCCGCTCAAGCTGCCCGACGGCGTGCGGCTGGTGGTGTGGCCGATCGTCAATCTCGAGGTCTGGGAGATCGAGCGAGCGATGGCTCGCCAAGTGCTGCCGGCGCCCACCGGCGTGGCGGTCATCCCGGACTTACCCAACTGGAGCTGGCACGAATACGGGATGCGGGTCGGAATCTGGCGCTTCTTCGCGGCCTTCGAACGGCGCGGTATCGTACCCACCCTCTCGATCAACGCGAAAGTGACCGAAAGCTATCCCCGCGTCTCGCGCGCCGCGCTCGAGAGCGGCTGGGAGTTCATGGGCCACGGCTACATGCAGATGCCGATCCACGCGGTCGACGACCAGCGCGCGCTCATTCACCAATCCCTCGAGACGCTGGAGAGATTCACCGGCAGGCGCCCAATCGGGTGGCTCGGCCCCGGCCTCACCGAGACCTACGACACGCCCGACCTGCTCGTCGAGGCCGGCATCAAATACGTGGGCGACTGGGTCTATGACGACGAGCCGACGGAGCTCCGCACGACGCACGGGCCGCTCGTAACGCTGCCTTATACCGTCGAGCTCAACGACATCCCCATGATGATCGTGCAGCATCACAGCGCCGAGGAGTTCTTCATCCGCTCGAAGGCGCAATTCGACCGGCTCTACGCCGAGAGCGCCACGCGCGCGAAGATCCTCTCCTTCGCGATCCACCCCTACATAAGCGGCGTCCCGCACCGGATCGGCCACCTTGAGGCCTTCCTCGACTACGCGAGCCGGCATCCCGGCGTGGTGTTCTGGACCGGCGAGCGGATACTGGAATGGTATCGAGGAACGAAAGGCACGGCACGCGCCTAGGACGACGACCCGGCCCGCTCACCATTAGGGAGACCGCGAAGGAAGCCGGCCCTGGGCGAGTGCCATGCCACGGGATCAAATCAGCACTGATCCT
>DATFRA010000097.1:0-2365 GCA_035263705.1 Allostellaceae bacterium
TTTCACGATGCCGGAAGCCCCGGCGAGCGCGCGGACGGCGTCCTCGACCGTCGTCGGGGCGGTGTAGGCGAGCATGGGTGCGGCCCTCCCAGATGGTCCACGACGCTATCCCATCTTCCGCCGAAACGGAAAGCGCGAACAGGGTCGCGGTTTGGCACGGCGCCCGCGCTCCCTCTCCCCGCGTGCGGGGAGAGGGTCGCCCGCCGTCGCCAAGGCTATGGCGGGCTTGCTCACTCGCCCGCCGAAGCGCAGCGAAGGCGGGTCGGGGTGAGGGGGCGCTTCCACGAGTCTGAGCGTTGGCGGCTCGTGGCACGACCGTGCCCCGCCCCTCACCCCAACCCTCTCCCCGCGCAGCGGGGAGAGGGAGCGCGGGCGCAGTGCTCACCTCACATGTCGCCCGCGGGTGCTTGCTTTTGTGCGCGGGCCGCGCGACCGTCAGGCCGCCAGGCGCAATCGGGCGGAGGCGGGCATGCACGACGTCACCAGCAGAGACACAAAGGGATTCAAATGGGTCGGGACCCGGCCGGTGCGTCCGGACGGCGTGCCGAAGGTGACGGGACGCGCGCTGTACGGGTCCGACATGAGCATGCCAGGCATGCTGGTCGGCCGTATCCTGCGCTCGCCGCATGCCCATGCGCGCATCCGTTCGATCGATATCGCCAAGGCGGCCGCGCTGCCCGGCGTCAAGGCGGTGGTGACCTCGGCGGATTTTCCCGAGCAGAAGTTCGAGTATGTCGGCCCCGAGCGCGTTGCGCAGAATTTCTGGCACATGACCCGCAACATCATGGCGCGCGAGAAGGTGCTCTACGAGGGTCATGCGGTGGCGGCCGTGGCGGCCACCAGCAGATCGATCGCCGATGAGGCGCTGGCGCTGATCACGGTCGACTACGAGGTGCTGCCGCACGTGATCGACGTCGACGCCGCGATGGCGCCGGATGCGCCGCTCCTGTTCGACGACCTGATCACCCGCGGGGTCGAGCCGCCGCCGAAACCGTCCAACATCTCCAAGCGGGTCGAGTACAAGCTCGGCGATATCGCGGCCGGTTTCGCGGCGGCCGACGAGATCGTCGAGATGTCGTTCAAGACCGCAGCCGTCCACCAGGCCTATATCGAGCCGCAGGGATGCGTCGCGCGCTGCGACGCCGACGGGCAGGGCGAGCTGTGGAGCTCGAGCCAGGGGCATTTCGTCGTGCGCGCCTACACGACGCAGCTCCTCGGCATGACGCTCGCCGACCTGCGCGTCTATCCGGCCGAGATCGGCGGCGCCTTCGGCGGCAAGACCGTGATCTATGTCGAGCCGGTGTGCGTCATGCTGGCGAAGAAATCCGGCCATCCGGTGAAGCTCGTCATGAGCCGCGAGGACGTGTTTCGGGCTACCGGCCCGACCTCGGGCTCGTCGATGACGGTGAAGATCGGCGTCACGCGCGACGGCAAGATCGTCGCCGCCGACGGGCTGTTCAAGCTGCAGGCCGGCGCGTTCCCGGGCTCGCCGTTCATGAGCACGTGCATGTGC
This sequence comes from Allostellaceae bacterium, assembly GCA_035263705.1. Classification (GTDB taxonomy): domain Bacteria; phylum Pseudomonadota; class Alphaproteobacteria; order ATCC43930; family CGMCC-115725; genus DASZHJ01. The sequence goes on from DATFRA010000097.1 coordinate 1,514, forward strand.
GCGTTCGCGCCCTACGACATCCCGAACGCGCGCGCGATCGGCTACGACGTTGTGAGCAACCGGCCGAAGGTCGCGGCCTATCGGGCGCCGGGCTCGCCGATCGGCGCCTATGCGGTGGAAAGCGTGCTCGACGTGCTGGCGCAGAAGATCGGCATGGACCCGCTCGAGCTGCGGCTCAAGAACGCCGCCCGCAAGGGGACGCAGATGCTGTCGGGCGGCAAGCTCGGCCACGACGGCTATGCCGAGACGGTCGAGGCGCTGATGAACCATCCGGGCTACCGGGCGCCGCTCGGCAAGAACCAGGGGCGCGGCGTCGCCTCCGGCTACTGGTTCAACGGCGGCGGCGAGTCGAGCGCCACCGTGCACGTCAACGCGGACGGCACCGTGGTGCTGGCGACCGGCAGCCCCGACATCGGCGGCTCGCGCGCCTCGATGGCGATCATGGCGGCCGAGACGCTCGGCATCGACTACGACCTGGTGCGCCCGATCATCGCCGACACCGCCTCGGTCGGCTACACGCACGTGACCGGCGGCTCGCGCGTCACCTTCGCGACCGGCGCCGCGGTGGTCGACACGACGAAGAAGATCATCGACGAGCTGTGCGTGCGCGCGGCCAAGATGTGGAACGTCGATCCGGAGGGCGTGGTGTGGGAGGACGGCCACGCCAAGCCGGCGAGCAGCAATGTCGGCGACTTCAAGCCGCTGTCGCTCAAGGAGATCGCCGCCAAGAGCCCGACCACCGGCGGGCCGATCGTCGCCGCCGGCTCGGTCAACCCGTCCGTGGTGGCGCCCGGCTTCTCCACCCAGTTCTGCGACATCGAGGTCGATCCGGAGACCGGCAAGGTGACGATC
>DATFRA010000098.1:0-2037 GCA_035263705.1 Allostellaceae bacterium
GTCGAGGATGCCACTGAGACGGACGGCGTCGTCGAAGCGTGGTTCACCTTCGAGACCGGGGTCGCGCGCGGCAAGGGTCATCTGCGGTTGCGTGGCGACAGAGGCTGGACCTTCCTCACGACGATGACCGAGCTCAAGGGCTATGAGGAGCAGCGCGGCATGACGCGCGAGAACGGCGTTGCCCATGGCGCCTCCCGCGATCGCCGGAGCTGGCTCGAGCGCAAGAGTGCGCACGAGGCGGCGCTCGGCCACACGGTGCAGCCCTATTGCGTCATCATCGGCGGCGGCCAGGGCGGCATCGCGCTCGGCGCTCGGCTCAAGCGCCTCGGCGTTCCCGCCCTCATCGTCGAGAAAAATGCGCGGGCCGGCGATTCCTGGCGCAACCGGTATGACTCACTCGTCCTCCACGACCCGGTCTGGTACGACCACCTGCCCTACCTGCCTTTCCCCGATCACTGGCCCGTTTTCACGCCCAAGGACCAGATGGGCGACTGGCTCGAGGCCTATGCCAAGATAATGGAGCTCGACTACTGGGCCGCCTCGCCCTGCGTCGGCGCGCGCTGGGATGAGACACGGCGGGAGTGGGAGGTCGCGGTCGACCGCCCAGAGGGCAGGCTGGTGCTCCGTCCCAAGCAGCTCGTCTTCGCCACCGGCTCTTACGGGCCGCCGCACATGCCGAAAGTGGAGGGCGCTGAGACCTTCGCGGGCGAACTCTACCATTCGAGCCGCTATGTTGGCGGCGAGAAATATCGCGGCAAACGCTCCGTCGTGGTCGGTGCGGCGAGCTCGGGACACGACGTCTGCGCCGATCTCTGGGAGCACGGCGCCGAGGTCACGATGATCCAGCGTAGCCCCACGACCGTCGTCAAATCCGAGACGCTGATGGAGCTAGGCTTCAAGGGCCTTTATTCCGAGGAAGCGGTGGCCAAGGGCGTCACGACAGAGAAGGCCGACCTGCTCTTCGCATCGATCCCGTTCCGCCTGATGCCGGCGCTCCAGATTCCGCTCTACGAGCGGATCGCGGCGCAGGATGCCGCCCTCTACGCGCGCCTGGATCAGGCGGGCTTCCTTCTCGATTGGGGACAGGATCGCTCGGGTCTGATGATGAAGGCGCTGCGTACTGGCTCGGGCTACTACATCGACGTTGGCGCCTCGGACCTCATCGCTGCGGGCGAGATCAAGATTCGCAGCCGCGTCGAGCTGCGCGCGCTCAAGGAGCGCTCGGTCCTCTTGAGTAACGGCAGCGAGCTGCCCGCCGATCTCGTCGTCTTCGCCACCGGGTTCGGCGCGATGAACGGCTGGGTCGCGCAGCTTGTCTCACCCGAGGTCGCGGAGAAGATCGGGCCCAATTGGGGCTACGGCTCGGGCATGCCGGGCGATCCCGGTCCCTGGCGCGGTGAGCTCCGCAACATGTGGAAGCCGATGGCGCAGGAGGGGCTCTGGTTCCATGGCGGCAACCTGGCGCTGTCGCGCCACTATTCCCTCTATGTCGCGCTGCAGCTGAAGGCGCGGATGGAGGGGATCCCGACGCCGGTTTATGGCGCGCCGGACGGGCCGGGCGTGGCGGGGCCGGATTGAGGAGCGCGACCGCCGTCCTCCTTGCCATCTCCGCGTTCCTCGCCGGCTGCACCGCAGGTCGATTTCGGGAAGCCAGCGCGGACATAGTCTATGTCGCAGTGCTCGGCTGGACGCCTCTCGAGCGCGGGGGGCTTGACTGTGTCGTAAATCGGGGCACCGTTGCCCGCAAAAAAAGCCGCGTCGCCTCGTTCGCTATGGGTCGGACGAGGGGGTCCGACTTTGATGGCGAGAAAGCAAGCCGCTCGCAATTGGCGGCGAGAGTGTCCAATTGGACGCGCCGGGGCTCAAAGTCTTCGAGCGCCGCGGGCGCGTCGAGCTCTTTGGATAGCTAATTTAACGCTGACGCGCGCAAGCGCGGCCATGTCCCCCGCACTTTGGTGACGCGGCGGACGACTCGCTCGAACCATACGCGGACGAGAGCAAGAGGCTCGTCTGCTGGCCGACCTGCTTCGCCAAGAC
>DATFRA010000099.1:0-2763 GCA_035263705.1 Allostellaceae bacterium
CGGCGCGTATGCCGCGCGATCATCAGCTCCTCGTTGGTGGGAATCCTCCAGACCGCGACTCTGCTCTCTGGCGTTGAAAGGCGAGGCCCGCCGCGGTCGTTTGCGCCGCGGTCGAGCGCCACGCCCAGCCACTCCGCGTCCCGGCAGACGCGCCCCCGGATCGCCGCCGAGTTCTCACCGATTCCGGCGGTGAAGACGATCGCGTCGAGCCCGCCGAGGGCAGCAGCGAGCGATCCGAGCTCCCGGCGAATTCGGTAGCAGTAGAGGTCCACCGCCCGCTTCGCGCGCGGATCGTCGGAGCCCTCCAGCGTTCGCATGTCGCTGGAGATGCCGGACACGCCGAGGAGTCCGGAGTCGTTGTAAATCAGCTTCTCGATCGCGCGGGCGTCCATGCCGCGCTGGTCCATCAGGTACAGGATGACGCCGGGATCGAGCGAGCCGGTGCGCGTGCCCATCGGCAGCCCGTCCACCGCGGTGAAGCCCATCGTGCTGGCGACGCTGCGGCCGCCCTGCAGGGCGCACATGCTCGAGCCGTTCCCGAGGTGGAGCACCACCGTACGCCCGGCCGCGGCCCGCGCATCGTGCCTCGGGAGTACGGAGGCGATGTACTCGTACGACAGCCCGTGGAACCCGTAACGCCGCACGCCTTCGTCGTGCAGCGCCGCCGGAATCGCGAAGCGCTGGGCCAGATCGGGGTTGGTGCGGTGGAAGGCGGTGTCGAAGCACGCCACCTGCGGCAGATCCGGCAGGGCGGCGAGGATCCCCTGGATGGGGGCGAGGTTGTGCGGCTGATGAAGCGGCGCAAGCGGCACGTACTTTTCCAGCGCGGCGAGCACGCCCCCGTCGACGCGGACCGGTGCGGCGTATTCGAGGCCGCCGTGAACGACGCGATGGCCCACGCCGATCAGTCGATCGCCGGCGAGCTCCCCCTTGAGGTAGCCGATCAAATGTCGCAGCGCCGCTTCATGGCCGAGCCGCGTGCCGTCGCCCCACGATTTTTCGGCGCGAACGGCGCCGTCTGCGCCCTTCGCCACGAAGCGCGGCGAGGTGTAGATGCTCTCGATCTGGCCGCGAATGTCAAGCGCGAGATCGTCGCCTCGCTCGAGAAACAGCGAGAACTTGATGCTCGAGGAGCCGGCATTCAGGACGGCTATTGCGCTGGCCATTTCGGCTGCCTCGCCCGCTTTCCATGCGCCACCAGCGCCATCACCGCCACCGAGGCCAGTCGGCTCCTGACGTTGTCGGCGCGGCTCGTCAGCACGATGGGCACCCGCGCGCCGAGCACGATGCCGGCGCTGTCGGCACCAGCGAGATACTGAAGCTGCTTGGCGACCATGTTCCCGGCCTCGAGGTCCGGCACGAGCAAGATGTCCGCCTTCCCGGCGACCGGCGTCGCGATCTTCTTCGTCTTCGCCGCTTCTTCGCTGATCGCGTTGTCGAACGCGAGCGGGCCGTCGAGGATGCCTCCGGTGATCTGGCCGCGGTCAGCCATCTTGCAGAGCGCCGCGGCGTCGAGCGTCGCCTGCATCTTCGGGTTCACGGTCTCGACTGCGGCAAGGATCGCGACCTTGGGGGTCTCGATGCCCAGCACTTGGGCGAGGTCGATCGCGTTCTGGACGATGTCCACCTTGGTCGCAAGGTCGGGGGCGATGTTCACCGCCGCGTCCGTCACAATGAACGGCCGCGGATAGGCGGGGACGTCCATGATGAACGCGTGGCTGATCCTGCGCGCCGTGCGCAAACCGGTCGTTGAAGAAACCACCGCGCCCATCAACTCGTCCGTATGCAAGCTGCCCTTCATCAACGCCTCGACCTCGCCGGCGCGCGCCATCGCCACTGCCTTTTCCGCGGACTCGTGGCTGTGCTCCGTGGGGACGATGCGATACGGCAGGTCCACTTTCTCGGCACTGGCCACCGCCCGGATCTTCGCCTCCGGGCCCACGAGCACCGGCACGATCAGGCCGCGGCGGGCCGCCTCGAGCGGACCGAGCAGCGACGCGCTGTCGCAAGGGTGGGCGATGGCACAGGTCACCGGTTCGAGGCCCTCGCAGCGCTTGAGCAGCCGCGCGATGCCATCGTTGCGGCGGAGGACGATCTCGGGCGCGGCGACGTTCTCATAGGCGACGCGGCGCGTCGGCGCTTCCACCGTAACCGTGCCGGTGATCAGCTCGGAGGCGCCTTGCTTCACCAGGCAGTCGAAGACGACCACGTTGCCAGAGCGATTCTTGCTCTTGGCCGTCACGCTTGCTGTCACCGGATCTCCGGTGCGGATCGTTCCGCGGAACTTGAGGCTCTGTTCGAGGATGCGCGTGCCTGGGCCGGGCATTTGCCGATTGAGCAGTCCCGACAAAATCGCCTCGGCGCCCACGGCCTGGGCGGCGGCAACTCCTTTTTCCGCATCGCGCGCGCCGGCCTCGAGGAAGTAAGGATCGACATCTCCGGAGACGAGGGCCATGGCCTCGACCTCGGGTTGCGTCACGAGGCGCTCGACCGTGACCGGCGCGCCGAGCTGGATCTCATCGAAGGTGACGTTGGTGTAGTTGCGCTCGTTCATTGCCGCATGCCCGCGGCAGGCGCTTGACGACCGTTCGAGCTGCCGTTCGCCGAGAGCACGCTGCGGACAGCTTCGATCACCTGTGCATCGTGCGGGCGTGGCTCATGGCCGAGCAGTCGACGGTCTCCGGCAACGACTTTCAGCAGCGCGAGGAGACGTTCGCGATCCGCGGGATCGGTGACGAGCTGCGGCAGCGTCGCGATTGCCTG
>DATFRA010000100.1:0-5813 GCA_035263705.1 Allostellaceae bacterium
GCTCCTCGAGGGTCATGCCATGGCCACCGCCGGTGGTGATGTTCACCACCGCCGCCGTCGCCTGCTTGATGCGCGGCAGGAACTGCATGAAGACCGCGGGGTCTGGCGTCGGGCGGCCGTCCTTGGGGTCGCGCGCGTGCAGGTGCAGGATCGAGGCTCCCGCCTCCGCCGCGTCGATCGCCTGGGTCGCGACCTCATCGGGCGTGAGCGGTAGGTGCGGACTCATTGTGGGGGTGTGGATCGACCCCGTGACCGCACAAGTAATGATGACTTTCTTGGCCACAGCTGCCATGGCGAAACCTCCCGATGTCACTTGGGCCGAGGACTTAAGCCCTCGCACGAGCGCTTATTTCACCCGTTCGCGCGGATGAAGTCACGCACCTTCGGGAAGATCTCCTCGCGCCAGCGCCGGCCGTTGAAGACGCCGTAGTGCCCGAACCGAGGCTGCAGGTGATGAGCCTTGCAGCTTGCGGGAATCCCCGTACAGAGTTCGAGCGCGGCCCTGGTCTGGCCGGGGGCGCAGATGTCGTCGTTCTCGCCCTCGATGCAAAGAAGCGCCGTCTTGGTGATCGCGGCGGGCTCGACCTTGCGGCCGCGCGACACGAAGCGGCCGGTCGCGAGGGAATGCTCGTGGAAGACTCGCCGCATGGTCTGCAGGTAGAAGTCGGCGGGCAGGTCCATCACACTCAGGTACTCGTCGTAGAACGCCTTGGTCGCCCGCGCGCTCTCGCCGTCTCCGCGCACGAGGTTGCGGAACAGGTCTGTGTGGGCGGAGACATGCCGATCGAGATTCATGCTGACGAAGCCGATCAGCTGCAGGAAGCCCGGATAGACGCGCCGGAACGCGCCGGGATAACGCGCGGGAACGGGCGAGATCACGTGCCGCTCGAACCAGTCGATGGTATGGGCCTCGCCGAAACGGCTCACCGCCGTCGGGTTGGCGCGCGTGTCGATCGGGCCGCCCATCAGCACCATGCTGGCGGGCATTGCGGGATCGCCGTCCGCGGCCATCACTGAGACCGCCGCCAGCACCGGCACCGAGGGCTGGCAGACCGCAATGACGTGGGCGCCGGGGCCTAGCACGTGAAGGTCCCCGATCACGAGATCGATATAGTCGTCGAGGTCGAACCGACCGTGCAGCAACGGCACGTTTCGGGCATTGAGCCAGTCGGTGATGTAGACGTCGTGCTCCGGCAGCAGCGCAGCCACCGTGCCGCGCAACAGTGTCGGGAAATGACCCGAGAGCGGCGCCACCACGAGAACCCGCGGCTGCTCGAGCGAGATGTCCTTGCGGAAGTGGAGCAGCGTGCAGAAGGGATGGCGGTGGATCGCTTCCTCATGCACGCCGACGGCGCGCCCGCCAACCGCCGTCTCCCGTAGGCCGAAGGCCGGCGGATGGTGCGACATGCCCGCCCGCGAGAGCAGCTCGCAGGCCGCCGCCAGCGAGCGCACGACGGGATGACCACCAACCATCGGCCAGGGATGCGCGAGCCATCCCCTCGCCGCCTCGGCCATCAGCCGGACGGGTGCGAGCGCATCGCTGTGGGCCTGATAGGCGGCGTAGAGCATGAGATTTTGGGATTAGGAGCGGCAGTCCGCCAAACGCGGATCGGAAATCGACGCGTGGCGCACCCGAATGTCCAATGCAGCGACACAGGTCACGAATTCCATTTAGTGCGGTGCAGCAAGCGCGTCAAGCGTGCTGACCTAGCGGTCTCCGGCTAATCCGGCGAGAGGTATTTGAAGTACCGGCGGTCCGTGAGCACCGCTGCGGAGACAGTCTTGGTGTCCTGGGGCGCGCCGACGCGCGCGAGGCGGACGTGCGGGATCGGCTCGTCGCCGAAACGAGAGACGTCAACGACCTCCCACAGGATTTTGCGGCGATCGGTGGAAACGAAGCGCTGCCCCACCTCGATGCTGTTCGCATCGGGTCTGCCGAGCCAACTCATGCGCCCCGATCCGCCGCGTTCCAACGCTGCACCTCTGTACAGGCGGCCACCCGCACCAGCGTCGCGCACGCCTCAGTACGCGGACGAGTGTCAAGATTGAGGGCGCATGCGCTCATGTCACCTTTGCCCGCCGCTTGAACTCCGCGCGATCCCAGTGCCGATGCCGCAGGATGTCGACAAGGATCGTCACGGCATCGAAGACGTCGACATGGCGCAGATAGAGCGGCGTGAGGCCGAAGCGGATGAGGTCGGGCGCGCGATAGTCTCCGATCACGCCGCGCGCGATCAGCGCCTGCATCACCGCATAGCCCTCGGGATGCGCGAAGGAGACTTGGCTGCCGCGTCGCTCGGCGTCGCGTGTCGTGGCGAGCGTGAGACCGAGGTCGGCGCCCTGCTCGTCCACCAGCGAGATCAGGAGGTCGGCGAGCGCCACGCTCTTGGCGCGCAGTAGCACGAGATCGACCTCGGCCCAGAGGTCGAGGGCCGCATCCAGTGCCGCCATCGCAAGTACCGGCGGCGTGCCGCAGAGGTTCCTGAGAATGCCCTCGGCGGGCGCGTATTCCGGCACGAAGGCGAAGGGTTCTCGATGTCCCATCCAGCCCGCAAGCGGTGGGCGGATGCGGCCTTGGAGATCGCGTCGCACGTAGAGGAATGCCGGTGCGCCGGGGCCGCCATTCAAATATTTGTAGCCGCAGCCGATCGCGAAATCGGCGCGCGCCGCGCCGAGCGCCAAGGGCATGGCGCCCACCGAATGCGAGAGGTCCCAGAGCACGAGCGCGCCCTTGGCATGCGCCGCCGCAGTGATCTCCGCCATGTCGTGCCGCGCGCCATTGCGGAAGTTAACATGGGTCAGCATTACCACCGCGACGTGCTCGTCGATCGCGTCTCGGATTCCTCCGGCCTCCACAAGCTTCAGCTCGTGCCCGCCGCCGAGCTGGTCGCGCACGCCCTGCGCCACGTAGAGATCGGTCGGGAAGTTGTCGCGCTCGGAGATGATCACGCTGCGGCCCCGTTGGAGCGCGAGCGCCGCTGAGAGCAGCTTGAAGAGGTTCACCGATGTGCTGTCGGCCGCGACAACCTCGCCGGGCTCGGCACCGATTAGCGGCGCGATCTTGTCGCCGACGCGCTGCGGCAGATCGATCCAGCGCGCGCCGTTCCAGCTGCGGATCAGGCCCTCGCCCCACTCGCGCTCAACCACCTGCCGGGTGCGCTCCGGCACCGACTTCTGCAGCGGTCCCAGCGAATTGCCGTCGAGATAGATGACGCCCTCCGGCAAGCGGAAGCGCTCGCGGAAACGCGCGAGCGGATCGCGGTGATCGAGCTCCTCGCAGTGCTTTCGGTCGATCATGGGCGCGCTGCCATCATGCCGGCACGCCCGTTGCCAGCCAAGCACGCACCGCGCGCGTCCAGGGATGCGCGGCATCACCGAGGTCGAGGCTCATCTGGAAATGATCGGCGCCGGGAACCTCCATCTCTCTCGCGACTCCACCAGCTTTCGTCAGCGCAGATGCCATCTCGCGGCTGGTGCCTCTCGCGCGCTCGAAATCGCTGCTACCCCAGGCGATCAGGAACGGCACGCGGTTGCCCTCGACATAAGCGACCGGGCTCGCTGCTGCGGCGTCCCCGGGCCGTGCGAGAAAGCTGCCGGCGTCTTCGGGAATGCCACGGTAGTCGAACGTCGTGCTGACGGGGAAACACGCGCGCACGGCGTCCTCGGCAAGCCCGTGGCGCGACCATAGGTCGCGCCGCAAACATGCGAGCCCTGCGAGGTGACCGCCGGCGGAATGCCCGCCGATGAAGACGCGTCGGCGGTCGCCGCCATGGGACCCGATCTCCGCCGCGGTCCAGGCTAGGATCGCGAGGGTATCGTCGAGCTGGGCCGGGAATCGATGAGTCGGCGCCAGCCGATAATTCGCGGCGACGAAGATCGCGGGCAAATCGACCAACGCCGGCGCCATGAACCCCATCCACACCTTATAGCCATGGGTGCAGCTGCCGCCGTGCAGGAAGATCAGCACCGGCGTGCCGGTCGCTGGGGCGCGCGGGAGGTAAAGATCGAGCCGGTGCTTCGGATCCGGCCCATAGGGCACGTCGAACCGAGTTCGCGAGCTCTCCGCCGCCGTGCGCGAGCGCGCCAAGGCGGCTGCGGCATAGGCGTTCGCCGCCGGCATCCGCATCGGCGTCTGCGGCTCCAAATGATCGAAACTCATGCTCCGTGTCCCTGTTGCGCCCCGCCAGTTTAGAGGAATGCCATCGGAGGAACAGTAGGGCCACTGTGACACCGATGACAGTGCCGGCGGATCGCGCCAAACTCGCATGCGGGAGGGATAACTATGAACATTGCCGCTTGGGTCGAACGCAACGGTCGGACTTTCGCGGACCGCCCTGGCATATCCGTTGGGACGCGCGTGCACGCGACCTACGCTGAGTGGGCCGCGCGGGCTCGGTCGATCGCCGGTGCGCTCGCTGCATTGCCGGGTATGGCGCCGGGCGAGCGGGTGGCGATCGCCATGACCAATCGCGCCGAATACCTTGAGGCGCTGTTCGCGACCTGGCACGCCGGCCTGTTCGCCGTGCCGATCAATGCGAAGCTGCACCGCGAGGAGTTCCGCTACATCCTCGGCCACTCCGGCGCGCGGCTCGTTTTCGTGAGCCCCGACCTCTTGGAGACCATCGCGGCGCTCCTGCCCGATCTCCCCGAGCTTGCGCGCATCGTTGTCGCCGGCGAAGACCCGTGGCGGCGAATGGTCGGGCACGACGGTATCGATCTGGTTGCGCGCGCGCCGGACGATCCCGCTTGGCTCTTCTATACCAGCGGGACCACCGGCCGGCCCAAGGGCGCCGTGCTCACGCATCGCAACCTGCTGACTGCGAGTCTGAGCTACTTCGCCGACGTGGATTGGGTCTCGCCACGCGATGCGATCCTCCACGCGGCACCGCTGAGCCACGGCTCCGGTCTCTATGCGCTGCCGCACATCGCGAAGGGTGCCAACAACCTGATCCCCGAGGCCGGGCATTTCGATCCCGGTGAGATCGCGCGGCTCCTCGGCCACTGGCCCGGCGTGAGTTTCTTTGCCGCGCCCACGATGGTGACGCGCCTCACCGCGAGCCCGGAGTTCGCCGGAACCGATCACGGGAACCTCAAGACCATCGTCTACGGCGGCGGTCCCATGTATGTGGCGGATCTCCTGAAGGCGATCGACCTCCTGGGGCCCAGGTTCGCGCAGATCTACGGCCAAGGCGAGGCGCCCATGACCATCACGGCGCTCTCCAAGGAGATGCACGCCGACCGCATGCACCCGCGATGGCTCGAGCGGCTGGGTTCGGCGGGGGTTCCGCGCACGGACGTGGAGGTGCGCGTCGTCGATGGGGACGACCATGACCTGCCGGTCGGCGAGACCGGCGAGATCCTCTGCCGCGGCGACGTGGTCATGCGCGGCTACTGGCGGGACGAGGCCGCGAGCCGCGATACGCTCCGTGGCGGCTGGCTGCACACCGGCGACATCGGCAGCTTCGATGCGGACGGGTTCTTGACGCTCAAGGACCGCTCCAAGGACCTGATCATCTCGGGCGGCAGCAACATCTATCCGCGCGAGATCGAGGAAGTGCTGCTGAGGCATCCCGCCGTGCGCGAGGTCTCCGTGGTCGGCCGTGCGCACCGCGACTGGGGCGAGGAGGTGGTGGCCTTCGTGGTGGCGACGCCCGGCGCGGCGATCGCGGAGACGGAGCTCGACCGGCTCTGCCTCGAAGCCATCGCCCGCTTCAAGCGCCCGCGCGCCTATGTGTTCCTCGAGGCGCTTCCCAAGAACAACTACGGCAAGGTGCTGAAGACGGAATTGAGGAGGCGGCTGGCGGCGGCGCGTT
>DATFRA010000101.1:0-2010 GCA_035263705.1 Allostellaceae bacterium
GCCGGGCGCGATGACGGCGACGAGAGGTTTCATGGGTCGTGCTCCGATTGTGAGGCGGCCGCACGCGCGAATCTGCTGGGATCGGACGGTGTTGGCAAGGCACCAGGGCTACTCACGACCTCAATGGGGGAGGGCCCTCCTCAAAAGAGAGGAGGGGACACACCGAGTGCGCTGGGACGAATGTGCTGAGCACTTTTCTCGCGCTCGTACTCGCCGGAGCCGGATTTGCCGCGGCGCCGGCCCGTGCGATGCTTCGTGCTGCGAGTCGCGCTCGAGCTCGAGCTGCGTGTCGAGATCGTTGCTCCAGGATTCGTCGAGCACGCGCTTGATCAGCATTTCTTCCCGCGCTCATATCTAACTGCTTTCGTCTATGTTTGTTGCGCACTGATGCCGCACTGCGAGAAGAGGAGGGAACCCGATGAAAGGTAACCGGCTCGGCGGTGAGCGCGAGGCCGCGCGCGCGGGCGGGACCGACGAGCCGCGGCAGCAACCAGGTGCCGCCGCAATCGGGATGGTCTCGGTGAATGCGTTGAGGTACCGCGGGCGGTTGAGCGTGATGACGCGATAGCCTTCGCGCCGCTCGACCAGAATGGGTGCTTCTTCCATGCGCGCCTCCATCGTGCCGGAAAGTTTCCCGGGCGCGCCGCAGCACGAAGCGCAGCGAAGTGGTGCGGTGCAGACCCGGGATCGTCCCGATCCGTGGCGATCGCGGATCAGGGACACGTGCTCAGATTAGCGCGTATAGGGCTCCTTCGGCAGTCGCGTTACCCATGTTTTGGGTGCGCTGTATGGCCCGTTGCATCGCAAAGGAATCTATTAGACAAACCGCACATGCGACGGCCAAATTCTGATCTTGGGAGGATAACAATGCGCCGTACATCACAAAGGAATTGCCCCCGTATCACGCGCCGCAGCTTTACTGCCGGCGCGGGCGCCGCCGGATTGCTCGCCGCCACCGGCTTCGACGTCGCCCGTGCGCAGAGCGGCCCACTGAAGGTCGGCGTGCTTTTGCCGCGCTCAGGGGCGCAGGCGGGGATCGGGCAGGATTGTCAGCGTGGGGTCGAGATTACGCCGGGCATCTTCAAGACGCTGGGCCTGCCGGAGCTCGCGATCATGAACGCCGACACGGAAACCAACGTCGAGGTGGCCCGCGCGCGAGCGGAAAAGCTGATCAACGACGGCGCGCAGCTTCTGGTCGGCGCCTTCGATTCCGGCCAGACCACCGCGATCGCGCAGGTTGCCGAGCAAAAAGGTATTCCCTTCGTGATCAACATCGCGGCGGCGCCGCCGATCACCGAGCAGGGCTACAAGTTCGTGTTCCGCAATTTCCCGACCGCGCCGATGATCCTCAGCGACGCCTTCGCCAACCAGAAGGAAGTCTTCGAGGCCGGCGGGTCCGGCCCGAAGAAAGTCGTCTACCTGCATGTGAACGACACGTTCGGCACCTCGATGGCGAAGAGTCTCCCCGGCTTGCTGCCCAAGTTCGACATGCCGTACGAGATCGTGGAGGCGATCGCCTACGATCCGACCGCGCGCGACCTCTCGGTCGAGGTGGCCAAAGCCAAGGCGACCGGTGCCGACGCGCTGCTGGTGACCAGCCGGCTCAACGATGCGATCCTAATTACACGCGAGCTGATCAAGCAGCGCTGGACCCCTATGGCCGTCCTGAGCATGGGACCGGGGTGGTATGAGGACCAATACCTGAAGACCCTGGGCAAGCTGTCCGACGGGCCGCTCAGCTTCGTGCCGTGGTACGACCCGAGCAAGAAGCTGATCAAGCAGCTTGAGGCCGCGTTCGATAAGGCGTATCCGGGCAACAATCTCAATACCAATCAAATCTACACCTTCGAGGCGCTGCTGGTCGCCGCCACGCCTACAAGCGGGCGCGCTCGACCGACCCGAAGGCGCTCGCCGACGCCATCCGCACGACCAACATCACCGACAACGTCAGCACCGGTCCCGGCATCCAGTTCAATGACAAGGGCCAGAACGACAAGCTGAAGAACTCGG
>DATFRA010000102.1:0-3288 GCA_035263705.1 Allostellaceae bacterium
GCCCGGGATGTCGATGCCGAAATGCTCGTAGAAGCGCCGGTCCTCGGTCGCGAGCACCGCCTTGATGAGGTGGTCGGGCAGCTCCTCGAGCGGGATCGAGTCGTTGTGCTTGATGCCGCGGCTGCCGACCTCGTTGCCGAAGCGGTCGAGGAAGACGACCGCGAGATCGGATTTTTTGAGCCAGTCCTCGTCCGAGGTCTCGCGGAACGCCGGGATCGCCAGCGCGAGCGCGAGCATCAGGCCGGCCAGGCCGAGCGTGCCGAGTTCGGACAGCGGCTCGATGAACAGCCAACGCCGCCAGCCCGCCACGTGGAAGCGGTCCATGAACTCGGCGAAGCGCTCGAACAGCTCGCGGCCCCAGATCGTGCTCTGAAACAGACCGAAGTCGAGGCGCGAATCGAGATCGAGGAAGAAGCGCCTGAGGCGCGGCTTCCAGCCGCGATGCGGTCCTTCACCAGGATAGTGCTGGCTCACCGGGTTCCCTTCGCGGCCTGTGGATCCGCCCGCCGGCGTGAGACGGTAGATGGGTCTTAGCTGAACGCGGCGGTCCGGCCAATGATCCAGATCGCCCAGGGTGAAATCGGTTGGGGGTTATTTCGCGGCAGCTGCGCTGCGGGTGTCCGCGTAGGTGCTCCGACGGTAATAGACTGCGTTCATGCGTGGCTCGGCGGGGCACGGGCGGCGCGCCAGGACGGAAGGTCGAGGCGGCAGCGCCACCTGCACCAGGAGAACCTAAGAGGTACCCAAGAGAACCTAAGAGGTACCCAAGAGAACCCAAGTGGTATCCAAGGAGCGCTCAGGGAACCTCGAAGTGCACGAATAGTGTCCAGCAACCTCTTGACGAAGGACCGGAAGCAGCATGATAGTGCTTGCGGGCAAGAGGGGTGGCAATCAATGCGTTGGGCAGCTGTGGTGGCGCTCGCCTTGGCGTGCGCCGGGTGTGCGTCTGTGACGCGGGGGACGACCGACCAGGTCCAGATTCTGTCGGAGCCGCCAGGGGCGGAAGCGCGAACCTCCATGGGGCAGACGTGCGTGACGCCGTGCACGCTGCAATTCGGCCGCAAGGACGAGTTCACGGTCACGGCGTCGAAGCCGGGCTACCACACGGTCGAGATGCCGGTCACCACCCGGCTCGCGGGCGGCGGCGCGGCGGGCTTTGCCGGCAATATCCTGATCGGCGGCGTGGTCGGAATGGCGGTCGACGCCGCGAGTGGCGCGACGCTCGAGCACTATCCTAATCCGGTGGTCCTCGACTTGGTGCCGCTGCGGCGGGGCGAGAAGCCGCGGGTGATCAAGCAGGAGCCGCAGCCTCCGCCGCCCCCGCCGGTCGCCGAAACCGGACCGCCGCAGAGCTGAGCATCGGCGCGTCCTGCGGCCGCGCGGCCGTCTCATTGCCGTGGCAGCGCGGCGCGGATCGCGCGCACGTTTCCGGCGGCAGTGTCCACTCAAGATGATCAAGCATCGCGGCTGGTGCACGCTCCGCGGTTGCTTGCCGGTCGTCTGTGTACCGTCTACCGCACGTGGCCGGGCGAGCCCCCGGCCACGTCTTCGCGCTCGGCCTTACTCGGCCGGCACGGCGCGCTCGTCGTACTCCGCCGAGATGTCCTGGCCGGTGTAGTCGGGCATCAGCGCGGCCGAGATGAGGCTGACCACCGCGCAGGCCGCGATGTAGACCGCGATCGCGTAGCCCGACTGGTAGTTCTTGTACAGCCAGGCGGCGATCAGCGGCGCCGGTCCGCCAGCGATGATCGAGGCGAGCTGATAGCCGAGCGAGGCGCCGCTGTAGCGCAGGCGTGGCGTGAACGCCTCGGCGATGAGCGCGGCCTGCGGGCCGTATTGCATGTCGTGCGGGATGAGCGAGAGCACGATCGCGATGAACACCAGTACCGGGATCGCGGTGTCGACCATGCCGAAATAGATGAACCCGAACACGCCGACCGTGGCGGCCCCGATCAGGTACATCTTGCGGCGGCCTATACGGTCCGAGATGTGGCCCGAGAGCGGGATCGTGACGAACGACACGCAGGACGCGACGAGCACCGCCGCGAGGATGAGGTCGCGCGACATCTTCAGGGTGCCGACCGCATACGCGAAGATGAAGGCGGTGAAGATGTAGAACGGCGCCTGCTCGGCCATGCGCACCAGCGCCGAGAGGATGATCTGCCAGGGCTGCTTCTTGATGACCTCGACGATCGGCGCGCGCTCGACGCGATTGTTTTCGACCAGCGACTGAAACACAGGCGTCTCCAGGATGCCGAGCCGGATCCACAGGCCGATGG
This sequence comes from Allostellaceae bacterium, assembly GCA_035263705.1. Lineage (GTDB taxonomy): Bacteria > Pseudomonadota > Alphaproteobacteria > ATCC43930 > CGMCC-115725 > DASZHJ01. The sequence continues at coordinate 2,280 of DATFRA010000102.1, forward strand.
CGACGAGCACGATCGAGATCATGAACGGCAGCCGCCAGCCCCAGGTCATGAACTCGTCGCCCGACCAGGCGCTGAAGCCCAGCACCGCGAGGTTCGACAGGAAGAGGCCGGCTGGCACGCCGAACTGCGGCCACGAGGCCATGAGGCCGCGCTCGCCGTGGGTGCGCGACCATTCCATCGCCAGCAGCACCGAGCCGCCCCATTCGCCGCCGACCCCGATGCCCTGGAACATGCGCAGGACGGTGAGGAGCACGGCGCCCCAGATGCCGATCTGCTCATAGGTCGGCACGAAGGCGATCAGGAAGGTCGCGATGCCCATGCACAGGAGCGTCGCGATCAATGTCGCCTTGCGGCCGATGCGGTCGCCGTAATGGCCGAAGATCGCGGCGCCGATCGGACGCCCGACGAAGCCGATGAAGTAGGTGCCGAATGCCGCCAGCGTCGCCGAATAGGCGTCCTCGTTCGGGAAGTAGAGCTTGCCGAAGATCAATCCGGCGGCGGTGCCGTACAGGAAGAAATCGTACCACTCGATGGTGGTGCCTATGGTCGAGGCGATCACCGCTTTGCGGAGCTGGGCGCTGTGTTCGTCCCGCGACAAAGTGGCGTATGCGGCTGTGGTGGTAGCCATGGGCCGTCCTCCAGGTTCCTCGCCCCCCCGGCGCGGGTTCTCGAGCCCGCGTGCTGCGGCGACGATACTCGGGCTGGTCGGCCGATCAAGCCGGGGTGCGGCGGGAAGGCGCCGCTCGTGCCGAAACGAGGCGAGACCCGAAACGACTCCAATTCTGCCGCTCGTTCAACCAGATGAATCCTTCCGCTCATCTTGCACCCGACCTGGTCGCCACGCTTGCCTGTGGACAGGCATGTAAAACTCGTACGAAGAGCTAGTGGTTCTAGAGCTAGTGATTCTCTTGAGCCCGCGGGGGGCGTCTCGAAGGATAGGAGGCCCCGCGCCGATCGGGTGCCGCCATTGCTGAAATTGTTGACGTTTTCGACCTAGCTTCGTTCTGCC
>DATFRA010000103.1:0-10197 GCA_035263705.1 Allostellaceae bacterium
TCGGCGGCGTCAACCTGTTCGAGGGACGGGTCGTGGAGACGCGCGCCGACGGCCTGGCGATCGACTGCGCCGAGCTCGATCAATGCCTCGTCGTGGCGGGCGCCGGCGTCGCGATCGGGAGCGCGGTCGCGATCGCCGTCCGTCCCGAACGGATCGAGCTCTCCGCGGCGCCAAGCGCGCGGCCGAATTGCCTCTCCGCCACGGTCACCGATGTCTCCTATCGCGGCGAGGCCTCGAGCGTGAATCTGGCGCTCGCGAACGGCCGACGAGTCCGCGTGACGCTGCCGAACCTCGGGCGGACCGGCGGACCTCGCCTCGTCCCCGGCGCCGCCCTGTGGCTCGGTTGGGCGCCGGAGGCCGGCGTGCTCTTGACCTCATGATGCGCCGACCCTGGGGCCGCGGCGCCGTCATCGCGGCACCTTATCTCTGGCTCGGCCTGTTCGCGCTGCTGCCGTTGGCGATCGTGCTCAAGATCAGCTTCGCCGAAAGCGTGCTGGGTATCCCGCCCTACACGCCGCTCATCGACACCGGCGGCGATACGCCCGAATGGGCCGGCACGCTCGAGAGCTATCGGCGGCTGATCTCCGATAGCCTCTATTGGCGCGCCTATCTCTCCTCGATCGGCTACGCCACCGGAACAACGGCGATCTGCCTGCTGCTGGGATATCCGATGGCCTACGCGATCGCGCGGGCGCCCAAGGCGTGGCGGGTGACGCTCCTGATGATGGTGATCCTGCCGTTCTGGACCAGTTTCCTGCTGCGGGTCTACGCGTGGATCGGCCTCCTCAAGGGCAACGGCTTCATCAACAACGCGCTCGTCTCGCTCGGGCTCGTGAGCGAGCCGCTGCCGCTGCTCAACAACTCCTTCTCGGTCTATGTCGGACTGGTCTACGGGTACCTGCCGTTCATGGTGCTGCCGCTCTATGCGCAGCTCGAGAGGCTCGACTGGACGCTCCTCGAGGCCGCCGCGGACCTGGGCGCGCGGCCCTGGCGCGCCTTCCTCTCGGTGACGCTGCCGCTCTCCTGGCCCGGGGTCGCCGCGGGATCGCTCCTGGTTTTCATCCCCGCGGTCGGCGAGTTCGTGATTCCCGAGCTCCTGGGCGGGCCCGACACGCTGATGATCGGGAAGGTGCTCTGGGACGAGTTCTTCGAGAATCACGATTGGCCCGCGGCCTCGGCAGTCGCGGTCGCGATGCTGGCGCTCTTGGCGCTGCCGATGGCGCTCATGCGGCGCAGGCTCTCGGAGGAGTCCGCTTGAACCGCCGCCCGACCTTCCCCTCGTTGATGTTGGGGGTTGGCTATCTCTTCCTCTATGGGCCGATCGTGTCGCTGATCGTCTATTCCTTCAACGCGTCGCGGCTGGTCACGGTCTGGGCCGGCTTCTCTCTGCACTGGTATGGCGAGCTCTGGCAGAACCACGCGATCCGCGATGCCGCGCTCATGAGCCTAGAGATCGCCGTGCTGGCGGCCACCGGCTCCCTGGTGCTGGGGACACTCGCGGGCTTCGTGCTGAGCCGGTACCGCCGGTTCCCGGCCGGGGCGCTGTTCTCGGGCTCGATCACCCTGCCGCTGGTGCTGCCGGAGGTGATCATGGGCCTGTCGCTGCTGCTCTTGTTCGTGGGTCTCGAGGATTGGGTCGGCTGGCCTGCGGGCCGCGGCATGCTCACCATCGTCATCGCTCACGTCACGCTCGGCATGGCCTACGTCGCGGTGGTGGTGCAGGCGCGGCTCAATGCCTTCGACCGCTCGGTCGAGGAAGCCGCATTGGATCTCGGCGCGCGGCCCTGGAAGGTCTTCGCGGTGATCACCCTGCCGCTGATCGCGCCCGCGCTCGCGGCGGGCTGGCTGCTCGCCTTCTCGCTCTCGCTCGACGATCTCATCATGGCGAGCTTCGTCTCGGGGCCGGCCTCGACCACGCTGCCAATGGTGATCTTCTCGAGCGTCCGGCTGGGGGTGAGTCCGCAGGTCAACGCGCTCGCCACCATCCTGGTGGCGGTCGTCACGACCGCCGCGGTGATCGCCGGCCGGCTGATGGCCCGGCCGCCCGAGCGTCAGGCGTCGTAATCCAGGATCGAGTGCACGGGAACGTCGATGCGTTTGCGCCCGGCGAGGAAGCTGAGCTCGATGATGCAGGCGGCGCCCGTCACCATGCCGCCGACCTTGCGCACAAGGTTGACGGCCGCCGCCATGGTGCCGCCGGTCGCCAGCAGGTCATCCAGCACCACCACGCGCTTGCCGGGCTCGATGGCGTCCGCCTGGATCTCGATGGTGTCGGTGCCGTATTCGAGGGCGTAGGTGTAGGGGACGGTGGCGCCCGGAAGCTTGCCCTTCTTGCGCACCATCACGAAGCCGCAGCCCAGCGCATAGGCGAGCGGCGCCGCCACCAGGAAACCGCGGGACTCGATGCCGACCAGCACGTCCGGCTTGTGGGGGCTCACGGCGTCGGCCAGCCGGTGCACTGTCTCGCGCCAGGCCCTCGGGTGCGCCAGCAGGGTGGAGATGTCGTAGAACAGGATGCCCGGCTTGGGAAAATCCGGGATCGACCGGATGTGCTCCTTGAGGTCCATCTTTACCCTTAATCCCTGTGCGACCGCGCGCCCGGCCGCACTCTAGCGGGTTCTCTCGGGGCGGACAGCCGCAATTCGCGTGGCCCAGGGGGTGCCGCCCCTGTACAGTGACCAACGATGGCTCAGGACGCTTGGCTCGAGAGCGGCTTTCGGGAGGGGGCCTTCGTGCTTCGGGCGGGCGGCGCCTGGCGGGTCCAGGCCGCCGCAGAGCTCGATCGCAAGCTCGATGCCCTCGATCCCGGCGCCGCGCGCTCCGCGCTGATCGACCTCGCCGAGGTCGAGAGTCTGGATTCCGCCGGCGCCTGGCTGGTCCTCCGCACCGAGCGCGCGCTCGCGGGGCGCGGGCTCTCCGTGCGCGTGGAGAACATCCGGCCCGAGATCGAGCCGCTCTTGCGCAAGGTCGAGAGCAGCCGCGAGGGGGTGCCGAAGGAGCGCCGGCGCCATCACACCCCCGGCTTTCGCGACTTCGTGCGCGACATCGGCGAGGCCACGGTTTGGTTCCTGCTGCAGGCGAGCGAGCTGGTGGGATTCCTGGGCCTGGTCACCATTACGGTCGCGCGCACGCTGCGCCATCCGGAGCGCCTCCGTGTCATCTCGCTTGTGACCCACATGGAGCGCACCGGCGTCAGCGCGATGCCGATCGTGGGGCTGATCTGTTTCTTGATCGGGGTGGTGTTGGCCTATCAGGGCGCCGATCAGCTGCACCGTTTCGGCGCCGAGATCTACACAGTGAACCTGCTCGGCATCGGCGTCCTGCGCGAGCTCGGCATCCTCCTCACGTCGATCATCGTGGCGGGCCGCTCGGGGAGCGCCTTTACCGCCGAGATCGGCGCCATGAAAGTGCACGAAGAGGTCGATGCTATGCGCACGCTCGGCCTCGACCCCATCGAGATCCTGGTGCTGCCGCGCATGTTCGCGCTGATCCTGGTGCTGCCGCTGCTGGCCTTCTACGCGAATTTCATGGGGCTCCTGGGCGGCGCCCTCATGGCCTGGGCCGCGCTCGACATCAACCTGCCGCTCTTCCTGCGGCAGCTGGAGAGCGCGCTCTTCGGCTGGACCTTCTGGCTCGGCCCCTTGAAGGCGCCGTTCTTCGCCGTGGTGATCTCGCTGATCGGCTGCTACCAGGGTCTCAAGGTCTCCCAGAGCGCCGAGAGCGTGGGCCGGCTCACCACCGTCTCGGTGGTGGAGTCGATCTTCCTGGTGATCGTCCTCGACGCGGGCTTCTCCATCGTGTTCTCGTACCTTCATGTCTGAGCGTGGCAACGGCGGCAACGGAGCCGAGCCGCCGCCGATCATCCGCATCCGCGGCCTCAAGACCCGGATGGGAAACCGGGCGATCCATCGCAATCTCGATCTCGACGTCAAGCGCGGCGAGGTCCTGGGCGTGGTGGGCGGATCCGGAACCGGCAAGTCCGTGCTGCTCCGAGCCGTGGTAGGCCTGATCCCGCTCCATCGCGGCACGATCGAGGTGTTCGGGGAGGACATCGGCAAGCTCGACCCCGAGGCGATGCGAAAGCTGGAAGCGCGATGGGGCGTGCTGTTCCAGGACGGCGCGCTCTTCAGCTCGCTCACGGTCACGCAGAACATCGAGGTGCCGCTCAAGGAGCACCTCAAGCTTCCGCAGGCGCTCATGGACGAGATCGCCGCGATGAAGATCGCGCTGGTGGGATTGCCGCCGGACACCGGCGCCAAGTTCCCGGCGGAGCTTTCGGGCGGCATGAGGAAGCGGGCCTCGCTCGCCCGTGCGCTCGCCCTCGATCCCGAGCTCCTGTTCCTCGACGAGCCCACCGCCGGGCTCGATCCGATCGGCGCCGCGGCCTTCGACCAACTCATCCGCGACCTCCAGAAGAGCCTGGGGCTCACGGTTTTCCTGGTCACCCACGACCTCGACACACTGATGACGATCTGCGACAGAATCGCTGTCCTGGTCGACAAGCGAATCAAAATCGGCACAATACCGGAGCTGTTGCACGACGCGCACCCGTGGATCCACGCCTACTTCCACGGACCGCGCGGCCGCGTGGCGCTGGCGGCCCATGGGGGGGCTCAGGAGGGCTGAGGGGCAATGGAGACGCGCGCCAACTATGTCATGGTCGGCTCTTTCGTGCTCGTCGTGCTGGCGGGTATTTTCGTGGCGATCCTGTGGCTCGGGCACACGCAGTTCAACCAGCAATTCGTTAACTACGACATCTACTTCACGGGCTCGGTCACCGGCCTCTCGGTCGGCGCGCCGGTCAACCTGAACGGCGTGCAGATCGGCCGCGTCACGAAGATCGGCCTCGATCCCGTCAATCCCGATCAGGTGCGCGTCACCATCGAGGCAGACGCCCAGGCACCGATCAAATCCGACTCCGTCGCCTCCATGGAACTCACCGGCATCACCGGCATCTACTACATCGAGATTAGCGGCGGCACGCGCGAGTCACCGCCTCTCGCGCGTCAGGAGGGGCAGCCGAATGCCGTGATTGCGTCCAAACCGTCGCAACTCACGTCTCTCTTCGCGAGCGCGCCGGAGCTGATGAGCCGGGTCATCCAGGTCGCCGATCGCCTCTCTCAGCTCTTGGACGACAAGAACCGCACCGCGATAGCGCGGACGCTCGCCAATATCGAGCAGATCACCGAGACGGCCGTGCGGGACGCCGACAAGGTGGAGACCATCATCGACGACGTGAAGGTCAGCACCAGCGACTTCCGCAGGACCACGATGCCGGCCTTGAACAACGCCCTTGCCGAGGTGCAGAAGACCCTGGGCTCGGCCAATGCCATCATCAACGACCTGACCACGACCGCGAAGGCATTGAATACGGCCACCGGCCATCTGGATGGATTGATCCAGGAGAATCGCCCGGGCCTCAAGGATTTCAGCCAGGGCGGACTCAACGACTTGCACGCGCTTATCTCCGATACGCGCGTGCTGGTGGCGGGCCTGACGCGGGTGGTGGCGGAGATCGAGCGCGATCCCACGCGCTTCCTGTTCGGCGAGAAACGAGAAGGCTACAGGCCAAGATGATCGCACGACGCACATTTCTGCTGGCATTGCCCGCGGGGCTCGCGGGTTGCTCGGGCCCGCTCGGGGGCGGCTCGCCGCCACAGCTCTATACCTTGACGCCCCTCAAAAGCTTTCCGCCGAACTTGCCGCGATCGAGCGCGCAGCTTTTGATCGAGGCGCCATCGGCGCCGGGCGGTCTCGACACCGAGCGCATCGCGCTGATGAAGAGCACCAACAGCCTCGACTACTTCGCTGGCGCGGCGTGGACAGATAGGGCGCCGAAACTGGTGCAGGACCTGCTCGTCGAATCCTTCGAGAACACCGGCAAGATCGCCGCCATCGATCGCGAGAGCCTCGCGCTCCGGGCCGATTTCGTCCTGGAGGCCGACTTGCGCGACTTCACCGCCATTTACAGCGGCTCCGGCATGCCGGTCGCACGCGTGCGCATGGGTCTCAAGCTCGTCCGGTTGCCCGAGAAGCAGATCGTCGGGTCGCACACGGCGGCGGCGGACGCGCCGACCCAAGAGAACTCGGTGCCTACGGTGGTCCAAGCCTTCGATACCGCGCTTCACCAAGTGATCGGCGACGCGGTCGCCTGGACCTTGACCTCGATGGGTCCGCGATAAGCGCCAATCCCCGCCTTCGATCCAGCATGCCGGACCTCGTCAACCTGCCGCGCGCGGAGCTCGAGCGCATGGGGGTGGCGGGCGAGAGCGCCCTCGACTGCCTCCGCTCGTTGGCGTCGGCGGGCCGCAGCGTCGTGAGCGAGGCGCTTGGACACGCCGACGGCGGTTTCTACGAATGGCGGCATTATCCCGAGGGAGACGTCTACGATCCCGAGACGCACGCGCAATACTACTATCACGCCCATCCGCCAGCCGAGCGCGCCCACGGCGAGCACGGGCATTTCCATGCCTTCCTGCGGCCGCGCGGGATGCCCTCGGGCGTGCAGCCGCTGATGCTGCCCGAGCTTGCGATCCCCGGTGCGCCCGCGCAGCCCCAGGGCCCGGTGCTGCCGCCCGCTCGGCAGCCGAACCAGGGCGAGGACAACGACAAGCTGAGCCACTTGGTGGCGATCTCGATGGATGCCCGCGGCTCGCCGATCCGGCTCTTCACCACGAACCGCTGGGTCACCGGCGAGACCTGGTACCGCGCCGAGGACGTCGTCCGCATGCTCGACCGGTTCGCGGTCAATACGAGCTCGCCGTCCTCGATGCTGAACCGGTGGATCACCGCGATGTTCACGCTTTTTCGCCCGCAGATGCGCGCGCTGCTGACGGCTCGCGATGCCGCGGTGATGACCTGGCGCCGCCGCCATCGCGGCAAGATCCACGTCTTCGAGGACCGGCGCTTGGACGTGGCGTCGGCCACGGCGATCGATATCGAGGACCAGGTCCGGCAGCTCAAAGCCGCGCTACGGCGCGCGGCCTAGCCGCGGTGAGCACGGCGCGGAGCGCCGACACCACCGCCTGACAGCTACTGGGCGGGCCTGAGCGGCTGCGCGACATCGTTGCGCGGCGGCAGATGGTGCTTGCGCAAGCAGTCCCGCATGAAGGCGTCGCGGCTCGCGGCGGCTTCCGCGGTGAAATCCGGGAACTTCCGGAACGAGTCCTTGCCGCAGGTGTCGTTCTGGTTCCACACCCGGTTGGATTTTTCGAGCTTCGTGCCCTGGTCCTGATAAAGGCTGTCGGAGCCTTTCGTGGATTGGGCGCGGCCACCGGTTGCCGCCGCCATCACGGCGGCGACCGCCAGCAAAAGAACCCATCGCCATCTTGCGCGCATCGTTCGCGGCCTATTCGTCGCTGACCAAGACCGCATCCTACCGCCATCCGCCGGCACGAGCCAAAGCATCGCCGCCATACGCGAAAAACGTTGCTGTGGCGGGCGAATGCTGGCTTTCTTTGCGGAGCTTCCGAGCTCGGGGGCCGGGAGGGGCGAAGTGCTGGCGAGGCGGGTCTATCTCTGGCTCACCCCGGACACGCATGCGTGGCCGGCGCTGCTGTTTCGCGTGGTGCACCACGTTTTTGCGGTGGCGGGGCTGGTGGCGCTGATCATGGACACGGTCGGCGAGATCCATGCGCGCGTCGGCACCGTGCTCGATCTCGTCTTCGATATGACCCTGGGCTTCTTCACTATCGAGTACGTGGTGCGCCTGTGGGCGGCCGGGGAGGCGCCGTGGGCGCAGCACGGACGGCCCTGGCGGGCGCGCTGGCAGTGGGCGATCGGCCCCGGCGTGGTCGACTTACTGGGCATGCTGCCGCTGGCAGCGATGCTGGCGGGCGTTCCGGTGATCGTGGCCCGAATCCTGGGCGTGCTCTGGATCCTGAAGTTCGGCCGTTATTCAGAGGGCATGGCGCTGGTAGGCCGCGTGCTTCGAAACGCGCGCGGACCGGTCGAGAGCCTGTCCCTGGCCTTCCTGGTGGTCCTGCTGATGGCGGCGACCCTCGAGTACCTCGCCGAGAGCAAGGCGCAGCCCGAGGCCTTCAGCAGCATTCCCGCGGCGCTCTATTGGGCGGTGACCACGCTCACCACCACCGGCTATGGTGATGTGGTGCCCTTGACCTCGCTCGGCCGGTTCATCGCGGGCCTGGTGATGATCTGCGGCATCGCGACCTTCGCGTTCCTCGCGGGCATCCTCGCCAACAGCTTCGCCGAGGAGATGCGTCGGCGTGAGTTCCTGCGGACCTGGGACTTGGTGGCGCGGGTGCCGTTCTTCCGCGACGTCGGTGCCGCCACCATCGCCGAGGTGACGAAGCTGCTGCGCGCGCGCGACGTGCCGGCCGGCACCATCGTGACGCGCCGCGGCGAGCCGGGTGACTGCATGTACTTCATCGCCGACGGCGAGGTGGCGATCCAGATCGAACCCAAGCCGCTGGTGCTCAGCACCGGCCAGTTCTTCGGTGAGATCGCGCTGGTGACGGGGAGCCCGCGCACGGCGACCGTCGTGGCGCGCAAATCCTGCCAGCTGCTGCTGCTCGACATCGCCGATTTCCGCCGGCTCGCCTCGGCCCAGCCTGACCTGATGCGGGCGATCGACGAGGAGGCCCGCCGCCGCATGGGCCACGCCGCGCAGCGGCAGACGGCGGCGGATACCTAGACCGGGCCGCGAAGTCATGAATGCAGGAAGCCCCGTCCGCACTTCCGAGTTCAGGAGTAGAGCAGACATGGCGCGAAGGCTCTCATTCTTCTGCCTTTGACGCCAAGCGGCCACTTGCCGTGGAAGTTGGGTTCGCAGTCTGCATCAAACGTTGCGTGCTATTGGGAATGCAAGGTCGCGGGCTGGCCCTTATCCACCTTGGAACTCGACTTCAAGGAGGCTGGTAGATCACGCAGCTGTGCATCAGTGGCATCGCGGCACACGGTTATAGTCGAAGGGTTTCAGGCGCGTCTGCGCCGATTTGAAAACGGGGGAAAAACCATGATCCATCGGCAAAGTTGGCGGGTGCTGGGCGCGCTCACGTTCGCTCTATTTTGTCTAGGCTGGTCCGCCGCCGCCTTTGCGGCGGGCGACCCCGTGAAGGTCGAGTGGTTCTCCTGGTCGATCTTCCGCCTGACCTCGCCGACCGGGAAGGTCGTGCTGACGAATCCGTTCGTTACCAATCCCGACAGCCCCGTCAAGGTGGAGGATTTTCCGAAGGTCGACGCGATCGTGGTCGCCGACGGCCATCGGGACGAGGTCGGCTCCGCCGCCGAGATCGCGCTCGCGACCCATGCCAAGGTGGTCACCAGCTACGAGATGTTCGCCGTGTGGTTCGAGCCGCGGAAGGTCCCGCTCGAGCAGGTGATCCGCACGAGCCCCGGCGACTGGGCGAAGCTCGAGGGCATCACGATCCGCGTCATCCCCTCGATCCACGGCTCCGGCACCGCCGACAAGCTCTATGGCGGCGCGGCCACGGGCTTCATGATCAAGTTCGAGAACGGCCTCACCGTCTACTTCGCGGGCTCGACGGCGCCGACTCTGGACATGACGATGTGGGGCCGCATGTACAAGCCTGATGTCGCCATCTTGGAGATGTCCGCGGGGAAGGACCCCCTCGATCTCGTCGAGGAGATCAAGATGCTGCGCACCGGCAATCCGAACCTCAAGACCGTCATCCCGCATCACAACCGCCTGCAGGTGCCGCCGGGCGGCACGACGCCGGCGGACGTGGCGGCGGCCGTCAAGGCCGCGAAACTCCCGGTCAGGGTGCTGATCCCCGAGCTCCGCAAGAGCTACGATCTGCCAAAATAGCGGGCGGCCCGGCGTCAACCGCCGCCCTCCGGCCGATGTCGGGGATTTGCTGGGTTAACGCTCTCTAAACGAGGGGCGCCTAGGCTCGGGTCTGCCGTGACGGCGATACCGCCTTCGAAGCCCGGCAAGGAGTCCATATATATGAAGCCCCTGATCTCGGCGCTTTGTGCCCTCGGGTTGCTGGGAGCCCTCGCCGCCCCCGCGATGCCTGCGACCTCAAACACGCAGCCCGGGCAGACCCCCGCAGCCACGGACCAGGCTCCGGCGCAGACGCCCTCGGCGCCTGCGGCCAGCGCCGGCACGGGCCAACATCCCCGGATCAAGCGCGAGCACATCAAGCACGAGGCGATCAAGCACGAGCACATCAAGCACGTCGCGCAGAAGCCGGGCGCCGCCGGCGCGGCCGCGTC
>DATFRA010000104.1:0-32047 GCA_035263705.1 Allostellaceae bacterium
GCTCGCGGCGGTCGCGATGCCAGCGGCCGCGGAGACGGTGGTAAAGATCGGCTGGTGCGCGCGCACCGTGAGCTCGGCGGCGGCGCCCTTCGCGATCGCGACCAAGATGGGCTGGTTCAAGGACGCCGGCATCTCGGTGGAGCTGGTGCCTCTGCCGGGCTCGACCGATTGCGTGAAATTCGTCGGCACCGGCGAGGTGCCCTACGCCTTGCCCTCTGTCGAGCCGCTGGCCTCGCTCAGACCTCAGGGACTCAAGGCGAAGGTGTTCTACACGGCCTATCAGGGCAACATCTATGGACCCGCGGTGCCCGCGGACAGCCCGATAAAAACGCTGGCGGACCTCAAGGGCAAGAAGATCGGGGTGCAGGCCATGGCCTCGGCGGGCTATCCCGTGATGCGCGGCATCGCTGCCAGCGAAGGCATGGATCCCGACACCGATATCACCATCGTGGTGGTGGGCGAGGGCGCGCAGGCGGCGGCGCTGGTACGGTCCAAACAGGTCGACGCCTTGAGCCTCTACGACACCGCATACGCGCTGATCGAGAACGCCGGCGTGCCGCTCCGGCGGCTCGAGGCGAAGCAGATCGACCGTTACCCCTCGAACGGGTTCATTGCCCTCGATGAGACGCTCGAGAAGAACCGCGCTCAGGCGGTCGCGCTGGCGCAGAGTTATGCAAAGGGCACCATCTTCGCGATCGCCAATCCCGAGGCCGCCGTGCGTATTCTCTGGGAGGTCTATCCGCTGACCAAGCCCACTGGAAAGGGCGAGGCGGAGGCGCTGAGGGACGATACAAAGGTGATCGCGGCGCGCATCGTGAACTGGAAGCTCGACAAGGCCGGCGTCACCCACTGGGGCGAGAACTCGGTCGCGAACTATGACGCCTACCTCGACTTCCTCCTGAAGTGGCAGGTGATCAAGCAGAAGCCCGCGGTCGGCGACATCGTCACCAACGATCTCTTGGCCGATATCGACAAGTTCGATCCGGACGCGGTGACCGCGCAGGCGAAGGCGTACAAATAGCGCTCACGCGGAGAACCAGGGCTCGAGGCCCGCGAGGTCCGGCGCGTCGATGCCCTCCTGGCCTCGCTGGCCCGGCGCGTCGCCCGCGACACCCAGGCGCTCGCCGAGCGCCCGATAGCTGCCTCGGCTGAACAGCAGCGGCTGCCCGTGCCGGCGCGATTCCAGGCGCAGCACGCGTCCCACGAAGATCACGTGATCGCCGCCGTCGTGCCTGACCTCGACGCGGCAGTCGAGGCTCGCGAGCGAGCCCGGCAGGATCGGCGCGCCGGTCTGCCAGGTCTCGTGGACGATGTCGCGCCACTTGTCGGGCCCCGTGGTGGCGAAGCGCGCGGAAAGGCCCTGCTGGTCCTGGGCCAGGATATTGACGGCAAAGTGGCCCGCACCGGCGAAGCCCGCGCTGCTCGGCGAGCGCTTGTCGAGGCTCCAGAGCACGAGCGGCGGATCGAGCGAGACCGAGGCGAAGGAGTTGGCGGTGACGCCGTAGAGCGCGCCGTCCGCGCCGCGCGTGGTGACGACGGTGACGCCGGTCGCGAACCAGCCGACCGCGTCGCGGAAATCACGCGCGGTAATGTCGGGATTCATGAGCTACCTCGGATGATCGCCCGCGGCGGCTACTCGGCCGCCTTGAGCTTGGAGCGGAAGGACGGACCGCTGCCGGCGCCTTGATCCTGCCGCGCCTCGAGATCGTCGAGGAGCCGCGAGATCCGGTCGATATAGCCGTCACGGTCATAGATCGAGTAGAGCGTCGCCGCGAGCCGCACGGGATCGCCGGAATAGTAGCGCTCGTAGAGCTGCTGACGGCCGGCGAAGGTGGAGACCGCGGCGTCAAAGGCGAGCCGGAACAATTTGATGCGCGTGCGGGAGTCGGAATTCGCGGACTGGAAGTACTTCTCCACGTCTTCCCAGACAGGGCTCGCCGTCTCGGCGTAGGAGGGTACCGCGACCAGCCCGCCCGCGCCCAGCATCTGAATGATCTCGCACATGCGCACGAACATCTTCGGAAACATCATCCGCACTGTCCAGAGCGGCATCGACGCCGGCGTCATGTAACCGGTGGCGTTGGGCTTGGCATCCGCCTCCGACGCTCTGAGGCACGCGCGCACGAATTCGGTGCACTGGATCATCTCGGCGAGCAATCCTTGGACGTGCAGATGCTGATCGACATTGGTCGACCGCGCGAGCGCGAAGGCGAGCGCCATCATGAACTCCGCCTTGGCGAGGTTCTTGGTGGAGAACTGGTGCATGATCTGCGGCATGGCGCCGGTGCGGATGTAGAGCCCGTTGCACATCTCGGGATCGCGATGGATGAAGACGCGCTCCCAGGGCACCAGCACCCCCTCGAAGATCACCATCGCATCGGCCTCGTCGAGCCGCGCCGAGAGCGGATAGTCCATAGGCGAGGCCGCGCCCGTCACCGCGATCGAGGGCCGGCAGATGAATCGCAAGCCCGGTGTGGCGACCTTCACGCTGAAGGCGAAGGCGTAGGGCGCCGCTTCCGGCGTGGAGTCGATGTAGCTTGACGGCATCACCATGAGGTCGTCGGAGAAGGCGCAGAGCGTCGAAACCATCCGTGCGCCCGTGACCACGATGCCGGCGTCGGTCTCCTTCACCACTTTGGCGGCGAGGTCCTTGTCCTGCTGCTCCACCGGTTTCGAGCGATCGATCTGCGGGTTGATCAGCGTATGCGTGAGCGCGGCGTCGGTCTCGCGGCAATGCAGGTAGTAGTTTCCGATGTTGTCGGCGAAACGCGGCTCCCTGAGGCCGAACTCCTCCTTGGCGCAGGCAAAGCCCGCGAGCTGGATGTTCATGAAGTCGGGACTGCGGCCGAACATGCCGCAAGTCGCATCCATCCAGATCTTCACCATCTCGCGCCGACGCACGAGCTCGTCGATGGTCTTGGGCTGGATGAATGAGAGTCCGACGCGCTCGCCGGAGCTCGGCGATTTGTAGGTGAGCCGCTCCGTGAGCGCGGGCGCGTGCTGCATCTCGTAGAGCTCGGCGAGGCTGTGCGCGGCGCCGGCGAAGCGGCGGTCGACGGTCACGTCGGCAACCCGCTCGCCGTCGATCCAGATCTGGCGGTCGTCCCTCAGCGCATCCAGGAACTGTTTGCCCGTGCGAATGCCCATCGTGGCTCCTTCTGGACGCCCGGCCCCGGGGCCGACACCTACCTTGCCGCACCCGCGAGAAGCCCGCAGGCGCCCGCCAAATATTGACATAATGCGAGGCCGAACATGAGTTTTAAGGTGATCCGGGGGCTCGACGGGGCGTCGAGGAAGGGGCCATGCGCGAGCAACGTGAACCATGGCTGACGCTGCCGGCCAAGGAGGCCGGCGGCGGTGGAATTCCGCGTCTCGATCCGCGGTTTCGCACGCATGTCGTGGAGGTCCGGTCGAGCCCCGGGGCCGCGCAGCCGTTGCCTCGGCCTCCGGGGCTGCCCGTGCCGGAGCCTGCGGAGCCGGCGACCGCGGTACCCTTGCGTTCGACCGGAGGGCCGCCCACGCCCGATGCCATCGAACGCGCCGCGGCCGCGGCTTGGCTCTCGACGCCCGCGTCCACGCGACCCGCGCCGCGAAGCGCCCGACCCGGCGTTCCACTCGTGACTCCGCGCTCCGCGCCCAAATCGTCGGACACACTGGCGCCCGGCGCGCCCGAAATCCGCTTCGACGACCTTCCCACGGTGACCTCCGCCGATTGGGTCCTCAAGGTCGGTGAGGCCGCCAAGATCGTCGACGTCGTCGTCGTGTTCTACACCGCCGCCTATCTCGGTTCGGACATGTTCGAGCTCGCCTTCCGGACCGTCGTCAACCAGGTGCTCCCGCAGTTCGGCCGACCCTATACCGTTTACCGCTTCTCCCTCGATGCCGAACCGGGCTTCGTCCCGGAAATGGCTGAGAGCCTGGGTTTGGCGTCGGACAATCCGGTCACCGTCGCGGGCTTCGCCTGGAGCGGGCCGGGCCGCCCGCTCTTCCTCATTGGTGACCACGCGCTCGAATCGCCGGCTGCATTCCAGCGATCTCTGCGCCGGAACCTGGCTGAGCAGCAGCCCGATGCTCCGCGAGGGAGCTCGGCGCGCTATCAGGCGATCACCCGCCTCGATGGCCCGCTCGGGCAAGGGATGCGGCCATGGAGCGGACGCGTGCTCGCCGTGCTCGCTTGGTGCTTGTTCGGGACCGCGGCCCTGGGCGCGGCGGTGGTCGGTGTGGCCCCGCAATGGGCGAGTTCCCTGTTGCACCCGGAGTCGGTTTCCGCGCCGAAGGATCCGCCGCGCAGCACCGACACGCGTGTCGCGCCAGCGGCGGCTAGCCCGGGCAACGCGACCGGCGGAGCCGCGGGCAATGCTGCTCAGGGAGCCCAGGCGCCCGGCAATTCCGCGAAGCCCGCGCAGACGCCCGTCGTCCGCAAGAAGAAGCCCGCCAGCACGCTCAGCGCCAGTCCGACCTATTGGGGCCTGCCCGAGGGCCAGCCGCGCTGAGCCCAGGAGCCTCGTGGGCGGAAGCGCCGGGTGCGCCCATCACCTCGCGGGCGATCTCGCGCCGACCCGGTGTCGCGTCAGCGGTACGCCGCCTCGAGAATGGCGCGGTAATCTCCGGCATTGGCGGGGCGCGGATTGGTCGCGCTCAAGTGCTCGTGCGTGGCTTCTTCCGCGAGTTCCGGAATGAGCGCGGCGTCGAGGCCGAGCTCGCCGAGCTTGGTCGGCAAGCCGATGCGGCGCGCTAGGCCCTCGATCCAATCGGGGAGATCCTCGGCGGGCGGCAGGCCGAGCGCGACCTTGAGCCGCGCGATCTTCTCGGGCACCGCGGGCGCGTTGAAGCGCATCACCGGCGGCAGCAGGATCGCGTTGAGGGTGCCGTGGTGATAGCCGAGCGCGCCCAGCGGATGGCTGGCGGCGTGCACGGCGCCCAGGCTCTTCTGGAAGGTGAGCCCGCCCTCGAGCGCGGCCATGAGCATCTGCCAGCGCGCCTCGCGGTCGTCGCCGCGGGTGACCGCGCGCTCGATCCAGCGGCCCGCCCGCTCGACGCAGTCGAGCGCGATCGCGGCCGCGGGCGGGTTCTCCCAAGTCGACAGATAGGACTCGATGCCGTGGCTGAGCGCGTCCATGCCGGTCGCCGCCGTCATGAGCGGCGGCAGGCTCAGGGTCAGCTCGGGGTCGCAGATCGCGGTCTTGGGAATCAGCTTGAAACTCACGCATGCGATCTTGCGGCCGGTCTTCAGGGTGAGGGTGGCGGCGCGGCCGACCTCGGCGCCGGTTCCGGCCGTAGTGGGGATCGCCAGCACGGCCGCGATCTCGCCGATGCGTGCGGAGCCGCCGCCGCGCACGCCGTAGTCGCCGAGCGAGCCCGGGTGCGTCGCCAACAGCGCTGCGGCTTTGGCGAGATCGATCGCGGAGCCGCCCCCGAGCGCCATCACGCCGTCGCAGCCGTGCGCGCGATAGAGCGCGAGCGCCGCCTCGGCCGCGGCCTCGGTCGGGTTGCTCGGCGTCTCCTCGAATATGGGCGGCCGCGCATCGAGAGCGGCAAGCGCACGCCCCACCAGGCCGGCTGCGCGCACGCCGGTGTCGGTCACCAGGAGCGGCCGCTTCACCCCGAGCAGCGCCAACTCCTCCGGCAGCAGCCGCAGCGCGCCGAAGTCGAACTGGACGCGCGACATGTAGCTGACGAGGGCCATGGCAGTCGGCTCAATTCCCCGGCAGCACCCAGACTTCGGTCTTCGCCGGCAGCATCGAGCGCCGGAGTGGAATGGCGGCGACGTCGTTCTCGTGCACGTCGTAGCGATCGCTGACGCGCTTGACGAAGCGGTCGAGCACCGCCTGGCTGAAATAGTGCATGGGGATCACCAGGCGCGGATGGATCGCCTCGATGACCTCGATCATGTCGTTCTGGTTGAGGGTGAAGGCGCCGTCGATCGGTGTCAGCAGCACGTCGATCTGGCCGAGCTCGGCCAGATGCTCGGGCGTCAGCGTGTGGTGCAGGTGGCCCAGATGCGCGATGCAGAGATCGCCGGTGGCGACAATGAAGATCGAGTTGCCGCCGAACTCCGTGCCGCCGTCGCCGGCGCGAATGTTCGTGGGCACGTTGCGGACGCGCACGTCGCCGTATTTCACGTCGTAATGCGGCGGACCCTCGCCGGTGTCCCAGCCGCGCAGCACCAGCTTGATGCCGGGATCGATATCGTCCGTGTAGTGCATCATGTGTGCGTGATTCATGGTGACGACGTCCGGCGGGGCCTTGGGCCGCAGGATGCCGTTGTAGTCCGTGACCACGGTGACACCGCCGGGGCTGGTGATCACGAAGCTGGAATGTCCGATGTAGGCGAGCTCGACCACGGGGTCGGTCTCGGCGATTCCCATGCGATAGCTCGCGAGCGCGACCGGCGAATGCCGCTGCGAGATGACCTCGGCGCAGGCGCCCGCGCCCTCGGCGTGCGCCGCGCCAAGCCAGGGGACGAGCCCGACCAGAGCCGCTGAAAGCAAGTGAAGAGCCCAGGCGAGCGCAGATCGCATGACAGTCTCTCCCGCAGGCCACGCGGGAATTATGCACCGCCGAGGAGCGCGCGCAACGCGCGCCACGGTTTCAGTCGTCGCCCGCGGCGGCCGCGAGCACCGGACGCCGGCTCTGCCGCCGGATGGTCTCGCGATAGAGGATATAGAGTCCGCTCATGACGACGACGCAAGCGCCGCCGATCAGCACGGACGTCGGCAGGTCGCCCCAGATCAAGTAGCCGAAGGCGATCGACCAGACCATGCTGGTGTAGCTGAACGGCGCCAGGATCGCCGCCGGCACCAGCTTGAACGCTTGCGTCCAGAGGATCTGACCGACGCCCGAGACGAGGCCGATGGCGGCGAGGCCGATGGCGCCATCCCAGGTCGGGTTGACCCAGCCGAAGGGCAGGATAACTAGGCTCAAGCCCGTCGCCACCAGCGCCTGATATGTCACGAGTGTTGCCGGCCGCTCGGTGAGGCTCATGCGCCGGAGCGCGATGGTGACGGAGGCGCCGAGCGCCGCGTTCACCAGCGCCAGGATGGCGCCGTAGGAAAACGTGCCCGGACCCGGCTGCACCATGATCAGCACGCCGACGAATCCCACGATCACCGCGCCCCAGCGGTGCCGCCCGACCTTCTCGCCGAGCAACGGTATCGAGAGCACGGTCAGGAACAGCGGCGAGGAGAAGGTGACCGCGACCGCGTCGGCGAGCGGCATCAGGTGATAGGCGACGAAAATGCAGACCATGGAGATGAATTGCAGGGTGCCGCGGCCGACATGCTCGGCAACCCTGTGAGTCCGGAGGATCGAGAATCCACCGTCGCGCACCACCAAGCCGCACGAGAACAAGAGCGCGAAGATGCTGCGAAAGAAGATCACCTGCGAGACGGGGTAGACCGCTTCCTCGTACTTGACGAGCGCGTTCACCACCGAGAACACGGCGACGGCGAGAATCATGTAGAGGATGCCGCGCCGCACTTCCTCGCGGGTCGGCACCGGCATGACGACTTTATCCATGACCGATCGCTGCAGAGCGGACGCCACATCCTCCAGCACAAGCGGCCGCGCGCCCAGCGCAAAGCCTGCATTGCTGGTCTGCGGCGCTTCCGGCGTGATTTAGTCGCATCTTAACGTTGGGGTCCCGCTCGCCACAGTCTTGCCAGATTCGCCGGTGCGGTGTTTGCTCGGATCGAAGCCATTCGACATCAACGAGGCATCGCATGACCGCGTCCGCCCTGAGGCCCACGCTCGCCAAGCTCGCTGCCGATCTCGCGGCCGGGCGCACCACCAGCCGCGCGCTGGTGGAGGCCGCTCTCGAGCGGGTCGCCGACCCCGCGGGCGAGGGCAAGCGCGCCTTCGTGAAGGTCTATGACGCGAGCGCCCGCGCCGCGGCTGACGCTCAGGACAAGCTCCGCGCTGCCGGCTATGTCGCCTCGCCGCTCGCGGGCATTCCGGTCTCGATCAAGGATCTCTTCGATGTCGCGGGCGAGCGCACGCTCGCGGGCTCGAAGGCGCTCGACGACGCGCCGCCCGCCAAGGCCGATGCGCCGATCGTGGCACGGCTCAAGGCCGCAGGCGCGGTGCTGATGGGCCGCACGAACATGACGGAGTTTGCCTTCTCGGGCGTCGGCATCAATCCGCACTATGGCACGCCCGGCAATCCCTGGGATCGCACGCGGATTCCAGGGGGCTCCTCCTCGGGTGCGCCGATCTCCGTAGCGGATGGCATGGCCGCGGTCGCGATCGGCACCGACACCGGCGGCTCCGTGCGCATCCCCGCGGCGTTCTGCGGCCTTGCGGGATTGAAGCCGACGCAGTTCCGGGTCCCTCGGGCTGGCGCCACGCCACTCTCGACCACGCTCGACTCCATCGGGCCGATCGGCCTGAGCGTCGCCTGCTGCACCATCACGGACGCGGTGATGGCAGGCGAGCCGGCGGTCGTGCCGCAGGCGATCCCTGTCGGCGCGCTCCGGCTCGGCATTCCGCAGACGCTGATGCTCGACGACCTCGAGCCGGCGGTCGCCGGTGCGTTCGAGCGCGCCACCTCCGCGCTGAGCCGAGCCGGCGCCCGTGTCGTTGAGCTGCCGCTGAAGCCGCTCGGCGAGTACGCCGCGATCAACGCCAAGGGCGGATTCTCGCCCTGCGAGGCCTATGCCTGGCACGAGCCGCTGCTGAAGCGACGCGGACCGGAGTACGACCCGCGCGTGCGCGTGCGCATCGAGCGCGGCCGCGAGATGACAGCGGTCGAATACGTCCGCCTCATCGACCAGCGCGCGGACCTCATCGCGCGGGTCGATCGCGAGAGCGCCGATGTGGACGCGCTCATCATGCCGACGCTGCCGCTGGTG
Source organism: Allostellaceae bacterium (assembly GCA_035263705.1). Lineage (GTDB taxonomy): Bacteria > Pseudomonadota > Alphaproteobacteria > ATCC43930 > CGMCC-115725 > DASZHJ01. Next base: position 8,850 of record DATFRA010000104.1, read on the forward strand.
GCGCCGCCGATCGCGGCCTTTGCGAAGGACGAGGACTTCTGGCGCCTCAATGCGCGCATCCTCCGCAATACCGCGCCGGTCAATTTCCTGGATGGCTGCGCGATCACCATTCCGATGTCGCAACGGGGCGCGGGACCCGTGGGGCTGACGCTCATGGGTCGGCACGGCGAGGACCGGCACTTGCTCGCATTGGCGCTCGGCGTCGAAGCCGTGATCGAGAAGGAGTGCCGGCACTAGGTCGTGCGCCGTCGAGACTGCGGCTAGCTTGCGCCGAGCTCGACCGCGTGCATGGCGGGAAGGCACTTCTGGAGGGCGCGCAGCACCTCGGCGATGGTCGCTCCGCTCGCGAGCCGCTGCGGGCCGCTCAGCACCGCGTAGTCGCCATGGCGGCTGGTGCCCGGCGCGAACTTCACCACCGTGTAGAGCGGGCGCTCGTGGGTGTGGCGGAATACGGAAAACAGCGCCGCGCCGTCGCGCTGGTCGATGGCATAGTCGCGCCACTCGGCGCGCATGACCTGTCGACTATAGAGGGAGAGGAGCTGATTGAGCTCGGGGCGGCTGAAGAAGACGGCCTTGGCCTTGCGGCGGTAGTCGCTGAGGCGGTGGAGCGTCGCCATCCTCCACCCGCCCTAGGGAATTGTCTCTTCGACGCCCATCGGTCCAAGTCTTCCCGATTTCAACGGGCGCGTCCAGTGGCTCGGACGCCGGCTCGGCCTTGTTTGCCTCGTTGGAGGCGAGCCGCTATGGTACCGCCCGTTCGGTGCCGGGGTTGCCAGTGAGCGATATCTTTCAAGAAGTTGATGAAGAGCTACGCCATGACAAATGGCTGCAGCTCTGGAAGCAGTATCAGAATTACTTCATCGGCCTCGCCGCGCTGATCATCATCGCGACCGCTGCGGTCACCTACTGGCGGTATTACGATCAGCACCAGCGCGAGGCCGAGGGGATGCGCTACGCGCTGGCGCTTGACGACGCCCGCTCCGGCAAGCCCGCGGAAGCCGCCGATGCCCTGGGCGCGCTTGCCGGCAGCGCCCACGCTGGCCGCGCCATCGTCGCTCGCTTCGAGGCGGCGGCACTCCGAGCGCGCGCGGGAGACCAGGCGGCGTCGATTGCCGCCTATGACGCGATCGCCAAGGATGGCGCCGTCGATCCCCTCTATCGCGATCTCGCGACGCTCCTCTGGGGTCTGCACGCGCTCGACACGATCGACGCGCAAGTGGTGGTCGAGCGATTGGCGCCGCTGACGGTGCCGGATAACCCATGGCACGCGACGGCGATCGAGGTGACCGCGGTTGTGCACTTGAAGACCGGCGACCGCGCCGCAGCGAAGGCGGACTACCAGAAGATCATCGACGATCTGACGGCGCCCAATGGTCTGCGCGCGCGTGCCGCGCAGATGGTGGCGGCATTAGGGTCTTGAGCGGGGACGGGCGCCGATGAAGTGGCTCTATCCCTTGGCGATCGCCACGGTCGGGCTCGGACTTGCGAGCTGCGGCGGCGGGCTCTCCGAAGCCGTCGATGCATTATTGCCGAATGCGCCGAAGCCGCCGCTGCCGGGCAAGCGGGTGTCGGTGCTCAACCTCGAGCAGACGATCAAGCCCGATCCCTCGATCCAAGAGATCGATGTGCGCCTGCCGCAGCCCGTGGTGAACCGCGACTGGCCCGAGGCCGGCGGCTATCCGACTCACGCGATGTATCATCTGGCGCTCGGCGAGCGCGTCCACCAGGCGTGGTCGCGCAGCTTCGGCGAGGGGACCTCGCGCTCCGGCCAAGTTCTGGTAGCGCCGGTCGTGGAGAACGGCCGCATTGTCACGATGGACGCCGAGTCCGTGGTCATGGCGTTCAACGCCGGCAACGGCCGGCGGCTCTGGACCTTTAATCCGAAGCCGAAGAAGGTGGATACCACCACGTTCGGCGGCGGCGTCGCAGCGCTGGGCAACCGGGTCTATGTCTCCACGGGCTACGCCGAGGTTCTGGCGCTCGACGCCAAGAACGGCCGGCAGCTCTGGCGCCGGCCGGTGCCGGGGCCCCTGCACGCGCCGCCCACCGTGGCGGACGGCCGTGTCTTCGCCGTGACGGTCGACAACGAACTCGTGGTACTGGCGGCCGACGACGGCCGCATCCTCTGGACGCACAACGGCCTGCCGGAGACCGCGGGCTTGCTCGGCGGCTCGAGCCCGGCGGTCGAGGGGGACATCGTGGTGGTCGCCTATTCCTCCGGCGAGCTTTTCGCGCTTCGGGTCGAGAACGGCCGGCCGCTCTGGACCGACAATCTCGCGAGCGCCCGCAGCCTCGACGCGCTGACGGCACTCGCGGATATCCGCGGGCGGCCGGTGATCGACCACGGGTTGGTGTTCGCGATCAGCCACAGCGGCCGCATGGTGGCCATCGACCTGCGCACGGGCGACCGCGTGTGGGAGCAGGACCTTGGCGGCTCCTATACGCCGTGGGTCGCCGGCGACTTTGTCTATGTGCTGACCAACGACAATTCCGTGGTCTGCCTGACCCGGCGCGAGGGCAAGATCAAGTGGGTGCTCGACCTGCCGCGCTACGAGAACGAGGAGAAAAAGAAGGACCCGCTCGATTGGTCGGGGCCCCTGCTCGCGAGCGACCGGCTGATCGTACTGGCCTCCAATGGCGATGCCATCTCGATCTCGCCTTATACGGGGAAGGCGCTCGGGCGGATCGTGTTCAGCGACGGCAGCTATGTGGCGCCGGTCCTCGCGAACCAGACGCTCTACATCGTCACACAGGGCGCCGACCTCATCGCCTACCGCTAGCCCGCTCGGACGACGGGGTCGAGGGCGCCTCATGACCGCAACGGTCGCCATCGTTGGCCGGCCAAATGTCGGCAAGTCGACCCTGTTCAACCGCCTGACGCAGCGCCGCCTGGCCCTGGTCGACGACACGCCCGGCGTCACGCGAGATTGGCGCGCGGGCGAAGCGCGACTCGGCGACCTGCGCTTTCGCGTGCTCGACACCGCGGGCCTCGAGGAGGCCGAGCGCGAGAGCTTGCCCGCGCGCATGAGCGAGCAGACCGAGCGTGCGCTGGGTGGCGCCGACGCGGTGCTGTTCCTGATCGACGCGCGCGCGGGCCTGACGCCGGTCGATCGGCATTTCGCGGAGCGGCTGCGCCGGCGCGGCCTGCCGACCCTGCTGCTGGCGAACAAGACGGAGAGCCGCGGCAGCGCGGCCGGTGTGCTCGACGCCTATGAGCTCGGGCTCGGCGAGCCGATCGCGATCTCGGCGGAGCACGGCGACGGCATGGCGGAGCTTTACGCCGCGCTCCGTCCCCTGATCGAAAGCCCGCCCGCGCCCGCGTCGCGGGAGCCCACCGCGGCGGCAGAAGACGTACCGAAGCCGCTGCAACTCGCCGTGGTGGGACGGCCAAATGTTGGAAAATCGACCCTGGTCAACCGCCTCCTCGGGGAGGAGCGGCTGCTCACTGGGCCCGAGGCCGGCATCACCCGGGACGCGATCGCCGTTGCGTGGCACTGGCGGGGCAAGCCGGTCCGGCTGACCGATACCGCGGGGCTGCGCCGCAAGGCCAAGGTCGAGGAGAAGCTGGAGAAGCTCTCGGTCGGCGATGCGCTCCGCGCGATCCGTTTCGCCGAGGTGGTGATCCTGGTGATCGATGCGGAGCAGATGCTGGAGCGCCAGGATCTCGCGATCGCACGGCTCGTCGAGGAGGAGGGGCGCGCCCTCGTGCTCGCGGTCAACAAGTGGGACTTGGTCTCGGACAGGCCCAAGGCCCTCGAGAGGCTGCGGGACCGGCTCGGGGTCTCGCTGCCGCAGCTGCAGGGGCTCGCCACCGTGACCCTGTCGGCGAGGACCGGCCGCGGGATCGACAAGCTGATGCCGGCGGTGCTCGCCGCCCACGCGGCCTGGAACCGACGGATCGCCACGCCCGCGCTCAACCGCTGGCTCGAGGCCGCACAGTCGCGGCATCCGCCGCCGCTGGTCTCGGGGCGCCGGCTCAAGCTGCGCTACATGACGCAGGCGAACATCCGGCCGCCCACCTTCGCGCTCTTCGCTTCCAAGCCCGGCGACCTGCCGGAGTCATACCGCGGCTATCTCGTGAAGCTCATGCGCGAGGACTTCGACCTGCCGGGGGTACCGATCCGCATGATGTTGCGCAAGGGCAAGAACCCCTATGCCGAAAAGAAGGACTGACCGGCTCACGTGCGGCGGCGGTCCATGAAGATGAGGGCCGCGCCCGCCAGCACCGCGACGATGCCGGCATAGGTCGGGATCGGATATTCGCTTTCGGTGGTCTGAGTCGCGGTCACCGGACCGATCTTCGCGACCTCCTCGGTATGACGGACCGGTATGCTGCGGACCACCAGCCCGGCAATCCCGAGCAGGATGAGCACCACACCCAGGATCGCTAAGGGACGCATCGGTTTCCTCCTCTTGTTGACGCGCATCAGGCAACGGTCGAAACGAGCTCGCCATTCCGCGCCGAGCGCGCCTCGGCAAGCGTGACGAAGATCTCGGTGCGGCCTTCTGGGGCTGGCAGTTTGGCGCGGTCCTCGCCCGGAAACGCGCGGAGCCGCAGCGTCGTGGCCATGACTCCGGGATCGATCAGGTTCGCAGTCGCTCTGGTGATGCCGAGCTCGCGAGCGTAGATGCGGACCAGCGCCTCGAGCCCCGCCTTGCTGGCGGCATAGGCGCCCCAGTAGGCGGCGAGGTCTCGGGCGGCGGCGCAGGTGACGAAGAGGGCACGGCCGGCGTCGGAGAGCCTGAGCAGCGGGTCGACGGCTCGGATCAGGCGCCAATTGGCCGTGAGGTTCACCGCCATCGCCTCGTCCCAGCTCTTGGAGTCGAGATGGCCCAGCGGCGAGAGCTTGCCGAGCACCGCCGCGTTCCCGACGAGCACGTCGAGCCGGCCGAAGCGCTGCTGGATCGCCGCGCCCATCTGGTCGATCTTGTCGAGCTCGCGGAGATCGAGGGGCAGCAGCGTTGCCGGCGCGCCGCCGATCTTGCGGATCTCGTCATCGACCTCCTCGAGCCCGCCCTGGGTGCGCGCGACCAGGATGACCCGGGCGCCCTCGGCGGCGAAGCGCCTGGCGAGCGCGGCACCGAGACCGCGGGACGCGCCCGTGATCAGGGCGAGACGGCCCTGAAGCCGGCCGCTCGCGGCCACCATGCGGTCAGGCCGTCTCGGCGAGGAGCGAGAGTTGGATCGAGACCTTGCCCGCGTCGTGGTCGGTGAGCGCGATCGGATAATCGCCGGTGAAGCAGGCGTCGCAGAATTTGGGCGCTGTGGGATCGCGGCCGGCCTCGCCCATGGCGCGATAGAGCCCGTCGATCGAGATGAAGGCGAGGCTGTCGGCGCCGATGACGCGGCCCATGGCGCGCACGTCGTAGCGCGAGGCCAGGAGCTGCTCGCGCTCGGGCGTGGCGATGCGGTAGAAGCAGGAATGCGTCGTCGGCGGGCTCGAGATGCGCATGTGCACCTCGCGGGCGCCCGCGCCCCGCACCATGTCGACGATCTTGGTCGAGGTCGTCCCGCGCACGATCGAGTCGTCCACCAGCACGACGCGCTTGCCCGCGAGGCTCGCGCCGTTGGCGTTGTGCTTGAGCTTGACGCCGAGGTGGCGGATCTGGTCGGTCGGCTCGATGAAGGTCCGGCCGACGTAGTGATTGCGGATGATGCCGAGCTCGAAGGGCAGCCCCGACTCCTGCGCGTAGCCGATCGCCGCCGGCACGCCGGAGTCCGGCACGGGCACCACGAGGTCGGCGTCGATGTGGCTCTCGCGGGCGAGCTCGGCGCCGATGCGCTTGCGCGCCTCATAGACGCTGGTGCCCTCGACCACGCTATCGGGCCGCGCGAAATAGATGTGCTCGAAGATGCAGAAGCGCTTCTTCTGCTTCGGGAACGGCCGCGAGCTGCGCACGCCCAGCGCGTCGATGGTGAGGAGCTCACCGGGCTCGACGTCGCGCACGAACTCGGCGCCGATGATGTCGAGCGCGCAGGTCTCAGACGAGATGATCCAGGCATCGCCGAGTTGGCCGAGCACCAGCGGCCGCACGCCAAGCGGATCACGCACGCCGAACAAGCCGTCCTGCGACAGGGCGCCCAGGGAGTAAGCGCCCTCCACCTGCCGGAGCGCCTCCACCATGCGGTCCTCGACCGTGTGCTTGAGGCTGGTGGCGATCAGGTGGACGATCACCTCGGTGTCGCTGGTCGACTGGAACAGGCTGCCGCGCCGCACCAGCTGCCGCCGCAGGTGATAGGAATTCGTGAGGTTGCCGTTGTGGCAGATCGCGAGCCCGCCGAACTCGAAATCGGCGAACAGCGGCTGCACATTCCGCATGGCGACTTCGCCGGTGGTGGCGTAGCGGACATGGCCGAGCGCGGAGTGACCCGCGAGCCGCGCGATCACGTCCTTCGAGGAGAAGATGTCGCCGACATGGCCCATGTCGCGGTGCGCGTGGAATTGCTCGCCGTCGAAGGCGACGATGCCCGCGGCTTCCTGGCCCCTGTGCTGCAGGGCGTGCAGGCCGAGCGCCACCAGCGCCGCCGCCTCTGGGTGGCCGAACACGCCGAAGACGCCGCACTCTTCCCTCAGATGGTCATCGTCATGGGGGTGCGTAGCCGGCATATCGGGACCCTCGGCGATCGGTTGGAGAGCGTTTCCCACGCTAGGCTAAATGGTGACGACTCCGCGGGTTTTGGAGGCCCGGCGCGAGGGTTCTACACGCAATCCGCCGACACTTCCAGCCGCTCGGCAACTCCTTGCTTGGTCAATCGGATGCGGCGCCCTCGAGGAAGGAAGCGCCCGAAATGCCTCCGCGAGTCGGCCTACTTGGGTCGAGTTTCCGGCAGTCGCCGGTCCGGCTGCGCGAGCTTGCCGCGCCGGAGCAGGCGCACGGCTTCGATCAGCGTGCGCGCGGCGTTTCGGGTCTCCTCCTGGAAGGCGACGTCGGCGTCCAGATCCGCATGACTTGTGGCGTAGGGCTGGTAATAGCCGACGTACGAGCCGAGCAGCGCTTTGTGCCCTGCCGGGATGAGCCCGATATCGGTGAGCCAGTCGGTCAGAATGCGGCGCAGGTTCTCGACGCCGGCGGCATCGCCATGCACGATTACCGAGAACACGCGGCCGGCGAGGTGCCGAGGATAGGACCAGCCCTTGAGCTCGAGCTCCTTCGCGCGCTTGGGATCCTTGCCGCCGGTGGAGGTCGGATCGGGGTTGCCGCCATCGGCGCAGACCAGCCGGTCGATCATCAGCTTGAGCGTGCTGGGCGCCTGATACCAGTTGACGGGCGCCAAGATCATCACGCCGTGCGCCGCGACCCAGCGCGGATAGATCTCAGCCATCCAGTCGTTCACTTGGCCCAGCGCATGGTTGGGATAGCACGAGCACGGCCAGTTGCAGAGCGGCATCGCGGTCGAAACGCACGCCTTGCAGGGATAGATGACGCGGCCGTACTCGGAGGTCAGCCGGCTCAGATCGAGAAGATCCACCTCGAAGCCGCGTTCGCGCCGCACGACCCGCTCGGCAATGGTGGTGAGCCGGAAGGTCTTCGACATCTCGCCGGGGCAAGTATGCTCGCTACGCGAGGACGCGTTCACCAGCAGGATGCGCGACAGCGTGCGGGAATCTCTCTGCTTGCGCTCGGCTGCCCTGATGGCGCGCCGGGTCGCCAACCATTCGACGGCCAATTCAGCGCTCGGGTCGGCGAATCCCGGACCGGCTCGGCGCGTGCGCGGGCTCTTGCGGTACTCGTCGTAGGCTTGCCAAGCCGTCTCGACGATCGCCTCGATCTGCGGCCGGAGCTTCGCGAAGGCAGGATCGTAGAAGCGCTGGCGCAAGCGCTCGGCGAATTCCGACTTGGCAACCTGCGCGCTCGGCATGCCCTTCCGTACCGTGATCCTGGCCATCGGCGTCCCCCTCGAAGAGCCAAGTAGCGGCGGCGCTCAGACCCTCACTGCGACGAGTTCTGCTCGAACAGGCGGTTCATGTCCCGCTGCTGATCGCTGGTGTAGCCCTTGCCTCCCGCGGAATCGCTTCCTTTCGGCGCAGCTTGCGTCGGCTGTTGGAGGGCCCGGATCGCGTTCGTGGCGTCGCGGGCCTGGTCCACGCGTTGTTGCGCCTCCGCAGCGGTGGTCTCCGCTCGATTGCGCACGGAGCTGGGCACCAGGGCCTTGAGCTTGTCGGCGCCGATCTGCAGCAGCGATGCCGTGCGCGCCTCCTTGATCCACACCGGCCGGTTCGCCTCCGGCAATGCCCAGGTCACGCCGATATAGACGAGACACGCGAGGATCACGCCGCGCACCAGACCGAACAGCAGCCCCAGCGTCCGATCGAGAGCGGAGAGCGCGCTGTCCTTGACCCGGCGCGCGATGGCCGAACTCACGATCGAGAGCGCGATCAGCACGACCACGAACACCGAGAGCGCCGCCGCGGCATCGGCGACCATGCCCTTCTGGAGCCACTGCTCGGCGATCGGGCGCGAATAAGGGAAGGCGTAGAGCGCGGCAAAGCTCGCGCCGATCCAGGTCCCGAGCGACAGCACCTCGCGGACGAAGCCTCGGGCAAAGGCGAAGAGGCCCGAGATCACGATCAGCACGATGATGAAGATGTCGAACGGATTCATGGGGCTATTGTCTCACAAGCGGCGAGTCCAAGCCGCAGGAATTCCGCAAATGCGCGAGAGTCCAATCTGGGTCATCTCGGCGCCGCGCGGCGCGGCGCGGCGCGTCCCGGCGTCACGTCGAAGCGGGCGAGCAGGTCGCCCAAGTGCGCGATCTCCCGGATGGAGGCGGGCGCGCCTTCGGGGGCGCGCGAGCGGGCCTGGCCCGACCGGCGCGGCATCCACGCCGAGGCGAACCCAAGCTTTCCCGCTTCCTTGAGCCGCGCCTCCGCCTGCGCTACCGGACGCACCTCGCCGGAGAGGCCGATCTCGCCGAAGACCACGGTGTCGGCCGGTACCGGCTGCTGAGTGGCACCCGAGACCAGCGCCGCCGCGACCGCGAGATCGGCCGCCGGCTCGGCGATGCGCAGGCCGCCGGCGACGTTAAGGTAGATGTCGTTGGCGCCGATGGCGAGGCCGGCCCGCGCGTCCAGCACCGCCAGCACCATCGCGAGCCGGTTGCCGTCCCACCCGATCACGGCGCGCCGTGGCGTGCCCAGCGGCGACGGCGCCACCAGCGCCTGGATCTCCATCAGCACGGGACGCGTCCCCTCCATGCCCGCGAACACCGCGGAGCCGCTGACCTCGCCGCGGCGCTCCGCCAGGAAGAGCGCCGAGGGGTTCGGCACCTCCGCAAGGCCGCGGTCGGTCATCTCGAAGACGCCGATCTCGTCGGTGGGCCCGAACCGGTTCTTGACCGCCCGCAGGATGCGGAACTGGTGGCCGCGCTCACCCTCGAAGTAGAGCACCGTGTCGACCATGTGTTCGAGCACCCGCGGTCCCGCGATGGTGCCCTCCTTGGTGACGTGGCCGACGAGGAGCAGGCAAAAGCCGCGCTCCTTCGCGAGCCGGATCAGCTCGTGCGCCGACGCGCGCACCTGGCTCACCGTGCCGGGCGCGCTGTCGAGGCTGTCGAGGTAGAGGGTCTGGATGGAGTCCACGACGACGACGTCCGGTCCGCCGCGCTGGTCGAGGGAGGTCGCGATGTCCCGCACGCTGGTGGCGGCCGCGAGCTGCACGGGCGTTCCGGCGACGCCGAGCCGGAGCGCGCGCAGGCGGATTTGGTCGAGGGACTCCTCGCCGGAGATGTAGAGGCAGGTGGGTGCGCTCCCGGTCTTGGGCGCCGCGAGGGCCGCCATCGCCTGGAGCAGGAGGGTCGACTTGCCGATGCCGGGATCGCCGCCCACCAGCAGCGCGGAACCCGGCACGAGGCCGCCGCCGCAGACGCGGTCGAGCTCGGCGATCCCCGTGATCCGCCGCGGCAGGGGCGCGCTCGAGCCGGCGAGGCCGACGACTTCGATCTTCTTGCCCTTGGCGCCGCCGAGGCCCCGCGGCGAGCCTGACTGCGTGGTCTCCTCGACCAGGCTGTTCCAGCCGCCGCAGGCCTCGCACCGGCCGGCCCATTTGGGATAGGAGGCGCCGCATTGCTGGCAGACGAAGCGCGTGTGTGCACGGGCCAAATCGGATGCTCCAGGCGATCAGTGCGCCCGCACCTCCATCTGGATCGGCCCCTCGGCGCGGCCGTGGATGAACTGCTCCACGTGGGCATTGCCGGAGTGGTCGATCTCGGCGGTAGGGCCGGACCAGATGATCTTGCCTTTGTAGATCATCGCGATGCGATCGGCGATCTTGCGCGCGCTCACCATGTCGTGCGTGATCGACATGGCGGTGGCGCCGAGCTGGCGCACGCACTTGATGATGAGGTCGTTGATCACGTCCGCCATGATCGGATCGAGGCCGGTGGTGGGCTCGTCGAAGATGATGATCTCGGGCTCGGCGCAGATCGCGCGGGCCAATGCCACGCGCTTCTGCATGCCGCCCGAGAGCTCCGACGGCCGGAGCTCGCCCACCTCGGGCCCGAGCCCGACCTGCGCCAGTTTCTCGAGCGCGGTCTTCTTGGCCTCGGCCCGCGCGATGTTGTGACCCTGGATCAGGCCGAAGGCGACGTTCTGCCAGACCGGCAGGGAATCGAAGAGCGCCGAGCCCTGGAACAGCATGCCGAACTTGCGCATGACGCGCTCGCGCTCCCCGGTGGGGCGGCCCATCATCTCCTCGCCGTCGATCTTGATCGAGCCGCCGTCAGCCCGCATGAGGCCGATGATGCACTTCGCCAGCACGGATTTGCCGGTGCCGGAGCCGCCGATCACCACCACGCTCTCGCCGACGCCGATCTCCAGGTCGAGGCCGTCCAGCACGACCTTCCGGCCGAAGGATTTCTTAAGTCCGCGAACTGCGATCTTGGGCGTGCCGGAGGGAGCTTTCGGGTTCATCACCGACCCACGAACAGGATCGCGGTGAGGACGTAGTCGAGCAGCAGGATCAGGATCGAGGCGGAAACCACCGCATAGGTGGTGGCGGCGCCCACGCCTTCCGCGCCGCCCTTCGAGTTGTAGCCGAAGTAGCAGCCCATGAGCGCGATCACGAAGCCGAACACGGCGGCCTTCACCAGGCCCGCGGTCACGTCGTTGGTCTGCAGGAAGTCGGCGGTGTGCTGGAGGTAGGCCGAGGGATTGAAGTGGAGCTTGTAGGAGCCCACCAGGAACCCGCCGAACACGCCGATGATGTCGGCGATGAACACCAGGATCGGCATCGCGATGGTGCCCGCGAGCACGCGCGGCACCACGAGGTACTTGAACGGGTTGGTCGAGAGGGTGGTGAGCGCGTCGATCTGGTCGGTGACGCGCATGGTGCCGAGCTCGGCGGCGATCGCCGCGCCGATCCGGCCCGCCACCATCAGCGCCCCGATCACCGGCCCGAGCTCGCGCGTGACCGACAGCACCACCACCGTCGGCACCGAGCTCTCGGCGGCGAAATTGCTGAAGCCGGTATAGGTCTGCAGCGCGAGCACCATGCCCGTGAAGAGCGCGGTCAGGCCCACCACGGGCAGAGAGTAGTAGCCGATATCGATCATCTGCCGGGCGAGCAGGCGCAGGTAGATCGGTGGCCGCACGCAATGGCTCAAGGTCGAGAGCGTGAACAATGCCATCCGCCCCGCGGCCGAGAGACCGTTCAGGAACACCGCGCCGATCGATGCGAGGAAGTGGTGCGGGTTCACCGGCCGTCGTCCAGGGGAGTGATCACGCGGATCCGCGGATTACCCGCCGTGATAGATGCGGTGGTAGCGGCGGCCGAGAGCGGTCAGCACCTCGTAGCCGATGGTGCCGGCGCGGCTGCCCACGATGTCGATGGGATTCTTGGCATCGATGAGGTCGACGAACCCGCCGACCTCCGGGAGGGCGGGATCGAGGCCGCTGACGTCGATGGTGATCAGGTCCATTGAGATGCGCCCGACGATCGGGACCTGCCGGCCCGCGATGCCGGCCATGGCGCGGTTCTGCGACGAACGGAACCACCCGTCGGCGTAGCCCACCGCCACGGTTGCAATGCGACCCCCCCGATCCATGCGGTGCTCGGCACCATAGCCAACGGTCTCGCCCCTGTCAACGTCACGGACCTGGACTATTTTCCCCTTGAGATGAACCACTTGTGACATCGGGTTCAACTGATCTGTGAGCGGATTTATGCCATAGAGCGCGGCCCCGGCACGCACCATATCGAAGTGAAAATCCGGTCCGAGGAAGATGCCGGAGGAGGCCGCGAGGCTCGCCGGGGCCGATGGTAACTTGCGCCGGGCCGCGAGGAAGAGGCGACGCTGCTCGGCGTTCTTGGCGTGCTTGGGATCCTCGGCGACGACGAGGTGGCTGATGATTGCCCGGAGCGGCACGCCCGCGAGGCGGTCGGGCTCGCCCAGCAGCACCTGGGTCTCCGCCCGCGAGAGCCCCAGCCGCGAGAGTCCGGTGTCGAGGTGGAGGATGGCGGCGGGGCGCTGCTTCATCGACAGGACGAGCTCCCGCCAGACATCGAGCTGGCCCAGATCGTTGAGCACCGGAATGAGCCGCGCCCGCAACAGCTCCCCCTCGGTGCGCGGCAGCAAGCCGTTGAGCACGACGATTTCCGCGGTCTTGAGGGTCTCGCGGAGCGCCAAGCCCTCCTCGAGGGTGGCGACGAAGAACGTCTTGCAGCCCGCGGCCGCCAGCGCCTTGGCGACCGGCGCCGCGCCGAGGCCGTAGCCGTCCGCCTTGACCACGGCAGCGCACTGGACCGCCTTGCCGACCTTGCCTTGCAGCATCCGCCAGTTCCGCTGGATGGCGCCGAGATCGATCTCCAAGACGGCGCTGGCGCGGTCGACGGCCGCGCCATTGCTCGCCGGGCGGCGGCGGGGAGGGGCAAGGCGTTTGGAGGACATCCGAGGGAAGGTGCGGTGCTCAGGGCTCTTATGACACCGCCAGTCTAATGCCTAACGCGTGTCGCAGCGAGCATTTGAGGTGCTTTCCACGCGAATCGGCAGCGGGGCAGCCATGTTGTGGGCTGCGGGCGCGGTTCAGTCCGCGACCCCGAGTCGTTTCGACATGCTGATCGAGGTCGGGTGGTCGAAGCCCGGATGTGCCTCTCGGCCGACCTCGCGAAAGCCGCAGGCGGCGAAGTAACGGAAATTCTCGGGCAGCGCGATCCGAACGCCCAACGTGAGAGCGATTGCGCCAGTCCCACGGGCGTGCCGCTCGGCCTCCGCCACCAGGCGGCCAGCGATACCGTGGCGGCGGAAGGCGGGGTGCACGGCGAGCCGGCCGATGTAAAGGTTCTCGCCTCGCCGGGTCGCCAGCACGCACCCGACGAGGCGGCCCCGGGTTTCGGCCACGATCACGGCGTGATCGGAGAAGGCAGAGGCAATGGTCCCGGCGGTCTCGCTCAGCGCGCCCGACTCAGGTTTGAGCTTGCCGCGGTATTCCTCGAAGGCTGCGCGGATGAGTTCGGCGATGGCCGCGCTTTCCGCGGGGACCGCGCGCCGGATCGCGACCTCGCTCGTTTCGGCGCTCAGACGCCGGTCTGCTCGGGCAAGTGGTCGTCGGCGACGAAGTTGGTGAACTTCGTGGTCTTGCCGTCGAAGCGGAGCATTACGTTGTCGATGGGCCCGTGCCGCTGCTTGGCCACGATGATCTCTGCCTTGCCGTAGGCTTTCTCGCACAGCTCTTTCCAGCGGTCGTGGCGGTCGCCGAATTTTTCCACGCTCTCGTCGGGCCGCTGCACCGGCTCGGAGCGGTGCAGGTAGTACTCCTCGCGGAAGATGAACATGACGACGTCGGCGTCCTGCTCGATGGAGCCGGACTCACGGAGATCGCTGAGCAGCGGGCGCTTGTCCTCGCGCTGCTCGACGGCGCGCGAGAGCTGGGCCAGCGCCAGCACCGGCAGGTTGAGTTCCTTGGCGAGCGCCTTGAGGCCGCGGGTGATCTCGGAGATCTCCTGGACGCGGCTCTCGCCGGCGGTGCCCTCGCCCGAGCCCCGGATCAACTGAAGGTAGTCGACGATCACGAGATCGAGGCCGCGCTGGCGCTGCAGTCGCCGCGCGCGCGTACGCACGGCCGCGATGGTGGGTGCCGGCGCGTCATCGATGAAGAGCGGCAGGTTCGCGAGCAGCTGACTCGTCTGAACGAACTTGTCGAAGTCGTCCTCCTTGACCTCGCCGCGGCGGATCAGGTGCGAGGGCACGCCGGACTCCTCGGAGAGGATGCGGGTCGCGAGCTGCTCGCTCGACATCTCCAGCGAGAAGAACCCGACCACGGCGCCTTCCTCGGCCTTGACGCGCCCTTCCGGCGTCTTCACCGGTCGGTAATTGCGGGCGGCGTGAAACGCGATATTGGTCGCGAGCGCGGTCTTGCCCATGGAGGGGCGCGCCGCCAGCACGACCAGGTCCGAGGGGTGCAAGCCGCCGAGGAGTTTGTCGAGTTCGGCGAAGCCGGTCGCCACGCCGGTGGTGCGGCCGCTCCGCTTGTAGGCGGCTTCCGCCATCAGGATCGCGTCGGTGAGCGCGCTCTCGAAGGGCCGGAAGCCGCGCTCGGACTGGCCGGTGGTGGCGAGATCGAAGAGCCGCTTCTCCGCCGCCTCGATCTGGTTCAACGCGTCCCGCTCGAGGTCGTGGGCGAAGGCTTCGTTGACCACATCCTCGCCGAGCGTGATCAGCTGCCGGCGCAAGTGCAGGTCATAGATCGTGCGGCCGTAATCCTCGGCGTTGATGATGGTGACCACCGAGCGCGCGAGGCGCGCGAGGTACTCGCCGCCGCCGATCTCCTGCAGCGCGCTGTCCTGGTCGAACAGGTTCTTGAGCGTGACGGGGTTCGCGATCTGGCCGCGCTCGATGAGCTTGGCGATCGCCGCGAAGATGCGGCCGTGCACACCCTCGGCGAAATGCTCGGGCAGCAGGAACTCGGAGACCCGATGGAAGGCGGCGTTGTTGACCAGGATCGCCGCCAGGAGCGCCTGCTCCGCTTCGGTGTTGTGCGGCGGCGTACGATAGGGCGTCTCCGCGCCCTCGCGCAGCGGCGTCACGTTGTTGGGGCGACTGGGCTCGGCCATGGGAAGCGGACTCTTAGCACCGCGACTCGGCAGCGCGCTATCGCGTAATCATGCACAGCCTGTGGAACACGCGCACAGTTCGAGCAGAGGCTCGATTCTCCGAGAGTCCTTAACTCACCGCGGGACTCTTGCTCGCGGTCGTGTTGCGCGTGAGCTGCTCTTGCATCGCCTTCACTTCCTGGCGCGCGATCGAGCGGAGGTGCACCTCGTCGGGACCGTCGGCGAGCTGCAGGATGCGGCCTTGGGTCCAGATGTCCGCGAGCGGCGTGTCCTGCGTCAGGCCCTTGGCGCCGAAGGTCTGCATGGCGCGGTTGGCGATGGTGACGAGCATGCGCGGCACCGCGACCTTGATCAGCGCCACTTCCTTGCGCGCAGCCTTGTTGCCGGCCTTGTCCATGAGCCACGCGGCTTTGAGCACCAGGAGGCGTGCCTGCTCGATCTCGATGCGCGAGAGCGCGATCCAGTCCTGCACCGCGCCGTGCTCGTGCAGCAGCCGGCCGAAGGTCTTGCGCTGGAGCGAGCGCTGCACCATCAGCTCCAGCGAGACCTCGGCGGCGCCGATCGAGCGCATGCAATGATGGATGCGGCCGGGCCCGAGGCGCGCCTGCGCCAGCGCGAAGCCGCCGCCTTCCTCGCCGAGGAGGTTGTCGACGGGCACTCGGACGTTCTCGAACAGGATCTCGCAGTGGCCCTCGGGCGCCTGGTGGTGCATGACCGGCGGGTTGCGCACCACGCGCACGCCGGACGCCTCCCTGGGTACCAGCACCATGCTCTGCCGCCGATGCGTCTCCGGCCGGTCGGGGCTGGTCTGGCCCATCACGATCAGGATCTTGCAGCGGGGATCGCCGCCGTTAGTGATGAACCACTTGCGGCCGTTGATCACCCACTCGTTGCCCTCACGCTTGATCGAGGTGCGGATGTTTGTGGCGTCGGAAGAGGCGACCTCGGGCTCGGTCATGGCAAAGGCGGAGCGGATCCGGCCTTCGAGGAGCGGGCGCAGCCACTGCGCCTTCTGTGCCGGCGTTGCCGCCAAGTGCAGCAGCTCCATGTTGCCGGTGTCGGGCGCGCTGCAGTTGAAGACCTCGGAGGACCAGTGGATGCGACCCATGATCTCGGCGCAGGGGGCGTAGTCGAGGTTCGACATCTGCGTGCCGGGCTCGTCGGGCTTGAGGCCCGGCAGGAACAGGTTCCAAAGCCCCTTGGCGCGCGCCTTCGCCTTGAGGTCCTCCAGAAACGGCGGCGGGAAGACATGCTGGTGCTCGACGATGTGCGTGTAGTCGGCATCGCGCGGCGCCACATGCTCGGCGATGAAGGCGTTGATCTCGGCCTGAGTGCGGTTCGATTTCTCGGAGAATTCGAAATCCATGGATGGTCCCCGTGTGAGCGCAGGACCACACCATGCGATAGCACCGCGCCGCTGTCCACGACACCTAGTCACGTGAATCTGAAATTCATCGCATAAAAGCCCATTCAGTTTGCCAGCAGAAGCGCTCGACGGACGACCCTCCCCGCGTTGTGCGAGCGAGATTCTATAGGCGACGAACTTCGGTTCCAGGTGACGAGGTCATGAACTCATAAACGTGGTCCGAACTTCCGGTGTTGGCGGTGAAGCGGACAATGGCGCGGACGCCCAATTCGTCGCAGTTTCACCCCTTCCGGACTAGGCGAGATCCGTGCCCTTGGCCGGCGACCCCTCGATGTACTGATCGCTGAGCTTGGGCTAGCCTCTACCCACTGGGCAGAGGGCAACCCCGGTGCCGCGCGAGCGCGTTGAACGTAAGCTGGCAGCGATCCTGGCCGCTGATGTGGCCGGCTATAGTCGGCTCATGGGCGCCGACGAAGAAGGTACGCTCGCGCGCCTCAAGGCTCACCGCCGCGAGCTAATCGACCCTAAAATCAATGAACATCGCGGCCGGATCGTGAAGACGACCGGCGATGGCATCCTGATCGAGTTCCCTAGCGCCGTCGAGGCGGTTCGCTGCGCGATCGAAGTGCAGCGCGGCATGGTAACTCGCAATGCCGGCGTTCCGCCGGACAAACAGCTTCAGTTTCGCGTGGGTATTAACCTGGGCGACATTATTGTGGAGGGAAAGGACATCTACGGCGACGGCGTCAATGTAGCGGCGCGATTGGAGGCGCTCGCCGAGCCCGGCGGCATCTGCGTATCGCGCGGAGTGCGCGATCCGATCCGGGATAAGCTGCCATTCGAGTTCTCTGACCTTGGCGAGCGGACCGTCAAGAACATCACTCGCCCGATAGAGGTGTTCGGACTCGCCGCAAAGGATGTCGCCGCGCTGCCCGAGATGACGTCGGCGCCGTGGGTGTCGCCGCCCCACCGGCTTGGGGTGGTAATGGTCGTCGTCTCGCTTGTAGTCATTGCCACAGCCGCGGCATGGTGGTGGCACGATCGAAAAAGCGACAGTGCGCCGTCGGTGGCCGCCTCGGCGCAAATGGCTCATCCTGAGGCGAGACCGCTCTCAGAGCGTCCTACAATTGCGATCTTGCCTTTCGTCACTCTCAGCGCCGCAGCCTCGGATGACTATGTTGGTGACGGGCTGACCGAAGACATCATTGCCGCACTCGGGCGTTTCTCGGACCTCTCGGTGCTCGCCCGCAATGCTGTGTTTCCCTACAAGGGCAAAAGTCTTCGACCCGCCGATATCGGTCGCGAGCTCGGTGCCCGCTACCTCGTTGAGGGCACGATCCGACGAACCCCCGAGCGCATTCGCGTATCGGTCCAGCTAACCGACGCTGCAAAGGGTACTTTGCTGTGGTCCACGCAGTACGACGTCGAGCCGAAGGACGTCTTCTCGGTTCAAGACGACATTACCCGCCGGATCACCGGCGCCCTCGCCGTCAGCTTGACTAGGCTGGAGCAGGCGCGGGCCGCGGCCAAGCCTCCGAGCAGCCTAGAAGCCTACGACCTCGTTCTTCGGGGCCGCGAGCTGACGGGGCGCCAATCGCGTTCAGCCAACGCTCAGGCGCGCGACCTTTTCCAACGCGCCATCGACCTCGATCCGGCCTATGCCGCCGCCTACGTGGGCCTGGGCTTCGTCAATCGGTACTCGGTGATCCATGGCTGGACCGCAGATCCGGTTGAGGCTTTGCAACGGGCTGAGAGCCTCGCCACAAAGGCGATTAGCCTAGACGACTCGAACGCGGGTGCTCACGCGCTCCTCGGCGCGGTATACCTTCAATTCGGCCAACATGAGCGCGCGATCAACGAGCTTCAGCGCGCGCTCGACCTCAATCCGAGCGACGCGGACACTTACGGCCGACTCGGCAGTGCTCTGCTCTTCACGGGGCAGATAGAGGAAAGCATTAAGGCTAACGAGACCGCGCTGCACTTCGATCCGAATCCGGACATCGACTATCTCTGGAACCTCGGCACTGCATATTTTCTCGCCGACCGGAGCGCGGACGCCGCGCGCACGCTCGAGTGGCTCCTCGCGCGTAATCCGAACCACACTTTCGGCCAAGTAATGATTGCAGCGGTCTACGCCCAGGCCGGTCGGCAAGAAGACGCGGACCGCGCCGCGGCCGCCGTGCGCCGCCTCAATCCCTTCTTCGACCGTAGCAATTTCGGATCGCTCTTTCGCAATCCAGAGTATCAGGCGAAGATCGCCGCGGCACTGGGGAAAGCGGGTCTTTGACGAGCGCAGTCTGGCCTATGGGCTGTTGCGGACCGTCGGCCAGTTGGCATCCGCCTTCTCCACGATCGCGGCAGAATCCTGCGCGAACATCGGCATGCCTTTCTTCGTGTGGAAGACGAAGAGTTTGCCATCGGAAATGGCCCATGCCTCGGGGTCGGCATGGAGTTTGCTGCCCATCGAGACGCCGATCGCGCAGTAGCCGGAATATTGGGGGGCATAGTGCTCGGGATCGGCAGCGAACATCGCGCGGTGGTCGGCGCCGGTGAAGTAGTAGACCGCATCGTCGAAAACGAACGCGAAGTCTTGCGATCCCTTAATCGGGCGGCCGTCGGTGAAATAAGCCACAGGATCGTAGCCGTCGAGCGCGATCCGCGTCTCGTTGTTTGGAGATGCAGCCTTGGCCGCGGGCAACGCGCCACGTAACGCGTACCAAGCTACGACCATTGACCCCCACAGGACAAGGCGACGGGACGGTTGCTTCATCGCTCTCCTCCACTCGCGGATCGCTGCCAGCGGGCCTTTCGGTCCCCGCCATGCTGAACCGAAGTGCGTGCAAACCCCGACATACTAGACCCGTTGCGTCACTCGATCCATGGTGATTGCTCGGCCTCCAGGAACCTTCTGCAATCACGAAGAATCAACAGAACGCGGGCACCTTGAATCCCCGCTGATGAGAGATTGCGAACATCTAAGTTCGTAAAGTTGGTTACGCTCGTCCCCTCGATCTGCACCCTGGTTGCGTGCGCCGGTCGGGCTCCGCAGCCCGAGGTCCGGAAGTGGCACCAAGCCGAAGTCGCAGAGAGCCGCACGAATTCCCGCTATGGAAAGCAAAGCGGACGTGGCGTTGAACGTCGCCGATACCCGCTGTTGACCCTAAGCCGTCCTCAACTCATCTGCTTCACGCCGCATGTTCCTCGGTGACGCGTCGGACCGGCCACTAGCTAGACACGATGAGATAGGCGAATTCGGACATCCGATGGAGGTGCGAATTGATCCAGGCCAAAGGGCGAACTCTCCGGGGGCAACTGAACGGACTGTCGAATGAGGCGATCCGTATCCAGCTATCTGGTAAGGCCAGCCAGTCCCGCCCCCAAAAAGCCCGTGAGAGCGATGCCGACGAGGCCATGAACGTGGAAGTACACTTCTTGCCAGCCAAATGGAAAATCGCGGGTCTGGCCGCGAAAGCGTACGACGGGAAGGAGCATCTCGAAGCTGTAGACGAGGAGTCGTCGCACGTCATGCTTGGGCGCACCGGGTCTCGTCCATTGAACGGCAGCACCGATCGCAACCAAGGCAGCGAACCAAAAGAACGTCAACCACACCCGATAACCATAGCCAATGACGAGCTTTAGTGCCGTTTGCCAAACATAAGCGCTGCCGGACGACACCTCTAATCGCTCCCGTTCTCTGCTGGCGTAGAGCACTTCATCGGCAACATCTGGCCGTCCCTGCCCACGCAATACGGCAGCCACTTGCTCATAAGGCTGCGGAGAGTATTGCCTTTGCTTAGCGAGCCAATGCTCAAACCAATCGGCCGAACGATTCGCCATCGGGGCCGCTGCAGCCTTATCGAACCCCCCAAGGTTGCGATACTTGAACCCGGTCAGGTCGAGGATGGCAGGCCAGCAGGTCTCCACATCGGCGTCCTGGAGCGCATCGGCGCTGGCGTTGCGCAGAATGAGTGTCGAGTTGTCGTCCCAATGAATCGACTTGCTCGTGGCCGTGCCGAGCCCGAGCTGCGCAGCAATCTCCGTTCCTGTCAGATTCACCTCTCCGTGAAAACGCCCGTTGCCGAGTTCCAGGCCGCCGATCTTGCCGAAGAGGAGGTTGATCGGCCCCATGAACTCGGCGCCGTTCCAAAGAAAGACCGGTCCGTCGACGCGGAGCGATTCCATGCTCAGGCCTCCGCCGACCTTTGACCCATCAAGACTGATCTGACCGCTGATGTGAGCTCCGTTGAGTCTTATGTCTGCGAAGGAGGCACCGTTTTTCATCAGCAGATTCCCCTCGCCGCGCAGTCTTTCCATCGTGAGGGGGCCGGTGATTCTCGATCCGCCGAGGTCTATCTGCTCCCCGACCTGAGCGCCCAAGAGATCGACCGCGGCAAATTCAGCCTGCTGATTCCAGTCACGCCCGGTCGTCGGGTCTCGGCCGTGTCGTGAGTACATATAAAGGTTTCTGCTCACCCTGATACCCGCCATACCGAGCTTTCCGGTGACCTTCGATCCGCTGAGATCCACGTCACCATCGACATGGGCGCCCGTAAGGACGATCTCTGCAAACTCGGCCTGCTCGCGCATGAACAAGCCCTTGTGGACTCGAAGCGCGTCCATGTTGAGGGTGCCGAGAACCTTCGAGCCGACCAGTCTGATCTGCTCGCCGACTTCTCCAGTGATCAGATTGATGCTGTCGAAGACGGCACCCTCGGTCATCGAGAGGGTGTCGTCGATGCGAATACCTCCCATATTCAGCATACCGGCAACTCTGGATCCGTCGAAAGCGATCCTATGTGTCGTTCTGAGCTCCGCAAGATTCGCACCTCTCTCCAGCAGGCTCCTGTTCAATAGAAGTGGGTGCCTTAGCTCTGCCCCTGCTAGGTCGATCGTCTCGACAAAGCGCGCGCCGACGATGCGAACACCCTGGCGGGGCAGTGCTACGCGGTACTTATCATTGAGCAGGATCGTCTCGAGGAAGACCGGAGTCAGGATCCGGCTCTCCGGCAATGCCGGTAACTTTCTGGGGTCGAGGTCGCCACCATAGCCGGCCTCTTTATTGAAATCCGCCGGTTGACCGATGCAAACACGCTCCCAGACAAATTTCTCCTGCTTGGACCAACGTTCGTCGGCGGGCACTGCGCACCCTCTTTCAGTGGGGACTGCTTGTGC
This sequence comes from Allostellaceae bacterium, assembly GCA_035263705.1. Taxonomy (GTDB): domain Bacteria; phylum Pseudomonadota; class Alphaproteobacteria; order ATCC43930; family CGMCC-115725; genus DASZHJ01. The sequence goes on from DATFRA010000104.1 coordinate 30,436, forward strand.
GATCGCTTCGCTGCGAGCGCTAAGCGGCATCGCCATAACCGCCAACAGAATGGCAGCAGACCATCTTCGCATCATGAAAAGGCCCCCTGTGCGCGCGGCTGACATCACGTCCGACCCGTGTACAGCTTTGCGTTGACCTGACGCTCCGCAGTGATCGCGATTGCGCCCCATTGATCGAGGCCGATTCTCTCCGGATGGCGACACGCGGCGAATGACGGCGAGTGCGTCGATCGTCAAACGATCACGGCGACGGCGGCCCGGCCGGATTGAGCATCCTCGAAAAGCGGCACTCGTTGGGCTCCACCCAAACCCCCTTGAGCCCCTTGCACGTGTAAGGGTCGCGAACGTTGGCCGCGACCCAGTAGTCGCCCATCATTTTGATTTCGGCGCGGGCGCCAGGCTGCTGCGCCAACTGATTGCGAATGGCGGTAGCCTCCTGCTCGATCACGCCCTTGAGGCTCGGATCCAGTTGCAGGGCCTTCTGAAAATCGGCGTTCGCATGCTGCTCGTCGCCCATTTCGACGTACGCCCAGCCACGCCCGGCATAGGCGCGCGCGAAGTTTGGCTTCAGCTCGATCGCGCGCGTGTAGGCATGTACGGAGCGCTGAGCATTCGAGTGGTCGTTGACCCACCACATGTCACCGACTTCGAAATTGAGCGCGCCATAAAAGAGCCATGCCGTGAAATCGCTCGAATTGAGCTGTATCGCGCGCTCCAGATCCTTTGCCGCCAGATCCTGCCAGTAGCTCCAATAGAGGTCTCTCGTCTCCGCGAATTGCAAATAGAGCTGGCCACGCGCATCGAGTGCCTCGACATCGTCTGGATTCTTGTTCAGCCGGTCGGTCAGTTGGGTCAGCTGCTGGACCTGCTGCGGGCTCTTGTTCCGGAGCATCTGCTCCGTTGACGGGGTGGTTTTAAGCCAACCGCCGAGCCATGAGCCGGAACTCTGGCCTCGGGCCACTCCCGGCCCGATGACACCGCCCGCAAGAAGTACGCACAGCACAGGAAGAACCCGCGCTATCCCCATGCGCCCAAAGCTCGCCCACATATTGGCCCCCTTGTGCGCGGACGCCCCGACGGGCACAGCCCGCAAGGCAAAATTTAGCACAAAAGCGCGCAGTTCGGGCGTATCATCTGCTGGCCTCTGGCAGCAGACGGCTCGCATTTCAATGCGAGAGGGGCCGGCATTCGATAGGTCGGAAATCGAAGCGGGGGGGGACGTGCTCCAGAATTTTCGTCATCGCGGTAGACTGAGCCGCGCGGCACGTGTCATGCCGCTCGTTCTCCTGGCAATGTTTCTGATGCTGCGGCGTGTACCCGCGCAGGAGGGCGATCTTGATCATAGAGAGCCGATGTGGATGCACGGGATCGCCGCTCCCGCGCAGGAGGGTGATCTCGCCCATACGCCCCAAATCTGGCTGCAGGAGATCACCGACGTATCGCCGAAAACTGTGCAGTGTCGCTACGATTTCCAGGCATTTCGTAAGACCACGCTCGACCTCCTCAACAAGGAGCCGTTCACGTTCCTAGATCTGCCTGGTGTCGCGTCGTTGGTCGACGTGCCGTGGCTGACTGTCGAGATGTCGGTCGCCGACAATTCCGGTCAATGCAC
>DATFRA010000105.1:0-4543 GCA_035263705.1 Allostellaceae bacterium
TGTCGAAGGCCTCGGCCACCCGTTGCAGTTCGGACGCGGACACATGGAAGCCCGTGTCCACCATGCCGAGGGGGTGGATGACGCGCTCGGCGAGGATCTCGCCCAGCGGCTTGCCCGCGATCACCTCCAGCACGCGCCCGACCACGTCGGTGGAGCGCCCGTATTCCCAACGCGATCCCGGATGGAAGGCGAGCGGCATGGTGGCGAGCGTTGCGGCATGGTCGGCGTTGGTCTGGTCGCGGCGAGCGATGTTCGCCTCCGAGTAGCGCTTGTAGACCGCGCCGGCGCCGCGGAACTCGTAGATCAGGCCGGAGGTGTGGCGGAGCAGGTCCTGGATGGTGATCTCGCGCGCTGCCGCCAGGAGCTCGACCTTGCCGCCCACCTCCACGGCCACCTTCGGCATGGCGAAAGCGGGCACGAATTTCGAGAGGGGGTCGCCGAGCATCAGCCGACCTTCCTCGACCAGCATCATGGTCGCCACCGAGACGATCGGCTTGGTCATGGAATAGATACGGAAGATCGTATCCGCCGACATTTTCGTGCCGCTCTTGGGGTCGCGCATGCCGAGGCTCTCGACGAAGCCGACGCGGCCTCGCCGCGCAAGCAGAGCCACCATGCCCGGGAGACGCTTGCTCTCGATCTCGCGGGTGAACGCGGCCGAAAGCCGGCGGAGGCCCTCCTCGGAAAGTCCGATCTCGGCGGGACGGGCAGCGGGGAGCGACGTAGAAGCCATGTGGAACCTCAAGGGGATGAGGGGCGTGAAGCATAGCAAGGGCCCGGTAAACGGCGCCAGCCTACGGGCATTACGCGCGGTGCCGCGCTTTCTTCTTGACCCGCACAATGAGCTCCTTCGCGAGCAGCCGGAACTCTTCGTGCCGTCCAGTGCCGCGACGCCAGACGAGCGCAATCTTACGGCCCGGCTCCTCGGCGGCGAGCGCCCGCGTCACCAGGCTGGTGCCGCGCAAGAGCCCCGCGTCGATGGCGAGCTCGGGGAGTGCCGTGATGCCAAGCCCGTTGTCCACCATCTGCACGAGGGTGGGCAGGCTCGTCGCCTCGAAGGCTTCGGTGCGCCGCCGGTCGGCGAGATGGCAGACCGAGAGCGCGTGATCGCGCAGGCAATGCCCGTCCTTGAGCAGCAAGACCTCTTCCGAGCGCAGCCGCTCGGGATCGATGCGCCGCTCCTTCGCGAGGGGATGACCGGGGTGCAGGGCGAGAACAAATCGGTCGTCGAAGAGTGGGCTGCTTTCGACGTTGCCGCAGTCGTAGGGAAGCGCCAGCAGCACCACATCAAGTTGGCCCCCGTGGAGCTGCTCGAGGAGACGCGGAGTGAGGTCCTCGACCAAGTAAAGCTGCAAGCCCCGATAACTGCGCCGCAACCCCGGCAATACCGCCGGCAGGAGGTAGGGCCCGATGGTGGGGATCACGCCCATGCGGAGCGTGCCCGTCAGCGGCTCGCGCTCGGACTGGGCTGCAAGCACGAGCGCTTCGGTGTCGACGAGAATGCGCCGCGCGCGCTCGACGGTCTGGCGCCCGAGCGGCGTGAGCACGACCCGTCGCCGGGTGCGGTCGACCAGAGCGGCCTCCAGGACGGTCTCGAGCTCCTTGATGCTGGCGCTCAGCGTCGATTGGGTCACAGTGGCGGCGGCGGCGGCTCGGCCGAAATGGCCGTGATCCGCCAACGCCACAAGGTGGCGGAGCTGACGCAGGGTAGGCGAGGCAGCCATCGATAAATCCGATTAATAAGGAAAATATAACTCATTGGCACCGCCGGGGGCACGCTGCAGGCGGTCGTTCCGCGCACGACTCTGCCGCCCTATTCGCTCACGATCGCCTCGGGGCCGCAGGATCTCGAGGGGGGTCTCTCCCGAGCTCAACCGATCTTGATCTCGCCGTCGACGTGATGGTCGAGGCCGATGGCGGGGATGGTTAGCACCATCTTGGCTGCGAGCGTCGCGCTGCCCTTGATGCGGCCCGCCTCCAGCGCTTTGCGCACGGCGAGCTCGATCTCACGCTGCGAGGTGATGCCTACCACCTTCAGGAATTTTCGAACCTCCATGTTGAAGGTGTCTTCGTTCATCGGCGCCTCCTCCTGATCTGACGGCCTCTGGCATCGGTTGCCGGGCTCGGCCATAGTCTAGCAAAGCCGTCCCGACGGGGAGACCGCCCCATGAAGCTCACGCCATCCCAAATCGCCGAGTTCGAGGAGCAGGGTTTCCTGTTCCTGCCGAGCCTGTTCACGACCGAGGAGATGAATCTCCTCAATGCCGAGGTGCCGGGCCTCCTGGCGGCGGATCGGCCGGAGGTCGTCCGCGAGAGGGGCACCGAAGCGCCGCGCACGGCCTTCTACGTGCAGACCTGGAATGATGTCTTCGCGCGCCTCGCGCGCCACCCGCGGCTCGTCGAGCCGGGCATGCAGCTCCTGGGTTTCGAAAAGCTTTACATGCACCAGTTCAAGATCAACGCGAAGGCGGCCTTCGATGGCGCGGTCTGGCAATGGCACCAGGACTACGGCACCTGGTTCGAGGACGACGACATGCCCGCGCCCAAGGCGATGAACATCGCGCTATTCCTCGCGGAGGCAAACGAGTTCAACGGTCCCCTGATGTTCATCCCGAAGAGCCATCGCGCCGGCAAGCTCGCCGCCGACCACGACGTCACCACCACCAGCTATCCGCTCTGGACCATCGATAACGCCACCATCACGCGGCTCGTTCAAGAGGGCGGCATCGTGGCGCCCAAGGGACCGTCGGGCTCGGTGTTGCTCTTCCACTGCAATCTCGTGCATGCCTCGGGCTCGAACCTGACGCCGTGGTCGCGCTGGATCGTCTATCTCTCGCTCAATCGCTGCGACAACGCGATCCGCCGCTTCAGTCGCCCCACGCACATCGCGAACCGCGATTTCACGCCGATCGACCCGCTGCCCGACGATTGCCTCATCCACCATGCGCGGGAACGCCGGCCCGCCGCGGAATAACGCCTCGCGCTTTGGCTTTTTGCTCCTGGCCGCCGTCACCCCCGGGGGCCTCGTCCCCGGGGGTCCACATGTTTCGTTTAAGGGCGAAGAACGTAAGGATTGCCGGAACAAGCCCGGCCATGGCGAAGAAGGGGTGAGCGACCATCTGCGCTCCGCGCCGTGTTTTGCACGCGCCGCCGAATTTCGCTATAGACACGCGCCCCGATGTCGTCCCAGCAATCTGCCGCACCTTCGCGCAAACCCCAGAAGGACTCCGTCTCCGAAGGACCGCTCGCGCTCTACCGAGCGCGTCGGGCTGCAGGCACATTGCTGCCCGATCCCGCGCAGGAGCTCGCGGTCGAGAAGCTGCAGAGCTTGTGGCGGGCGCTTACGAGCTATGCGCCCAACAACGGTGCCCATGGCTGGCGCGCGCGGCTGGGCTTGGGGCCCGCGGCGGAGCTGCCGCCGATGGGCCTCTACATCTACGGTAGCGTCGGCCGCGGCAAGACCACCGTCATGGACATGTTCTTCGAGGCGGCGCCGCTCGAGCAGAAGCGTCGCGTGCATTTCTACGCCTTCATGCTCGAGGTGCACGAGCGCATCCATCGGCGCCGCCGCGAAAGGGGCGACCCGATCGGGCCGGTCGCCAGAGAGATCGGGTCCGAGGCGACGCTGCTCTGCTTCGACGAGTTCGACGTAACCGACATCGCCGACGCCATGATCCTGAGCCGGCTCTTCGAGGCGCTCTTCGCCGAGGGCGTGGTGGTCGTCGCGACCTCGAACCGCGCGCCCGACGATCTCTACAAGGACGGCCTGCAGCGCGACCGCTTCCTGCCCTTCATCGCGCTCCTGAAGCAGAAGCTCGACATTCTCGAGCTTGACGCCATCCGCGACTATCGCCTGGCCCGCATGCTCGGTCGGCAGGTCTATTTCACTCCGGCGGACGACATGGCCTATCGGGCGCTCGAGCGCGCCTTCGCCGACCTCACCGACAACGCCTCCGCGCGCAGCATGACGCTGCTGGTGCAGAACCGCTTCGTCCTGGTGCCGCGCGCGGCCAAAGAGGTCGCCTGGTTCACCTTCGACGAGCTCTGCAAGCAGCCCTTGGGCGCCGCCGACTACCTAGCGCTCTGCCGGCGGTTCCACACCATCGTGCTGGAGGCTATCCCACGGCTCCGGCGCGAACAGCGCGACGCTGCCAAGCGCTTCAACATCTTCGTGGACACGCTCTACGAGGCGCACGGAAATTTGATCGCCTCAGCCGACGCGCCGCCGCAAGGGCTCTACCCCGAAGGCGACGGCACCTTCGAGTTCCAACGCACGATCTCGCGCCTGATCGAGATGCAGAGCGCCGATTACATCGCGGCGCGCCGGGACTAGCCCTCCGCCCCTTGCCGGTTCGGTGAAATCGCGCTAAGACGCGCCGCATCTTTCCCAGGGACCGCTCTCCGAGAGGATCACGCGCATGGCACGCAACAAGATCGCGTTGGTGGGCGCCGGGCAGATCGGTGGCACGCTCGCTCTGCTCGCGGGCTTGAAGCATCTCGGCGACGTCGTGCTGTTCGACATCATCGACGGCGTGCCGCAGGG